>NZ_JBWXMQ010000005.1:0-325869 GCF_056626735.1 Pseudomonas sp. 1 | reverse complement strand
CAGCAAACCGGCATTTCCAACGCTTTCCAGGCTTCGATGAACTGAAGCGACCCGCCTTCGAAACCTACTTAACTCATTGAATTTCAAGGAGTTTTCCGTTTCGACTGCGCCGGAAGTGGGGCGAATTATAGAGACTCAGAATCTGCCGTCAACCCCTTATTTCAACTTTACTCAGATTTCAGCGTAATCCGTGCAAAAGCTTTCTTGCCCGCCTGACAAACGTGCGTCGCACCCAGTACGTATATAAAGGAACGATCAACCACCTCGCCATCTACACGCACACCACCGGAAGCCAGCAGATCACGAGCAGCCGCCGAGTTTTTCACCAGACCCGCCTTATTAAGAACAGCAGCAATCGGCATATCCTCAACCGCAGTCAACTCGACCTCTGGCAGATCATCCGGCAGCTCGCCATCCTTCATACGGTTACCCGCACCACGGTGAGCATTGACTGCAGCCTCTTCACCATGGAAGCGCGCAACAATCTCTTCAGCCAGCTTGATCTTGATATCACGCGGATTAGCACCCGCTTCAACATCGGCGCGGAAAGCGTTTATCTCATCCATCGAACGGAAGCTGAGCAATTCGAAGTAGCGCCACATCAACGCATCGGGAATCGAAACCAGCTTGCTGTACATGACACCCGGTGCTTCCTGGATACCGACGTAGTTGCCCAGCGACTTGGACATCTTCTTCACGCCATCCAGACCTTCAAGCAATGGCATCGTCAGAATGCACTGCGCTTCCTGCCCATAACCACGCTGCAGCTCACGCCCCATCAGCAGGTTGAACTTCTGATCGGTACCACCCAGCTCAACGTCAGCGCGCAATGCTACAGAGTCATAACCCTGAACCAGCGGATAGAGGAATTCATGAATGGCGATCGGCTGGTTGGTGGTGTAGCGCTTGTCAAAGTCATCACGCTCGAGCATACGAGCGACGGTGTATTGCGAAGTCAGACGAATAAAGTCCGCAGGCCCCATCTGATCCATCCAGGTGGAGTTGAACGCGACTTCGGTTTTCGCCGGATCAAGAATCTTGAACACCTGAGTCTTGTAGGTCTCGGCGTTTTCCAGAACCTGCTCACGGGTCAACGGAGGACGCGTGGCGCTCTTGCCGCTCGGGTCACCAATCATCCCGGTGAAATCACCAATAAGGAAGATCACCTGATGCCCCAATTCCTGGAACTGGCGCAGCTTATTAATAAGCACAGTGTGACCAAGGTGCAGATCAGGCGCAGTTGGATCGAAGCCGGCCTTGATTCGCAGCGGCTGGCCACGCTTGAGCTTTTCGATAAGCTCGGACTCGACCAACAGTTCTTCCGCACCACGTTTAATCAGCGCTAGCTGCTCTTCAACCGACTTCATAACAGACCCGCAAGGCTCAGATTCAAAGGGAACCAACCATACAAGATCGCGCACCAAATACAAGTTTTGCCCGGCGCACGGACGTCAATCCACAGACAGGGCGTCCGTAGACTTGCTTCAGAGATGATTTGGTTATATTTTATACAGTTATTTCATCTTCATCATGTCATTCATCTTTTCCAATTCATCTTTTTCAAAGTCAAATTACTTATGACCACTGAACCGTCTAAAGCGCCACCGCTTTACCCGAAGACCCACCTGCTCGCCGCAAGTGGGATCGCCGCCCTTCTCAGTCTGGCGCTCCTGGTGTTTCCATCCAGTGATGTCGAAGCCAAAAAGACAACGCTGAGCCTTGAACTGGAAAGTCCTGCTGAACAACTGACACAAGATCAAGACGCTGCCGACGCAGTCCAAGCCACAAATGAGTCCGTAGCTTCCCCTTTCGCTCAGATCGAAAACAGCGCCGAAGAGACGCAGGAAACGGCTCAGGCCGCACCTGCGCCTACGCCGGCCGTCGAAGAAAAGAAGGCTCCAAATCACAGGGAAGTGCTCGTTTCCAAGGGCGATACGCTTTCTACACTGTTCGAGAAAGTCGGCCTTCCGGCCGCGACCGTTCATGAAGTGCTGGCCAGCGATAAACAAGCCAAGCAATTCAGTCAGCTCAAACATGGCCAGAAACTCGAATTCGAATTGAATCCACAGGGCCAACTGACCAACCTGCACACCAAGGTCAGCGACGTTGAAACCATCACCCTGACCAAGAACGACAAGGGTTATGTATTCAACCGCGTTACTGCCAAATCGACTGTCCGCACTGCTTATGTACACGGCGTGATCAACAGCTCGCTGTCGCAGTCCGCCGCCCGCGCAGGTCTGTCCCACAGCCTGACCATGGACATGGCCAGTGTCTTTGGTTACGACGTCGATTTCGCCCAGGATATCCGCCAGGGCGATGAGTTCGATGTGATCTATGAACAGAAAGTGGTCAACGGCAAAGCTGTTGGCAACGGTCCGATCCTGTCCGCCCGCTTCACCAACCGCGGCAAGACTTACACTGCGGTGCGTTACACCAACAAACAGGGCAACAGCAGCTACTACACGGCCGACGGCAACAGCATGCGCAAGGCGTTCATCCGCACACCGGTAGATTTCGCCCGCATCAGCTCGAAATTTTCCATGGGTCGCAAACACCCGATCCTCAACAAGATCCGCGCTCACAAAGGCGTTGACTACGCCGCGCCGCGCGGTACACCAATCAAGGCTGCCGGTGACGGCAAAGTGCTGCTGGCCGGCCGTCGCGGCGGTTACGGCAACACCGTGATCATCCAGCATGGAAACACGTACCGTACGCTGTATGGCCACATGCAGGGTTTCGCCAAGGGCGTGAAGACCGGCGGGACTGTCAAACAAGGCCAGGTGATCGGTTACATCGGCACCACTGGCCTGTCCACCGGTCCGCATCTGCACTATGAGTTCCAGGTCAACGGTGTTCACGTCGATCCATTGGGCCAGAAACTGCCGATGGCCGACCCGATCGCCAAATCCGAACGCGCTCGCTTCCTGGCGCAGAGCCAGCCATTGATGGCTCGCATGGACCAGGAAAAGGCCACCATGCTGGCTTCGAGCAAACGTTAAGTCATGGCTCTGTATATCGGCGTGATGTCCGGCACCAGTCTCGACGGGCTGGACATCGCCCTGATCGAGCAATCCTCGGCGATCAACCTGGTCGCCACACACTACATACCCATGCCTGACACCCTGCGCGCCGAGCTGCTTGGCTTGTGCGCCAGCGGCCCTGACGAAATCGCCCGCTCGGCAATTGCCCAGCAAAACTGGGTGAAGCTCGCCGCGCAAGGAATCCGTACTCTCCTTGAAAAGCAAGAGCTCAAGCCTGAAGCCATTCGCGCGATCGGCAGCCACGGCCAGACCATTCGCCACGAACCTGCACGCGGCTTCACTGTGCAGATCGGCAACCCTGCCCTGCTGACCGAGCTGACCGGCATCACCGTCGTCAGCGACTTCCGTAGCCGCGATGTAGCCGCCGGCGGCCAAGGCGCTCCGCTGGTTCCTGCCTTTCATGAAGCGTTGTTCGAAGAGCGTACCGGTAACCGCGCAGTCCTGAATGTCGGCGGTTTCAGCAATCTCAGTCTGATCGAGCCGAACAAGCCTGTAGCCGGTTTCGACTGTGGGCCGGGGAATGTGCTGATGGATGCCTGGATTCATCAGCAACGGGGTGAGAACTACGACCGCAACGGGCAGTGGGCAGCCAGCGGCAAGGTTGAACCGACCCTGCTGAAAGCCTTGCTCAGCGATCCGTTTTTCGTGACCCAAGGCCCCAAGAGTACCGGTCGTGAGGTCTTCAACTTGCCCTGGCTGGAGCAGCATCTTTCGCGCCTGCCAGCGTTTCCGGCGGAGAACGTACAAGCAACGCTGCTGGAGCTCACCGCACGGACAATCGTCGACTCACTGCAAAGCGCTCAATCCGATACTCGGGAATTGCTGGTCTGCGGTGGCGGTGCTCACAACGCCACACTGATGAATCGCCTGGCCGGGCTGCTACCGAACGCCAAGGTCGCCAGCACGTCGACCCACGGCGTCGATCCGGACTGGGTCGAGGCCATGGCCTTCGCCTGGCTGGCCCATTGCTGTCTGGAAGGGGTCGCCGGCAATCGCCCGAGCGTTACCGGCGCCAAAGGCCTTCGCGTACTCGGCGCCATCTACCCCAACTGACAAAACCCAGACAACAAAACGCCGCAGAACCGTGAGGTTCTGCGGCGTTTTGTTGTGTACGGTGAAGCGCGATCAGATCGAGAACGAGGAGCCGCAACCACAAGTAGTGGTGGCATTCGGGTTCTTGATCACGAAACGCGAACCTTCCAGACCTTCCTGGTAATCCACCTCGGCACCCGCCAGGTACTGGAAGCTCATCGGATCGACTACCAGACTGACGCCTTCGCGCTCGACAATGGTATCGTCCTCGGCCACATCTTCATCGAAGGTGAAGCCGTACTGAAACCCTGAACAACCGCCGCCCGTAACGAATACGCGCAGCTTCAAGCGATCATTCCCCTCTTCATCGACCAGGCTCTTCACCTTGTGCGCGGCACCTTGAGTGAATTGCAAAGCCGTGGGGGTGAAGGATTCGACGCTCATGCTGACTATCTCCCGGCGTTACGCCGCCATAATGCGTGATGACGCGCATTATCCGCTTGTCCTAGAAAATCGGTCAACTATTGTTACGGTATATCAATAAACCTGATCAACCGATCAGAATGCAAAAAGGCCCGTCAAACGGGCCTTTTTACCGAGCAAGAACAGCTGTTACGGCAGCATGCCCGCGTGGGACAGACCCAGACGCTCATCCAGCCCGAACAGGATGTTCATGTTCTGCACTGCCTGACCCGACGCACCCTTGACCAGATTGTCGATCACGGAAAGCACCACCACCAGATCGCCATCCTGCGGACGATGAACCGCGATACGGCAGACGTTCGCACCACGCACACTGCGCGTTTCCGGGTGGCTACCAGCCGGCATCACGTCGACGAACGGCTCATTGGCGTAACGCTTTTCGAACAACGCCTGCAGATCCACCGAGCGATCCACCACGGTCGCGTAGAGCGTGGAGTGAATGCCACGGATCATCGGAGTCAGGTGCGGCACAAAGGTCAGACCGACATCCTTGCCTGCGGCACGACGCAGTCCCTGGCGAATTTCCGGCAGGTGGCGGTGACCTTTCACCGCATAAGCCTTCATGCTTTCCGACGTCTCGGAGTACAGCGAGCCTACGGCAGCACCACGACCGGCACCGCTGACACCGGACTTGCAGTCGGCGATCAGGTGCGAAGCGTCGGCAATGCCCGCCTCAAGCAACGGCAGGAAACCCAGCTGCGTCGCGGTCGGATAGCAACCCGGCACCGCGATCAGACGTGCTTTCCTGATCTGCTCACGATTGACTTCCGGCAAGCCGTAAACCGCTTCGTCCAGCAGCTCCGGCGCGCCGTGCGGCTGACCGTACCACTTGGCCCATTCATCAGCGTCCTGCAGACGGAAGTCTGCCGACAGGTCGATGACCTTGGTGCCGGCCGCCAGCAACTCGCCGGCCAGTGCATGGGCAACGCCGTGCGGAGTGGCGAAGAACACCACGTCGCAAGCGCCCAGGGTCTTGATGTCCGGCACGCTGAATGCCAGACCGTCATAGTGACCGCGCAGGTTCGGGTACATATCAGCCACGGCCAGACCGGCCTCGGATCGGGAAGTGATTACCACCACTTCTGCCTGCGGATGCTGTGCCAACAGACGCAGCAATTCGACACCGGTGTAACCCGTGCCGCCGACGATACCGACCTTGACCATAAACCTGCCCTCAACGAACCCACTGGAAAGCCGTCGATAATAGGGGCCGCGCGCCCCTGCGACAACCGCCAAGGTGACGTGCGGACGCTCAAGCCTCTACTATCCGGCCTACCGTGAATTGGGGAATAACCAAAAATGCTCTATCTATGGATCAAAGCGCTTCATATCGTCAGCATCGTGTGCTGGTTTGCCGGCCTCTTCTATCTTCCGCGACTGTTCGTTTATCACGCGCAAAGTGAAGACACGATCAGCAAGGAACGCTTCAGCATCATGGAGCGCAAGCTGTATCGCGGCATCATGGGCCCGGCGATGATCGCCGCGCTGATCTTCGGCGGCTGGCTGATCTACCTGAACCCGGGCATCTTCAGCAGCGGTGGCTGGATCCACGCCAAACTGACCTTGGTCGTGCTGTTGATTGGTTACCACCACATGTGCGGCGCGCAGGTAAAACGTTTTGCCCGTGGCGAGAACACCCGCAGCCATGTCTTTTATCGCTGGTTCAATGAAGTGCCGGTTCTGATATTGCTGGCTATCGTAATTCTGGTCGTGGTCAAGCCGTTCTAACTTCAACAAATACAACTTTCCGGGGTACTTCCGATGTCGCTGCCCGCTCTGCTCGAACAACGTCTGCGTCTGCCTGTGGTGGCAGCGCCGATGTTCCTGATCTCCAATCCTGAACTGGTGCTGGCTTGTTGCCGCAACGGCGTGGTTGGCAGCTTCCCGGCGCTGAACCAACGCGAAAGCAGCGGGTTCAAGGCCTGGCTGGAGCAGATCGAAGCGGGACTGGCGACACTGGAGAACCCGGCGCCTTATGCCGTGAATCTGATTGTTCACAAGAGCAATCCACGCCTGGAGGCGGATCTGAACATCTGCGTCGAGCACAAGGTACCTATCGTCATCACCAGCCTCGGCGCGGTGAAGGAAGTGGTAGACGCCGTGCACAGTTACGGCGGCCTGGTCTTCCATGACGTGACGACCCGCCGCCACGCCGAGAAAGCTGCCGAGGCCGGTGCGGATGGTTTGATCGCCGTCGCAGCCGGCGCCGGTGGGCACGCCGGCACCTGGAGCCCGTTCTCGCTGATCGCCGAGATCCGCGAGTTCTTCGACAAGACCCTGTTGCTTGCAGGATGTTTGAACCATGGGCATGAGATTCTCGCCGCACAACTGCTCGGCGCGGATCTGGCCTACCTCGGCACGCGATTTATCGGCACCACTGAAAGTCATGCGCCTGACGCCTACAAGGAGATGCTGCTGACTGCCAAAGCAGCCGACATCATTCATACTCCTGCCGTGTCCGGTGTTCCGGCCAGTTTCATGCGCCAAAGCCTGGAGGCCGCCGGTTTCGACATGGCAGCCCTGCAAGGCAAGGGTGAAGTCAATTTCGGCGACAAGCTCAAGCCGATCAACGACGAAGCCAAAGCCTGGAAAACCGTGTGGTCGGCGGGCCAGGGCGTAGGGCAGATCGATGATCTGCCTAGCGTGGATCAACTGGTGTCGCGTCTCGATGCTGAATACCGCCAGGCCCTGGAGCACGCAGCGCAACTGCCGAAACGCTGGCCGCGCTGAATGAAACCCGGCCGGTCGCTGCCTGACCGGCCTCACACTGACTGCCCCCTTCAATTTATCTCGCGACAAGGATGCCTCGGCCATGAGCGAACCCCGTTACAAGATCGTTTTCGACGGCGCGCTCCAGCCTGGCGTCGACATCACCACGGCCAAGCTCAACCTGGCCAATCTGTTCAAAAGCGATGTCGCCGCCATCGAGCGCCTGTTCAATGGCCGCACCGTCGCGCTCAAGCGTGATCTTTCGCATAGCGATGCGCAGACTTATCTGCAAGCGCTGAGCAAGACCGGGATCGATGCCCGGATCGAAGCGGAAACGCCCATCGAACTGAATCTGTCGGATGTCCACGAGCAAAGCGCTGCCGTCGCGGAGCCTGATTCGCCTTATGCGCCCCCTCGCGCCGCCGTCGGCGAAAACCTGCCGGCATTTGCGCCGCTGAAGCCGTTCGGTGCTGAAGGCAGGATCGGCCGCTTGCGTTATCTGGCATGGTCGATGGTGTTGAGCCTGGTAACCCTGCCAATCGTCAGCGTGTTCGCGCTAATCGGCCTGGGCCTGGTCAGCGCCGACTCGACGACCGGCCTGATCATCGGCGGTCTCCTCGCCTTCTTCCTGTTTCTGGCCTTCGCGATCATTGGCATCCTGTTCAGCATTCAGCGCTTGCACGATATCGGCTGGTCGGGATGGCTGTGGCTGCTGACCCTGGTTCCATTCGTGGGCAGTTTCTTCCCGCTGGTGATCATGGTCGTGCCGGGCAATACCGGCGCCAACCGCTATGGCCCGCCGCCGCCGCCGAACAGCACGGCAGTCAAAGTGCTGTGTTCGCTGTGGATCGTGTTTATCGGGTTGTTCTTTGTGGGTGGCATGCTGGGCGGGATCACTGCCATCCAGCAGGAATATGAAAGCAGCCTTGAAAGCAGCTACGAGAGCGGTTCGGTGAACACCGATGAAATCGATGTCGAAGTCGAGCCCGCCGCGAATTCGGCAGACGATGCAGCCGAAGCCGCCCTCGCCCCTGTAGACTCTGCGAAAAAATGAACAACGCTCCCCGCCGTGACACCTGCGTCCACGGCGCGGCGCTGTTGCGATGGAGATTTGCATGACCCGTTACGCTCTGATCACCGGCGCCTCCAGCGGCATCGGCCTGGCCATGGCCGAAGCCCTGGCGCGCCGTGGCCGCAGCCTGATTCTGGTGGCCCGACAGCGTGATCAGCTGGAAAGCATCGCGATTGAACTGACTCAACGCTTCGGCGTGGAAGTGCTGTTCCGCGCCTGTGATCTCGGTGAGCCGCTGCGCCTGTCCGGTTTTCTGCTGGAGCTCGAAGAAGGCGACCGGCAGATCGATCTATTGGTCAACTGTGCCGGCATCGGTACTTGCGGCCCGTTCCTTGCCCAGGACTGGATGACCGAACAGGACCTGATCGAAGTGAACATCCTCGCCCTTACCCGCCTCTGCCATGCCATCGGCAACAGCATGGCGTTGCAGGGCGGCGGGCAGATTCTCAATGTCGCGTCGGTGGCGGCTTTCAACCCCGGGCCGTGGATGAGCACCTACTACGCCAGCAAGGCGTATGTCCTGCACTTCTCGGAAGCACTTCGAGTGGAACTGAAGAAATGCGCGGTCAAGGTGTCGGTTCTCTGCCCCGGCCCGACTCGCACCGCGTTCTTCAGCACGGCACAACTGAACAACGACAAGCTCAACGCCAGCAAATTGCTGATGAGTCCCGAGGAAGTCGCGCTGTATACCGTGCGCGCCCTGGAGAAAAACCGCGCGATCATCATTCCCGGACGCCGAAACCGCTGGTTCGCCTTTCTGCCACGGCTCGGTTCGCGCTGGCTCAATCGCACGATTGTCGGCATGGTCAACAAGGCTTACTGCCCGCGCTGAAGGGCCGGCAGGCAAATGACTGGGCGCGGTGTGCCCTCGTGGGTACACTCAGGCCAGCTTAAACAACGGAGAAAACAGCTGTGGATACTCTGTTCACCAAGATCATCAACCGGGAAATCCCGGCGAAGATCATCTACGAGGACGACCAGATTCTGGCGTTCCACGACATCGCCCCACAGGCACCGGTGCATTTTCTGGTGATCCCGAAGAAACCGGTGCGCACCCTCAACGACCTGACCGAAGACGACAAGGCACTGGCCGGGCACATCCTGTTTACCGCTCAGCGTCTGGCGCTGGAGCTGGGTTGCGAGGAAGGCTTCCGGGTGGTGATGAACTGCAATGAAATGGGCGGGCAGACTGTCTACCACATTCACATGCACGTACTCGGTCAACGCCAGATGAACTGGCCTCCGGGCTGATTGAACCCAAAGATCGGTGGGAGCGCCCTGCTCCCACGTGACCCAGCGCAAACCTTCCCCGGCCGATTCAGTTAAACTGGCCGCCGAGATTCCTCCCGGAGGTCAGCATGACTACCCAACGTCACTACTCGCCCATTGATCGTCTTCTGCTGCAAGCCGATGCCGCGATGCGTACCTTGCTGCCATTCAGCGGCCAGCCGTACCGTCCGTCGCCGGCAATCGTGCAGCCCGATGTGCAGATGAGCGATGAAGACACCCGCCACGTCGCCGGCCTGATGCGCATCAACCACACCGGTGAAGTCTGCGCCCAGGCGCTGTATCAGGGCCAGGCCCTGACCGCCAAGTTGCCGCAGGTGCGCGAGGCCATGGAGCATGCGGCTGAAGAAGAGATCGATCATCTGGTCTGGTGCGAACAGCGCATTCACCAGTTGGGCAGCCACACCAGCGTGCTCAATCCGCTGTTCTATGGCATGTCGTTCGGCATCGGCGCAGTCGCCGGGTTGATCAGCGACAAGGTCAGCCTCGGATTTGTCGCCGCCACCGAGCATCAAGTCTGCAAACATCTGAGCGAGCATCTTGAGCAACTGCCGGCCGAGGACGAAAAATCCCGGGCGATTCTGGAGCAGATGCGTATAGATGAAGAACATCATGCGGAGAGTGCACTGGAGGCCGGTGGTTTCCGTTTCCCGGCGCCGGTGAAGTTCGGCATGAGCCTGCTGGCCAAAGTGATGACCAAGAGCACTTACCGGATCTGAAAAACGCCCACAAAAAAGGCGACTGCCGCAAAGCAGTCGCCTTTTTTTGTGCCCGGATTTCTTAGCTCGGCATATTGCGCGCGTAGAAGATTTCCAGCATTTCGTGTTTCACACGCTCGGTCACCTGAACGCGTTGCTCGGAAGACAGGTTGCTGGTGGCATCGCCGAACAGGTAGTTGTCCAGTTCGAAGTTCTTCAGCAGCATTTTGGTGTGGAACAGGTTTTCCTGATACACGTTCACGTCGGTCATCTGGTACGCGTCGCGGGTGTCTTCGGAGAGGTAGTTCTGGATCGAGTTGATCTCGTGGTCGATGAAATGCTTGTTGCCTTCAACGTCACGGGTGAAGCCGCGCACACGGTAATCCACGGTCACGATGTCCGAATCGAACTGGTGAATGAGGAAATTGAGTGCTTTGAGCGGTGAAATGACACCACAGGTCGACACGTCGATGTCCACACGGAAAGTCGCGATACCGGCGTCCGGATGGATTTCAGGGTAGGTGTGCACCGTGATGTGGCTCTTGTCGAGGTGGGCCAGGATGATTTCGGGCAACGGGCCCGGGGACTCTTCGATCTGGCTTTCGGTCGGGGTCACCGGCTCTTCCGAGATCAGAATCGTGACGCTGGCACCCTGAGGCTCATAGTTCTGACTCGCAATGTTCAGAATGTTGGCACCAATGATTTCGACAACTTCCGTGAGGATCTGCGTCAGGCGTTCGGCGTTGTACTCTTGATTGATGTACTCGACGTAAGCCTGCTGGTCTTGCGGGGTTTCCGCGTAGCAGATGTCATAGATGTTGAAGCTCAAGGTCTTTGTCAGGTTATTGAACCCGTGGAGCTTGAGTTTGCTTTTCACCGTTAAAAACTCTCTATGTATGCGGCACGGCCGCGTGATCAAGCATGCCCGTCAAGTGCGAACAACGCACCTGCGTAGGACGGTTAACACCTCTTCGCGATGGCGATTTTGGTTATCTGTTCAGGCGGATGACCCGTCGGTTGACTGATCACTGCCCTGAAAAAAGTGGCGCATTATGCAGACGTCAGCGGGGGATCGCCAGAGTCTGCACTGCTTTTATGATAGTTGAGTGTCGGCTCAGCCGAGTTCGACGATTTCGTAGTCGTGGGTGATCGCTACACCGGCCGCGCCGAGCATGATCGAGGCCGAGCAATACTTCTCGGCAGACAGTTCGATAGCGCGCTTGACCTGGGCTTCTTTCAGACCACGCCCCTTGACCACAAAGTGCATGTGGATCTTGGTGAACACTTTCGGATCTTCGGTCGCGCGCTCGGCTTCCAGAAAGGCCTCGCAGCTTTCAACGGCCTGACGGGACTTCTTCAGAATGCTGACCACGTCGAAATTACTGCAACCGCCGACACCCAGCAGGAGCATTTCCATCGGGCGGACACCCAGGTTACGACCACCGGCGTCCGGCGGACCGTCCATGACCACGACATGACCGCTGCCGGATTCGCCGAGGAACATGGCTTCGCCAGCCCATTGGATGCGTGCCTTCATCGCCAAGACTCCACTGTAGAAAAAAGGGTCGCCAGCTTAGCACAGGGCCCTGCCCGGACAGCGAGCAGGTTCCTAGGACAAATGCACCTTTGACGTAGGTGATTTCTCGAAATTTCGACGAAGTGTCTGGTAAGCTGGCGCCAATTCGCTGGCGCCCTAGCCAGACTGTGGAGCGACCGCCTCAGCGCCTCATATAAAAACCAAATATAACCGTGCAGTCTTTTCGGGATACAACCATGGTTGGTATTACCCCCACACCCAAAATCAAGAACCTCGACAAGTTGCTGATGCATTGCCAGCGCCGACGTCATGCGGCCAAGAGCAACATCATCTGCGCCGGGGATCGCTCCGACACGCTGTACTTCATCATCCGCGGCTCGGTCACGATCCTGATCGAGGATGACGACGGCCGCGAGATGATCATCGCGTACCTGAACGCCGGGGACTTCTTCGGTGAGCTGGGCCTGTTCGAAGAAGCCGGCCAGGAACAACAGCGCAGCGCCTGGGTGCGGGCCAAGGTTGAATGCGAAGTCGCGGAAATCAGCTACGCCAAGTTCCGCGAACTGTCGCAACAGGATCCAGACATTCTTTACGTCCTCAGCGGACAAATCGCACAACGCCTGCGTAATACCACGCGCAAGGTCGGCGACCTGGCGTTCTTCGACGTCACCGGCCGTGTCGCTCGCTGTTTGCTCGAGCTGTGCAAACAACCGGACGCCATGACCCACCCCGACGGCATGCAGATCAAGGTGACCCGTCAGGAAATCGGCCGGATTGTCGGTTGCTCGCGAGAGATGGTCGGTCGCGTGCTCAAGGATCTTGAGGAGCGCAACCTGGTGGATGTGAAAGGCAAGACCATGGTGGTCTTCGGCACTCGCTGAGTTCCAAAGCTCAGCCGGCGTAGATCTGCGCCAGCATCAAACGAAAGAGTTCATCGAGACGTGCCAAGGCATGGGGCGCGGGGAATTTTTCATGCAGAGCGATGTGGCTGGCGGCACGAACCCGATGCTCCAGACCACACGCTTCGTTGAAGCGGTTGACCGCCGCGACCATCGACTCACGCTCGTCATCCACCAGCATCGCACCGTGAACCAACCCCACCGGACGCTGACCGCCCTGACTCTGACGCCAGCGCTGGGCGGTGCCGACCATCTTGCGACCGTCGAGATTGACGTTGAAGCGCCCATCGCAGAACGCCCCGTCGATTTCACCCAACGACGAAGTGCCACCCAACTCATCCAGCAACTCGCAGATCGGGTCGCACAACCGCCGATAACCCGTTTCGATGCGGTTCAGATCGCCTTCGCTGCGAGGCGGCGCATAGACCAGTGCAATGTTGATGGTGGAAGCCGATTGCGGAACAGGTTCGCCGCCGGTTTCACGCAACAGCACCGGCCAACCGGCAGCAGCGGAGACTTCGCAGGCGTGATCGAATCCGGGCAAGCGATTCAAACGGCGCGGCATGACCAAAGCACGGTCGCTGGGTTGCCAAAAAAGCAGACCAGATTCGGCATCACCAGCGCAGACCGAGGCCAGAAGATCCTGTTCGGCTTGCAGGCCGGCTTCGATGGTCAGGGAGGTGGGGATCATAAGGTTTCCATAGGACGCTGAGTCTGAGGTGAATCTTATGCCGCCTTCGCGGGCAAGCCCGCTCCATCAAGGGCCGGGCGCCTGCGAAGACTCGATCAGTCGAGGGTCGAACCGCTCACCGGGACGCCGCGCTCCGGGAAGAACAGACGCTGCAGTTCGATGCCCGGGCTTTCGGCGCGCATGAACGCTTCGCCGACCAGGAACGCGTAAACATCGCTGATTTCCATCAGTTCGACATCGGCACGATTGAGGATCCCGCTCTCGGTGACCACCAGCCGATCGCGCGGAATGCGTGGCAGCAGGTCGAGGGTGGTTTCCAGACTGACATCAAAGGTGTGCAGATTGCGGTTGTTGACCCCGACCAGTGGCGTGTCGAGGGTTTTCAACGCGCGCTCCAGCTCGTCGCCGTCGTGCACTTCCACCAACACGTCGAGGCCGACGTCTTTGGCGACTGACGCCAGTTCAGCCATTTTCACGTCATCCAGCGCAGCGACGATCAACAGCACGCAATCGGCGCCAAGGGCACGGGCTTCGACGATCTGATACGGATCGATCATGAAGTCCTTGCGGATCACCGGCAGCGAGCACGCGGCGCGGGCCTGTTGCAGGTAAACATCGGCGCCCTGGAAGTAGTCGATATCGGTCAGCACCGACAGGCAGGTCGCCCCGCCCTTCTCGTAACTTTTGGCGATGTCGGCGGGAACGAAGTCCTCGCGGATCACGCCCTTGCTCGGCGATGCCTTCTTGATTTCGGCAATCACTGCCGGTTGTTTCTTCTTGGCCTGCGCCAGCAATGCCTGGGCAAAACCACGGGGTGCATCGGCCGCCTTGGCCAGACTTTCCAGCTCGCTCAGGCTCACACGGGCGCTACGCTCGGCGACTTCCTGAACCTTGCGGGCCAGAATGTTTTCCAGAACCGTCGGTACACTCATCCCTCATTCTCCACTTTGAATACCGCGGTAAAGGCACCCAACTCCTCGAGTTTTTCCCGAGCAAGACCGGTGTGCAGAGCGTCGTGGGCCAGAGCCACGCCCTCTTTCAGACTTGTCGCCAGATCGGCTGCATACAGCGCCGCACCGGCATTGAGCACGATCATTTCGGCAGCCTTCTGACCGTTCTCGGTCTTGCGCTTGCCCAGTGCATCGCGGATCAGCGCCAGCGAGGCTTCCGGGCCTTCGACCGACAGACCGTGCAGGCTCTGGCTCTTCATGCCCAGATCTTCCGGTTCGACCCAATATTCGGTGATTTGATCGTCCTTCAACTCGGCAACAAAGGTGGGTGCCGCCAGACTGAATTCGTCCAGACCATCCTTCGAATGCACCACCAGCACGTGTTTACTGCCAAGACGCTGCAAGACTTCAGCCAACGGCCGGCACAGCGCAGGCGTGAACACGCCCACCACCTGATGTTTCACACCGGCCGGATTCGTAAGCGGGCCGAGCATGTTGAACAAGGTACGCAGGCCGAGATCGCGACGCGGGCCGGCAGCGTACTTCATGGCTTTGTGGTGAGTCTGGGCAAACATGAAACCGATGCCGACGTTGTCGATACAGCGCGCCACCTGAACCGGGGTCAGGTTGAGGTAGATGCCGGCGGCCTCCAGCAGATCGGCGCTGCCGCTCTTGCCCGACACTGCACGGTTACCGTGTTTGGCCACGGTGCAACCCGCCGCGGCGACCACAAAGGACGATGCGGTCGACACGTTGAAAATGTTCGCGCCGTCACCGCCGGTGCCGACCACGTCGACCACGCGGTCGAGAGTCTGGAGTTCGACCTTGTCCGCCAGCTCGCGCATCACCGACACAGCGCCGACGATTTCGTCGATGCTTTCGCTCTTCATGCGCATGGCCATCATGAACGCGCCGATCTGCGCGTCCGTGCATTGGCCGGTCATGATTTCGCGCATCACGTCGCGCATTTCCTCGGTGCTGAGGTCGAGGTGATCGACGATACGGCTCAGGGCTGTCTTGATATTCATGGAAAGTCCTTAGCGCGTGCCGCCAGTTTGTTTGAGGAAGTTGGCGAACAGTTCATGGCCCTGTTCGGTGAGGATCGATTCCGGGTGGAACTGTACGCCCTCGATGTTCAGGGTTTTGTGACGCAGGCCCATGATTTCGTCGACCGAGCCGTCATCGTGCTGAGTCCACGCGGTCAGCTCCAGGCAATCGGGCAACGTTTCGTGTTTGACGATCAGGGAATGATAGCGGGTGACGGTCAGCGGGCGGTTCAGACCGGCAAACACGCCCTTGTCCTCGTGAAATACCGGGCTAGTCTTACCGTGCATCACCTGTCGGGCGCGGACGACATCCCCGCCAAAGGCCTGGCCGATGGACTGGTGGCCGAGGCAGACGCCCAGGATCGGCAGTTTGCCGGCAAAGTGCTTGATGGCTTCGATGGAAATGCCGGCTTCGGTCGGCGTACACGGGCCTGGGGACACAACGATCCGCTCAGGGTTGAGCGCTTCGATTTCGGCGATGGTCAATTCGTCGTTGCGCACCACTTTGACCTCGGCTCCCAGCTCGCCGAGGTATTGCACAACGTTGTAAGTAAAGGAGTCGTAGTTGTCGATCATCAGCAACATGGCGTTTCGAACCTCTTGAATTCTGACTTGAAAACAGCCTTCGGATGACTTGCCAGAGCGCTGCACACTGGCGGACGCGCAGGTCGCATCGGCACAGCGGCATTTCAAAGGGGCAAGGAAGGCAAAGCGATACAGATCCGGCGGGGCCGGCAGAAAAGATTCAGGCGCGCCAACGCCAGCGGGCGTGTGCCTTGATGACTTGATCCAGAAGTTTGCTGGTGATCAACACGGGGAAGGTCTCGTTCATACGTTTCGGCACAGTAACTTAGCTGGGCGGAGCGTGCAATATGGCCGGGGCCGCGGGGGATAAAACAATGGGAGGGTTGACGACCGATGGCCAAACGCCGGAAGTTTTTGGTACTGTCGTTTCGTTCACTACAACAATAAATAAACGGACTGCTCATGATCAAACAGACATTGTTTGTACCGCTCGCCGGATGCCTGCTC
This sequence comes from Pseudomonas sp. 1, assembly GCF_056626735.1. NCBI lineage: Bacteria > Pseudomonadati > Pseudomonadota > Gammaproteobacteria > Pseudomonadales > Pseudomonadaceae > Pseudomonas > Pseudomonas sp. 1. The sequence continues at coordinate 309,389 of NZ_JBWXMQ010000005.1, read as the reverse complement.
GCGATGGCTTGCGCCCAGGCAAACGCCTCACCCAATCCTTATTCGAATTTCGTGGTTTTCGGCGACAGCCTCAGCGACGCGGGAACCTTCACCGACAGCGGCGGCCCCGCCGGATCGGGCAAACGCTTCACCAACCGCACGGGGCCGAACTATCAGGACGGCAGCGGTGAGTTCTATTCGCTCAACGCCACCCAATTGCTCGGCGGCCGCCTCGGCTTCACACCGGACCAGACCGCCGCCTCGTCGTCTACCGTACGTCCCGACCAAGGCTTGCCGGATGGCAATAACTGGGCCGTGGGCGGCTACCGCACCGACCAGATTCTCGACTCGATCACCAGCCAGTCCGCCACTGGCGAACGCACCCGCGCCGGTTACCTGCCGTCGAACGGCTTCCGTGCCGACCCGAATGCCCTGTATTACCTGACCGGGGGCGGCAACGACTTCCTTCAGGGTCGCGTCACCAGTCTTCCTCAGGCGAATGCCGCCGCCGATCGACTGGTCGACAGCGTACGCACACTGCAAGGTGCCGGCGCCCGTTACATCATGGTCTGGCTATTGCCGGACATCGGCCTGACACCGGCCATCAACGGCTCGCCGCTGCAAGCCTTCACCTCGCAACTCAGCGCCCAGTTCAATATCGAACTGGTCAGCCAGTTGCAGAGCGTCAACGCCAACGTCATTCCGCTGAACGTTCCGGTTCTGCTCAAAGAGGCATTCGCCAATCCGGCGCAGTTCGGCCTGGCCACTGACCAGAACCTGGTCGGCACCTGCTTCAGCGGCAGCGGCTGTACCGAGAACGCCCGATACGGGATCAACAGCGCCACCCCGGACCCGACCAAGCTGATCTACAACGACGCCGTCCACCCGACCGAGGCCGGGCAGCGCCTGATTGCCGATTACGCTTATTCGCTGCTGGCCGCGCCATGGGAAGCAACCCTGTTACCGCAAATGGCTCAAGGCACCTTGCGCTCGCATCAGGACGAATTGCGTAACCAGTGGCTGGCGGATTGGGAAAACTGGCAGGCCGTTGGCCAATGGCGGGCGATTGTCGCCGGTGGCGGCCAGCATCAGGATTTCGATAGCCAGCGCAGCGGCGCCAGCGCCGACGGCAACGGTTACAACCTGAACATCGGCGGCAGCTACCGTCTCAACGACGCGTGGCGCGTGGGCGTGGCGGCGGGTTTCTACAACCAGAAACTCGAGGCCGGCGACAATGATTCGGACTACAAGCTGAACACTTATCTGGGCACCGCGTTCGCCCAGTATCAGCAGAACCGCTGGTGGGGTGATGCCGCAGTGACCGCCGGGCATCTGGATTACGACAGCCTCAAACGCAAATTCCAGCTGGGGGTCAACGAGCGCGGCGAGAAAGGCGATACCGACGGTTATGTTCTGGCCTTCAGCGGACGCGTGGGTTACGACATTGCGCTGCAAGCGAGCAGCCCATGGCATCTGTCGCCGTTCGTCAGTGCCGACTTTGCCAAGGTTGAAGTCGATGGATATTCGGAAAACGGCGCCGACTCCACCGCACTGACGTTCGATGACCAGTCGCGCATTTCCCGGCGTCTCGGCCTCGGGATCCAGGGCAAGTATCAGATCACCTCGCAGACCCAGGTGTTCGGCGAATTCGCCCATGAGCGCGAGTACAACGACGACACCCAGAATGTGACGATGAACCTCAACAGCCTGCCGAACAACCGCTACACCCTGGCCGGCTACGCCCCTCAAACCAACCTGAACCGCCTGAACCTGGGCGTGAGCCACAACCTCACCAAGGACCTGGCATTGCGCGCCAGCTACGACATTCGCAAGGATGACGACTTCACCCAGCAAGGGATCAACGTCGGCGTAGCGCTCGACTTCTGATTCGCAGGCCACAAAAAAACGCGGCGCCCTCACAGGCGCCGCGTTTTTTTGTGGCTGAATCATCAATCACTCAGTCCGGGGTTTGCTCGGCCAGCGCAACAGCGCGGAACATTGCCCGGCGCTTGTTGATGGTTTCTTCCCATTCCAGCGCCGGCACCGAGTCGGCGACGATACCGCCACCGGCCTGCACGTGCAGTTCGCCGTTCTTGATCACGGCGGTACGGATCGCAATCGCAGTGTCCATGTTGCCGTTCCAGGCGAAGTAGCCGACCGCACCGCCATACACACCACGCTTGACCGGCTCCAGCTCGTCGATGATTTCCATCGCGCGGATCTTCGGTGCGCCGGACAAGGTACCCGCCGGCAGGATCGCCCGCAGCGCGTCCATCGCCGTCAGCCCGGTTTTCAACTGACCGGTCACGTTGGACACGATGTGCATCACGTTGGAATAACGCTCGATGACCATCTTCTCGGTGAGCTTCACCGAACCGATTTCCGAAACGCGACCGGTGTCGTTGCGTCCGAGGTCGATCAGCATCAGGTGCTCGGCAATCTCCTTGTCGTCCGACAGCAGGTCTTCTTCCAGCGCCGCGTCCGCCTCTTCGGTAGCCCCGCGAGGACGGGTGCCGGCAATCGGGCGTACGGTGATCAGGTTGTCTTCGACCCGCACCAGCACTTCCGGCGAACTGCCGACGACATGGAAATCGCCGAAGTTGAAGAAGTACATGTATGGGGTCGGGTTGAAGCAACGCAGCGCGCGGTACAGATCGATGGGTGCCGCCTTGAAGTCGATCGACATGCGCTGGGACGGCACGACCTGCATGCAGTCACCGGCGAGGATGTATTCCTTGATGGTGTCGACGGCTTTTTCGTAGTCGTCCTGAGTGAAACTGGAGCGGAACACCGGCTCGGCGGCCTGCTGCTTGCTGAAGTCCAGGCCACGGCGCGGGGTGATCGGCTGACGCAGTTTTTCCAGCAGTTGCTGCAATTGCGCCTGGCCCTGCTCGTAGGCATCGGCCAGCGCCGGATCGGCCAGCACGATCGCGTGCATCTTGCCGGCGAGGTTGTCGAACACCACCACCGCATCGGAAACCATCAGCAGGATGTCCGGCACGCCCAGCGGATCCGGGTTCGGGCATTTGCCGAGGCGCTTCTCTACATAGCGCACACAGTCGTAACCGAAGTAACCCACAAGGCCACCGTTGAAACGCGGCAGACCGGCGATGGTCGGCACGTTGTAGCGGGCCTTGAAGGTTTCAACGAAAGCCAACGGGTCTTCGACGTCGTGGCTTTCGGTCTCGACGCCATCGACGGTGATGCTGACGTGATGATCGTGAACCCGCAGCACGGTGCGGCACGGCAGGCCGATGATCGAGTAACGGCCCCATTTCTCGCCGCCCTGCACCGATTCGAGCAGGTAGGAGTTGGGCTGGTCGGCCAGTTTCAGGTAGATCGACAGCGGCGTGTCGAAGTCGGCCAGGGTTTCACAGGCCAGCGGGATGCGGTTGTAGCCGTCAGCGGCCAGACGCAGGAATTCTTCGCGAATCATAGGGTGCCTCGTGGTGTGAGGTGCAAATCAGTCAGGTGTGCAAACGCGCCGGCAGGCCGGCCAGGAACAAGTCAGGCGCGCCAACGCCAGCGGGCCAGGGCCTTGATGACTTTCATCCAGAGTTTGCGGGTGACCACCACGATGGCGTTTCCAGAAGGGGATTGAGAAGCGTCGGGCAACGTTATCTCAGCGGCCGTATCCAGGCAACCGGGAATTAGCTTGCGCAGATCGTCGATCACCAGCGCCGGGGATTCCTCGGCGATCGGCCGGCCATGGTTGTAGCCGTAACTCAGCGCAACACATTTGACCCCCGCCGCTTTCGCCGCCAGCACGTCGCTGCGCGAATCGCCGACGAACAGCGATTGCGAGGCCGGAATGCCGGACATCTTCATGACAAAGAACAGCGCTGCCGGGTCAGGCTTTTTCTGCGGCAGCGTATCGCCGCCGATGATCCACTTGAAGTAGCGGCCGATCTTCATCTGATCCAGCAGCGGCGCGACGAAGCGCTCCGGCTTGTTGGTGATCAGCGCCATGGCCACGCCCTGCTTGTGCAGCCATTTCAGGGTGTCGCGCACGCCGGGATAGACCACGGTCAGTTCATGGCTGGCGCCGTAGGCTTCCATGAATACCTCCAGCGCATGCTCGGCTTCGACGTCATCCACGGCGGAATGATCGATGCCGCCGGCCAAGGCGCGGCGCACCAGCACCGGCGCGCCGTTGCCGACCCACTCGCGCACCGACTCGATACCGGCAGGCTTGCGCCCGAGGGAGAGCAGCATGTTATCCACCGCCGCCGCCAGGTCGGGTACCGAATCGATCAGCGTGCCATCCAGATCGAACATCACCAACCGCGGCAGTTGCCCCGGGAACAGCTGCTCAAAACCGCTCATGGGCGAGCCAGCGCCAGTTCGGAACGCATCTTGTCGATGACTTCCTGATAGTTCGGCGCATTGAAGATCGCCGAGCCGGCCACAAAGGTGTCGGCGCCAGCGGCAGCGATTTCACGGATATTGTTGACGTTGACGCCGCCGTCGATTTCCAGGCGGATGTCACGGCCCGAGGCATCGATGATCGCGCGCGCTTCGCGCAGCTTGTCGAGGGTGCCCGGAATGAATTTCTGCCCGCCGAAGCCCGGGTTGACGCTCATCAACAGGACCATGTCGACTTTGTCGATCACGTACTTGAGCACGTCCAGCGGGGTCGCCGGGTTGAACACCAGGCCGGACTTGCAGCCGCCCTCACGGATCAGTTGCAGCGAACGATCGACGTGCAGCGTGGCTTCCGGGTGGAAGGTGATGTAAGTGGCGCCGGCTTCGATGAAGTCGCCGACGATGCGATCCACCGGGCTGACCATCAGGTGCGCGTCGATCGGCGCGGTAATGCCGTACTTGCGCAGTGCGGCGCAGACCATCGGGCCGATGGTCAGGTTCGGCACGTAGTGGTTGTCCATGACATCGAAGTGGACGAAGTCGGCACCGGCGGCCAGAACGTTGTCCACTTCCTCGCCGAGGCGGGCGAAGTCGGCGGAGAGAATCGACGGAGCAATAACGAAGGGCTGCATGACGCACCTTTTCTGAGCTAAATCACGATGGCGCGCATTGTATACCTCAAGTTTCCGCGCGCGCACCGTGACCGCGATGATTGGGTTGTGCCATGACCGGCGGCCGGGCGGTTCTCAGTACGCCGCCCGGTAGATCTTCTCGATGTCGGCGGCGCTGAGCTTGCGCGGGTTGTTGCGCATCAGGCGCTCGATCCCCGCGGCCTCTACGGCCATGGCCGGGATCGCCTCTTCGGGCACGCCGAAACTGCGCAGACCCAGCGGAATTTCTACCGCCGCGCACAGTTCGGTCATCGCCGCGACGGCGCTGTCGGCCGCTTCATTGAGACTCAGATGAGCGGTCTTTACCCCCATCGCTTCGGCAATATCCTGCATCCGTTCGACGCAGGCCATCTTGTTCCAGGTCATCACATACGGCAGCAACAGCGCATTACTGACGCCGTGGGCAATGTTGAAGCGCCCGCCCAGCGGATACGCCAGCGCATGCACCGCGCCGACCCCGGCATTGCCGAACGCCATGCCGGCCATCAGGCTGGCGGTGGCCATGTCTTCCCGGGCCTGCAGGTTGGACGGATTGGCGTAGGCCTTGGGCAAGGATCGGGCGATCAACCTGATGGCGCCGATGGCCAGCGAATCGGTAATCGGCGAGGCATTCAGCGACAGATAGGACTCGATGGCATGCACCAGCGCATCGACGCCACTGGCGGCGGTGACACTGCGCGGACAGGTCAGGGTCATTTGCGGACTGACCAGCGCCACGTCCGGCAACAGGTAGTCGCTGACAATGCCCTTCTTCAACTGAGCGACCTTGTCCGAAAGAATCGCTACGTTGGTCACCTCAGAACCTGTGCCGGCCGTGGTCGGGATGGCGATCAGCGGCGGGCCCTTGCGCGGCACCTGATCGACGCCGAACAGATCCTCCAGCGCACCGTGATAACCGGCATACGCCGCGACACTCTTGGCGATGTCGATGGCACTGCCGCCGCCGAGACCGATCAGCCCGTCATGCCCGCCTTCGCGATAGACGCGCATGCAATCCTCGACGATGGCGATTTCCGGATCCGGCAGCACCCGGTCGAAGATTTCGTACTCGCGCTCGCCGATCTGCGCCAGCGCCAGCTCCACCGTGCCGGATTTCACCAGCGCGGCATCGGTGACGATCAGCGGGTTGTCGATGTCCAGCCGCGCGAGCTCGGCCGCCAGCTGCTCGATGGCCCCGGCACCGGTGATCAGTTTGTGAGCGATCTTGAACGAGGAAAGACTCATCGTGCGCAGCCTCTTATAGATGTGGGAGCTGAGCACAAGCGTAGCTGGGGAATCGGGGTTGTCTGTCATTCAGCGCATGAATGACCAGAGCAGCACTTGTGGGAGCGAGCTTGCTCGCGAAGGCGGCGCCACATGCGCAATCTGTATCGCCTGACACATCGCTTTCGCGAGCAAGCTCGCTCCTACAGGTTTTGGTAGCGGACTCTTAGACTTGAGCAGTACGCAATTTCTCACTCCGCCCACGCAACCACTCCAGCGTCAGCAGCAGAATCACCGAGAAGGCGATCAGCAACGTAGCAGCGGCGGCGATGGTCGGGCTCAGGTTCTCGCGAATCCCGCTGAACATCTGCCGAGGCAACGTCGCCTGCTCGGGACCTGCGAGAAACAGCGTCACCACCACTTCATCGAACGAGGTCGCAAAGGCAAACAGCGCCCCGGAAATCACCCCCGGCGCAATCAGCGGCAAGGTCACCCGACGGAATGTCACCAGCGGCGAGGCTCCGAGACTGGCCGCCGCCCGCACCAGATTGTGGTTGAAGCCCTGCAAGGTCGCCGACACCGTGATGATCACGAACGGCACACCGAGCACCGCGTGCACCACGATCAGCGAGAAGAAACTGTTGCCCAGCCCCAGCGGCGCGAAGAACAGGTAACTGGCCACACCGATGATCACCACCGGCACCACCATCGGCGAAATCACCAGCGCCATCACCAACGGCTTGCCGGGGAAGTCGCCACGGGTCAGGCCGATCGCCGCCAGCGTGCCGAACACCATTGCCAGCACGGTCGCGGCCGGAGCCACGATGATGCTGTTCTTCAGCGAGCGCATCCATTCCGCCGAGGCGAAGAAGTCCTGATACCACTGCAGCGAAAAGCCCTGCAGCGGATACACCAGAAAACTGCCCGAGTTGAACGACAGCGGCACGATCACCAGCACCGGCAGGATCAGGAACAACAGGATCAAGCCGCAGAGGATCCGCAAGCTGTAGAACCACACCCGCTCGACGGGCGACATATAAGGACTCAGCATTTCAAATTCCCCTTAGCTCAGGCGCAGGCGACTGGCGCCCACCAGCCAGCTGTAGATCAGATAAAGCACCACGGTCGCCAGCAGCAACAGCCCGCCGAGCGCGGTGGCCATGCCCCAGTTGATGCTGGTGTTGGTGTAGAACGCAACGAAGTAGCTGACCATCTGATCGTTCGGGCTGCCCAGCAGCGCCGGGGTGATGTAGTAGCCGATGGCGAGGATGAACACCAGCAGGCAACCGGCGCCGACACCGGCGTAGGTCTGCGGGAAGTAGACCCGCCAGAAGCTGGCGAACGGATGACAGCCGAGAGAAATCGCGGCACGCATGTAGGTCGGCGAGATGCCTTTCATCACGCTGTAGATCGGCAAGATCATGAACGGCAGCAGGATGTGCACCATCGAGATGTAGACCCCGGTGCGGTTGAACACCAGTTCCAGCGGTTTATCGATGATGCCCATTGCCATCAGCGCGCTGTTGATCAAACCGCCGGATTGCAGCAACACGATCCACGCGGCGACTCGTACCAGGATCGAGGTCCAGAACGGCAGCAGCACCAGAATCATCAGCAGGTTGCTCTGACGCGACGGCAGGTTGGCCAGCAAGTAGGCCAGCGGATAGGCCAGCACCAGGCAGATCACGGTGATGATCAGGCCCATCCAGAACGTCCGGGCGAAGATATCGAGGTAGATCGCCTGATCCGGGGTCGCCGGGGCAATTTCACCGAGGTCGTCGATGCGATGATCCACCGCCGCCAGCAGATAGAACGGGGTGATGCTGCTGGTGTTGCGCTTCACCGCTTGCCAGTAGGCCGGATCGCCCCAACGCTCGTCGAGGCCTTCCAGCGCTTCTTTATAAGAGGCCGGTTCGCTGGCAAATGGCAGCGAGCGGGCAGTTTTGGTCAGCAGGCTGCGATAGCCGGCCAACTCCATGTTCAGGCGCTTGGACAGATCGCCCAGGGTCTGGTTTTTGCGCGCTTCGGCGAGGTCTTCGCTGGCGGCTTTGTAGACCGGTTCTGCGGGCAGGCCTCGGCCGTCCCACGCAGCAATCGCGGTCACGGTGCGCGGCATGCCGCCGACCACTTCCGGGTTGCCGACGCTTTTATAGAGCAGCGCCACGATCGGCACCAGGAACACCAGCAACAGAAACAGCACCAGCGGCGCGATCAGCGCCTGGGCCTTCCAGCGGTTGACCCGCTCGGCGTGCTTGAGCCGCTGCTTCAAGGTGGGGCTGTTGCCCTCGTTCAGGGGAACGGCGATGGCCATGACGTACTCCGCAAATCTTTGATCGTTACAGAGGCGGTAAACCGTCTCTGTTGTGTTGGAACACCGCAACCTGACTGATCGTTCCCACGCTCTGCGTGGGAATGCCGCCCGGGAGGCTCCGCGTCCCTGTGACGCAGAGCGTCACTGGATGCGTTCCCACGCAGAGCGTGGGAACGATCACAGGAGGGCGAGCCCTCTGGTTACTTCGCAGCCCAGGAATTGAAGCGCTGCTCCAGTTGCTCGCCGTTGTCAGCCCAGAAGCTGACGTCGATCTGCACCTGGTTGGCGATGTTTTCCGGGGTGGTCGGCATGTCTTTCAGGATCGCCTTGTCCAGCAACGGCACGGCCTGGGAGTTGGCCGGTCCGTAGGCGATGTTTTCCGAGTAGGTCTTCTGCTGTTGCGGCTGCACCGAGAACGCGATGAACTTCTTCGCCGCTTCGGCGCGCTTGGCGTCCAGACCTTTCGGGATGGCCCAGGCGTCAAAGTCGTAGATACCGCCGTTCCATACCACTTTCAGGTTGGATTCTTTCTGCACGGCGGCGATACGACCGTTGTAGGCCGAGCTCATGACCACGTCACCGGAGGCGAGGTACTGCGGCGGCTGGGCGCCGGCTTCCCACCACTGAATGTTCGGTTTCAGCTCGTCGAGCTTCTTGAACGCGCGATCCTGACCGCCCTTGCTGGCCAGTTCCTTGTACACGTCTTTGGGCGCAACGCCGTCGGCCATCAGTGCAAATTCGAGGGTGTATTTGGCGCCTTTGCGCAGGCCGCGCTTGCCCGGGAATTTTTTGGTGTCCCAGAAATCCGCCCAGCTGGTCGGTGCGGTTTTCAGCTTGTCGGCGTTATAGGCCAGCACGGTCGACCACACGAAGAAGCCCACGCCGCACGGCTGGATCGCGCCTTTGACGTAGTCTTCGGATTTGCCGAACAGCGCAGGATCCAGTTGTTCGAACATGTCTTCGTCGCAACCACGGGACAGCTCCGGCGATTCAACCTCTACCAGATCCCAGGACACGCTCTTGGTGTCGACCATGGCTTTGACCTTGGCCATCTCACCGTTGTACTCGCCGGCGACGATCTTGCCGTTGCCCGCCGCTTCCCACGGTGCGTAGAAGGCTTTGACTTGCGCCGCCTTGTTCGCCCCGCCAAACGACACCACGGTCAGATCCGGCCCAGCGGCCATTGCGCTTGCCGCACCCATCAGGCCCAGGGTCAGGGCTGTGAACTTCAGGGATCTCAACATTTATTGTTCTCTCCACGTGCAGGGTTGGTGTTGGTATTGCCGGGGCGCTTAATGCGCCTCTAGAAGAGGATCAAGCGCGCGAACGTGCTCGACCTGCCAGCCAAGCGGAACCACGTCACCGACCGCGAGCGCAGGATCGAGCTCGGCAATCGGTTGTTTCACGAAGAAGTCGGTCTTGCCGCAGACTTCCAGGCGCACCCGGACGTGGTCGCCCAGATAGATGAATTCGGCCACCCGCCCGGAGAAGCGGTTGACGCATTGGTCGCTCGAACCGTTGAGGCTGACGCGCTCCGGACGAATCGACAGGGTGACCGGTTCGCCGGTCTGGCCGATGTTGACCGCCAGTGCCTCGACCTTTTCCCCACGCCCCAGCTCGACCACGCAGCGCTCGCCGTTCTGGCTGAGCAGGCGACCGTTGAGGCGGTTGTTCTCGCCGATGAAGTTGGCGACGAAAGTGTTTTTCGGTTCTTCGTAGAGGGTGCGCGGCGGAGCGATCTGCTGGATCTCGCCCTGGTGGAACACGGCAACGCGGTCGGACATGGTCAGGGCTTCGCCCTGGTCGTGGGTCACGTAGACCACGGTCACGCCGAGGCGCTGGTGCAGGTGTTTGATTTCCATCTGCATGTGCTCACGCAGTTGTTTGTCGAGAGCCCCCAGGGGTTCGTCCATCAGCACCAGTTGCGGCTCGAACACCAGCGCGCGGGCCAGCGCCACACGCTGTTGCTGACCGCCGGACAGTTGCGCCGGGTAACGCGATGCGAAGGCATCGAGCTGGACCATGCTCAGGACTTTCTTGACCTTGTCGCTGACGTCGCTCTTGTTCAGGCCACGCACGGTCAGCGGGAACGCCAGGTTCTCGGCGACGGTCATGTGCGGAAACAGCGCGTAGTTCTGGAACACCATGCCAATGTCGCGCTTGTGCGGCGGCACGTTGTTGATCGCGCGCCCGGCCAGGAGAATTTCACCGGCGGTCGGTGTTTCGAAACCGGCGAGCATCATCAGGCTGGTGGTCTTGCCGGAGCCGGACGGCCCGAGCAGGGTGAGGAATTCGCCCTTGCGGATGTCCAGGTTGAGGTCTTTGACGATCAGGTTCTCGCCGTCGTAGCTCTTCTGCACTCCACGAAAGCTGACCAGCACATCGCTGGCCCCTGCGTTTGATTCGACCTGGCTCATACCCACACCTTTGTTATTGATGACTGCTGTGGGATTAAGCCTAGTGGCTGCTCACAGTCACGCAAATCGGGGCGCAGGAGAGAATCGCCTCAGCCGGATGGAAGGCCGGGGGTAGGGATTGCCCTACAAGGATGGCGTTAATGGATAAAGCAGTGACGAGCGCGGAGCTGCAAGCTTCAATAACAAGCAAAAGCGCGTGTCGCTAACAGATATGCCCAATATCGCAGGATCGATGAAGAAACTTGTGGGAGCAATCTCGCTCCCACAGTGGATAGAGGTGTGGTTCAGAGCAGCTTGTGTTCCATCGCGTACTTCACCAGCTCGGCGAGGGAGGTGATATTGAGTTTCTGCATCAGCCGCGCCTTGTGGGTGCTGATGGTCTTGCTGCTCAGGGCCAGTTGCTGGGCGATGTCGTTGACGTTGGCGCCTTGCGCCAGACGTTCGAACACCGAGAACTCGCGCTCGGACAGCAATGAGTGCAGTGGTCGCGCATCGGTCAGGCCGACTTCAAACACCATGCGGTCGGCCAGTTCGGGATCAATGTAGCGCCCACCCGCCGCGACCTTGCGGATCGCCGTCAGCAGCAGCGCCGGATCGCTGTCCTTGGTCGCATACCCGGCGGCACCGACCTTCAGCGCCCGGGCGGCCATCTGCGCTTCGTCGTGCATCGACAGCACCAGAATCGCCGGCGGACTGTTCAGTGCGCGGATCCGTGGAATCGCTTCGAGCCCGTTGACGCCGGGCATCGAGATATCCAGCAACACCACTTCGCAGGGCACATTGCGCAGGGTTTCCAGCAACTGCTCGCCATTGCTCGCCTCCCCCACCACCTGCAGATCCTTGGCCAGGCCGATCAATTGCTTGATGCCTTCGCGAACGATGGTGTGGTCTTCGGCTACCAGTACACGGATCACTTACTTCTCCTCATCCAGTGGCACCCGCACGCTCAGTGTGGTGCCCTCGCCCGGCTCGCTGTCGAGTGACAACTGTCCGCCCATGATCAACACCCGCTCGCGCATGCCCACCAGTCCAAAGGACGTCGGCCTGCCGGCAGCGGCGACAAATCCTACGCCATCATCGCTGACCGTCAGACACAATTCGTCGCCTTCCTGGGTCAGCGTCAGCTCCACAGTATGCGCCTGGGCATGGCGCATGACGTTGGTCAGCGCCTCCTGAAGAATGCGGAACAGACCGATGGCCTTGGCGTCGCTGAGCGGCGGCAGATTGTCCGGCACCTGCACCAGACAGGGAATGTGCGTGCGCGCCTCGAACCGCCGCGCCTGCCACTCGATCGCCGAAGCGATCCCGGCATCGAGGATCGGCGGGCGCAATGCCGTCGCCACATCCCGCACCAGCTGGAACAACTGGGCGATCAGGCGCTTCATGCTGTTCAGCCGTTCGTTCAGACCCGGGTCGAGTTGCGCGTAGGCCAGTTCGCACATCGACGTCTCCAGTTTCAGCACCGTCAGCATCTGTCCCAGCTCATCGTGAACCTCGCGGGCAATCCGCGCCTTTTCTTCTTCCCGCACGCTTTCCAGATGCGCCGACAACTCGCGCAGTTGCTCGCGGGAGGCCGCCAGCTCCAGTTCGATGCGTTTGCTTTCGGTGATGTCCCAGACGATGCCGTCCCAGACATAGGACCCGCCCTCAAGCTGGCGGGTGATCGCCTTGATTTCGGCCCAGCGCTGCTCGCCCTGGCGCGTAAGGATCCGGCCCTGCCACGACCAGTCGCTGTCGGTGTCCAGCGCCTGGTCCTGGGTCTGGTGATAACCGGCCCGGTCATCCGGATGCACCAGACTGCGCAGGCCCATGTCGCGATGGGCGATGGCGGCCGGCGCATAACCGACCAGACTTTCGCTGCCCTCGCTGATGTAGGCAAAGTCGATCTGCCCGGTCACCGGTGCTCGCTCGAGACGAAATACCAGCCCCGGCACGTTGGCCGCGATACCTTGCAGCCGCGCCTCGCTTTCCTGCAACGCAGCCAGGGCACGACGACGCTCGGTGACATCGGTGAGGTAAACCACCAGGTACTCGCCATCGCGAAAACGCAGGAAGCTCAGCGACACGTCGGCCGGCAGCACACTGCCATCGGCCCGAACACAATTGGTTTCAAAACTCAGCGGCCCCTCTTCGCTGGCCCGGGCGCGCTTCCACAGGTTGAGCCAGCGATCCATGTGCAGGCCCGGTTCGAAGTCGATCAACGGCCGGTCGATGATGGCGCCCTGTGGATAACCGAGCATGTTTTCTGCCGCTCGATTGGCGTAACGCACATGGCTGTCCCAGTTGACCCAGAGAATGCCGACGGTGCTCTGATCGATGGAAAACTGGGTCAGGCGCAGGGCTTCTTCGCTGGCGGCGCGCAGGGCAATGTCTTCCCGCGCATCGAGCAGGCGTTGCTCAAGACTGCGTTGCTGGCGGCGTTGCCAGAACACGATGGCCATGCAACTGAGCAACAGCACCGCGAACAACAGACTCAGGTTCTGCCAAAAGCCCGGCGACTCGGAAAGCCTTGGATACTTGGGTTGCAGCCATTGCGCATGCAGGCGCTCCAGATCCTTGGCCGGGATGGCACGCAGGGCGCTTTCGACGATTCCGGCCAGCTCTGGCCAGTCGCGGCGGGTGCCGATGCGCAGCAACTGCGGCAAACCGATGTCTCCGACTACCACCAGCCCGGCAAACTCCGGTTCCGCCGACAGCCGCCCGAGTTGCGCCTCATCGACCACCGCGTAGGACGCCTGCTGAGTCAGCAGCAGTTGCAGCGCCTGGCGCTCCATCGGTACGCCTTGCAGATTCAGGTGCGGATAATTGCCGCGCAGGTAATCGGCGGTGACGCCGGGCATGCGCACGGCGACGCGGGTCTGGCTGTCGAGTTTTTCCAGCTCCACCGTCGCGCTACCCTTCTGGTCGCTGACCACCAATTGCGGCACACGCATGTACGGGTCGGAAAACTGCCACAGACGCAGCCCGCCCGGAGTCTGGGTCAGGCCCGGGGCGATGTCGATTTCGCCGTCCCGGGCAGCGGCCTCCAGTTGTGCCAGATCCTGAAAATTGCGCCAGCTCAGCTCGATATTCAGCGCCTTGGCCAACGCTTTCATCACTTCAACGTTGGCCCCTGACAGCCGCTGCAAGCGCCGGTCGTATTGCGCGTATGGCGCCTGCAACACCAGGCCGACGCGCAATTCGTTGTGCTGTGCGAGCCACTGTTGCTCACTCGCCGACAACCGCGCGAGGTGACTCGGTGGCGCAGGCGCCGCCCAACCCATCAAGGGAAACGCCAGACAGCCGATAACCCACAGGCAGCAAAAACGCATCATTGAAGTCTCATACACTGACAAATTCTGACCAACCCATTAGGCTGCCGGGATAACTTCTGGCCTGGAATAACCGATGCCCCCTGTCTATCGCCTGGCAATGCCAGCATTGTGCCTGTCGCTGATCCTGCCTTGCGCGTTTTCCGTCGAAGCTGCAGATCCGACGCCCACTCCCGCCGCAGAAAAAGCCGCCGAAGAAAAACCGGTCGAACGCCAGCCACTGCTTGAGCGTAGTCAGGAAGAAGCCGCGGCACTCGAGCGCATGGTTCCGGCCCAGGAACAACAGCAACTGCAAGCCGGCAGCGACACCTTCCTCGCCCTGTGGAAACCGGCCAACACCGCCGAACCCAAAGGCGCGGTGATCCTCGTTCCCGGTGCCGGCGAAACCGCTGACTGGCCCCAGGCGATCGGCCCGTTGCGCCGCAAGCTGCCGGATGTCGAGTGGAGCAGCCTGAGTATCACCCTGCCCGATCTGCAAAGCGATACCATCGCACCGCGCGTAGCCGAAGCCCCCGCCGCACCGAAAACCGCCGATCCGGGCAGCAAGGATTCGACCACCGCCGAGCCGATTGAACAAGCCGCCGGCGGCGAAGCCGATGTGGCCGACAAGGTCGTTGCTGAATCCACCGAGGAACAGTCCAAGGCCGACGCCGAGCGAATCTTCGCTCGCATTGACGCCGCACTGGCCTACGCCGAGCAACAGAGCGCGCGCAGCATCGTCGTCCTCGGTCATGGCACCGGCGCTTATTGGGCCGCACGTTACTTGAGTGAGCGCCAGACCTCACAGGTCGAGAAGCTGGTGCTGGTGGCCGCGCAGACCCCGGTCAAGGCCAAACCGGAACTGGTGGAACTGACACCGACCCTGAAGCTGCCGACAGCGGATATTTTCTACATGGACAAACCGCTGGACCGCAACGCGGCACTGGAGCGCATGCAGGCGAGCAAGCGGCTGAAGACGTCTGCGTTCAGTCAGATCGCGCTCAAGGCCTTGCCGGACAACAAGGCTGAGCAGGAACAATTGTTCCGCCGAGTGCGTGGCTGGTTGAATCCGCAGAGCCCTGACTAAAAGCCCCGACTATCAAAACGCAGACAAAAAAAATCGCAGCCCAACGCTGCGATTTTTTTCGCCTAGCGAAAATCCCGCCGTTCGCGAATCAACCTGTAGGCATTGTGCAATTCGCGGGTCCTCTCGGTGGCCTCGCGCACCTGCGCCGGCGTGGCGCCGGTCCCGGCCACCTTGTCCGGGTGATGCCGGCTGAGCAAGCGTCGGTAGGCACGCTTGATCTGCGCCGGTTCGCTGGTGGCCGATACGCCGAGCAGGCGCATCGCCTCCTGATAACTCACCGCGGCGCTGACGATCGGACGCTTGTGCGGCTCATAATCCGCCGCCAACGCCTGGATCTGGTGCGTCGTCCAGCCCAGCCACTTGCCCCACTGCGCCAGCAATTCACGCTCGCTGACACCGGCCCGGCCATCAGCCCAGACCATTCGCCAGCAGGCGCGCAACACGCCTTCAGCCGCATGGGGTTGAGCGCTTAACCGACGCAGATAACCGCGCAGATTGTCGTTGCCGGACTTGCCGCGATTGAACGCGGCAATCGCCCGGCGCTGTGCCGGCTCGCTCATTTCCAGCGAGCGCATCTCCTGACGCGCCTGCTGGATGTGACCGTCCGTGACCCGCCCGTCGCTCTTGGCCAGACGCCCGAGCAACACGAACAACAGTTCGTCGTTGCGCAGCATCGGCCGACCGCCGAGTTTTTCCCGCAAATGCCCCCAGCTCTGCAAATGAAGGCGCCGATCCAGCGCCTGCCCCAACAAAGCACCCAGCATGGCCCCCGGAATGCTGGCGATAGCAAAACCCGCTCCGGCTCCAATCAGAGTCCCTGGCCACAACATATCAGCGACTCGCTTCTATCAAGGCTTCAGCTTCGGCCAGACGCTGGTGCGTTCCGACATCAACCCAGTGACCTTTCAGCCGCTCGCCGGTCACCTGCCCGCCCGCCATGGCTTTACGCAGCAGCGGCGCCAGTTTGAAGGCACCGTCGCTGCAACCGTCGAACAACTGCGGATGCAATACAGCGATGCCGCTGTAGGTCAGGGTTGCCGCATCGGCCTGGCCATCACTCACCTGGCCGTCGGTCAGGGTGAAGTCGCCTGTCGGGTGATGGTCCGGGTTGTCTACCAGCACCAGATGCGCCAGGCCGGTGATCGGCTGATGCAGCACGCTGAAGTCGTAATCGGTCCAGATGTCACCGTTGACCACCAGGAACGCGTCATCGCCCAACAGCGGCAAGGCACGGAAAATGCCGCCGCCGGTTTCCAGTGGCTCGCCCTCCGGCGAGTACTGGATCGACACGCCGAATCGCGAGCCATCGCCCAAGTGATCTTCGATCTGCTGTCCGAGCCAGGCATGGTTGATCACGATTTCATTGAAACCGGCCGCGGCCAGGGCTCGCAGGTGATATTCAATCAGCGGCACGCCCCCGGCTCGCACCAGCGGCTTGGGAGTGGTCAGGGTCAGCGGGCGCATGCGCTCGCCTTTGCCTGCCGCCAGAATCATTGCCTTCATGCCGTCACTCCACCACGCAGGCTGGCGAGCAGTGCCTGCAGATCCGCCAGCTCGGGACGGCGCGCGATGACCGCTTCTATATAAGAGAAGAAACGCGGCACATCACCCAGGTAACGCGGCTTGCCGTCGCGATGGCAGATGCGGGCGAAGATGCCGATGACTTTCAGATGGCGCTGCACGCCCATCAGATCGCTGGCGCGCAGGAACTCTTCGAAGTCCGGCTGCACCGGGATGTTCAGCGCCGACGCCTGCTGCCAGTAGCTTTCCAGCCAGCCGCGCACACGTTCTTCCGGCCAGCTGAGGAATGCGTCCTTGAACAGGCAAGTCACGTCGTAGGTCACCGGACCATACACGGCGTCCTGGAAATCCAGCACGCCGGGATTCGGTTCGCTGAGCATCAGGTTCCGCGGCATGTAGTCGCGGTGCACCAGCACTTTCGGCTGGGCCAGGGCGCTGTCGATCAGCAGCTCGCTGACCTTTTGCCACTGCTGCTGTTGGGTGGCATCGAACTCGACGCCCAGCTCGCGCTTCACGTACCACTCGGGGAACAGCTCCAGCTCGCGGCGCAACAACGCGACGTCATAGCTCGGCAGCGGCGCAACCATCGGCAACTGCTGAAAAGCCAGCAGCGCTTGCAAGGCATCGCTGAATAATGCGTCGGCATTTTCACTGTCGATCACGTCCAGATAGGTCTTGTTGCCCAGGTCATTGAGCAAAAGAAACCCGCGTTCGAGGTCTTCGGCATAAATTTTCGGCACGTTGATGCCGGATTTCGCCAGCAAAAAGGCGATATCCACGAACGGTTTGCAGTTTTCCTGCGGCGGCGGTGCGTCCATCACGACGAAGCTGCGACCCGCGCCTTCCCAGCGGAAATAGCGGCGGAAACTCGCGTCGCTGCTGGCCGCGGTCAATGTGGCCGGGGGTACGGCTCCCCAGCCCTGATCTGCGAAAAGGATTGCCAACTGTTCATCGAGCCAAACTTTCAGGTGTTGCAAGCGTACATCTTGATCAGGCATTGCAAGGGTCTCCGACGGCGCTAGCCGTCAAGCGGGTCATGCTTTATTATCCAGCATCTTTTTCAGACCATCGAGAGGCGTGCGGCCCACACCGCGGGCAGATGGCACGCAGGAAGCCCGGACTAATAAGATGGCATTGAAATCCCCCGCGTTTCGTAAAAAATTTCCGTTGTTGGTAACCGGCAGTCTGCTGGCTATGCAACCTCTGGCCAGTTCATTCGTTGTTGCCGCCGAGCAGTATGACTGCGCCGTCTCGGCAACGGGTGGCTGGGCCTGCTCGCCGAAGACGCCGGCCGCTGCCTTGCCGCCGCGTCCCGTGCATGACGGCAGTGCCGTCAGCGCCGCCGGCGAAGCACCGGCCGAGAGCGGTTCCACCGCCGAGTCCGGGCCCAAGCCGGTACTGGTTACCGAGTCCAAGGGCCGTGGCCTGAAATCCCGTAGCGAAGACTACAGTCACCTCGACTGGGTTCCGCGCGAGAAGCTCACCGCCGCCCAATTGGCCGAGACCGGTCCTTACTGCTCTGGTTCCTATATCGAACCGATTCGTCCTGGCATGAATGACAAGACGAATAAAAGTGACGCGCCGACCTTCATCGGTGCCAAGGCGTCGCGTTATCAGCAGGATTCGCAGGTCGCGAGTCTGGCCGGTGACGTGGTCATGCGTCAGGGCAGCATGCAGGTCGAAGCCGACGAGGCCAACCTGTATCAGGCCGAGAGCCGTGGCGAACTGGCCGGCAACGTGCGCATTCGCGACAACGGCGCGCTGATCGTCGGCGACCACGCCGACGTGCAGCTCGACACCGGTGAAGCCAAGGTCGACAACGCCGAATACGTGATGCACAAGTCGCGCATCCGCGGTAACGCGCTGTACGCCAAGCGTGCCGAAAACGCGATCATCCGTCTGAAGGACGGCACGTACACCACGTGCGAACCGAACAGCAACGCCTGGCAGCTCAAGGGCAACAACATCACCCTGAACCCTGCCACCGGCTTCGGTACCGCGACCAACGTGACGCTGCGGGTCAAGGACATTCCGGTTCTGTACACGCCGTACATCTACTTCCCGATCGACGACCGTCGTCAGTCGGGTTTCCTGCCGCCGACCATCGGCTCCGGCAGCGATACTGGCTTCATGCTGGTGACCCCGTACTACTTCAACCTGGCACCGAACTACGATGCCACGTTGTATCCACGCTACATGGCTAAACGCGGTCTGTTGATGGAGGGCGAATTCCGCTACCTCACCAAGTCCAGCGAAGGGCAGTTCGGTGCGGCGTTCCTCAACGACGAGGAAACCGAGCGCAGCAAACAGACCGACTACCAGAAGAATCGCTACATGTACAACTGGCAACACAAGGGTGGTCTCGACTCCCGCGTGTTCACTCAGGTGGACTACACCAAGATCAGCGATCCGTACTACTTCCAGGATCTGCAGACCGATCAGATCGGTGTGAAGAGCGCCGACTTCGTGAACCAGCAGGGCTCGGTTACCTATCGTGGCGACAGCTACACCGCCCGCTTGAACGCCCAGGCGTACCAGCTGGCGACCGTCTCGAACATCACACCGTATGACCGTCTGCCGCAGATTACCTTCAATGGTCAGCTGCCGTATCACCCGGAAGGTCTGAACTTCGATTACGAGACCGAGGTCGTTCGGTTTGATCGCGATCTGAAAACCGGCAGATTCCTTGACGAAACCGGCGGGCCGATCAATGCCGACGGCACCATTGGTACGCCGCGCCTCGATACCAACGTATTCGGTCTAGCACGCGCTAACGGCGACCGTCTGAACCTGAAACCAGGCGTCAGCCTGCCGATGAACTGGACCTATGGTTTCCTGAAGCCGTCGCTCAAGTACCAATACACGCAATACCAACTGGATCTTGATGGCCAGGGTAAGCGTGACATTGCCTCGCAAACTGCCGAGCAAAACAAACTCAACGGCACGTTCGACAGCAACCAGAACCGCGGCGTACCGATCGCCAGCGTCGACAGCGGCCTGTACTTCGACCGCAACACGTCCTACTTTGGCAAGAACTACCGCCAGACCCTGGAACCGCGCCTGTTCTACCTCTATGTGCCGAAGGTGGACCAGGAGGATATTCCGGTATTCGATACCAGTGAATACACCTTCAACTACGCCTCGCTGTTCCGCGACAACCGCTTCTCCGGCTCCGACCGCGTCGGCGACGAGAACAAGCTGTCGCTGGGTGTGACCAGCCGCTGGATCGAAGACGACGGTTTCGAGCGTCAACGCGTCAGCATCGGTCAGGCTTATTACTTCAAGGATCGTGAAGTACAACTGCCGGGCATCGCGTTCAAGGATCGCAAAGACGCCCAGTCCGACGTATCGCCTTACGCCCTGGAATACGAATACCGCTGGAACCGCGACTGGCGCACCACGGCCGATTACAACTGGGATCCGGACAGCCGCAGCCCTCGTTCGGGTAGCGCGATGTTCCACTACCAGCCTGAAGACAACCCGAACAAGGTGGTCAACGTCGGCTATCGCTATCGCAACGACCAGGTCCGTTACGACCAGAACACCGGTAAATGGTCGGTGGGTGGTGGTGACTACGGCACTCCGGGCCAGCCTGGCTACGTGAAGGACTACTACAAGATCCAGCAGCATGATTTCTCGGTCATCTGGCCGATCGTTCCGCAGTGGAGCGCGATCAGCCGCTGGCAGTACGACTACAACCGCAATCGCACGCTGGAAGCCTTCGGTGGTTTCGAATATGACAACTGCTGCTGGAAACTGCGCCTGATCAACCGTTACTGGGTCAGCTATGACGAGTTCAGTCAGAACGCCCCGGAAAACGAAAAAGGCGACCACGGCGTCTTCCTCCAAATTGTTCTGAAGGGACTCGGCGGCCTCACTGGCGCCAAGGTAGAGAGCTTCCTCGACAAAGGCATCCAAGGTTATCGTCAACGTGAAGACCAAGCTTTCTGATTGTCTGCGCCCGCTGATGCTGGGCGCGCTGTTCCTGGGTACCGCGGCCAACGCCGCGGTACAGCCCATCGACAAAGTGGTGGCCATCGTCGACAACGACGTGGTCATGCAGAGCCAGCTGGACCAGCGTGTCCACGAAGTTCAGCAAACCATCGCCAAGCGTGGCGGCGGCTTGCCGCCTCCGGGCGTACTGGATCAGCAGGTGCTCGAGCGCCTGATTATCGAAAATCTGCAACTGCAGATCGGCGAACGTTCCGGTATTCGCATCACCGATGAAGAGCTGAACCAGGCAGTCGGCACCATTGCCCAGCGCAACAACATGACCCCGGAGCAGTTCCGCGTCGCGCTGTCCCGTGATGGCCTGTCCTATGAGGATGCTCGCGAGCAGATCCGCCGCGAAATGGTCATTAGCCGTGTGCGTCAGCGCCGCGTGGCCGAGCGCATTCAGGTATCGGAACAGGAAGTGAAGAACTTCCTCGCCTCCGACCTGGGCAAGATGCAACTGTCCGAAGAGCTGCACCTGGCCAACATCCTGATTCCGACCCCGGAAAGCGCCAACTCCGAAGCGATTCAGAGTGCTGCACGCAAGGCGATGGAGGTTTACCAGCAGCTCAAGCAAGGTGCTGACTTCGGCCAGATGGCCGTGGCCAACTCCGCCAGTGACAACGCGCTGGAAGGCGGCGATATGGGCTGGCGTAAAGCCGCTCAATTGCCACCGCCGTTCGATCGCGAACTGAGCGCCATGTCGCCGGGCGACATCACTCAACCGGCACGCACTCCGGGTGGTTTCATCATCCTGAAGCTGCTGGAAAAACGCGGCGGTGGCAGCCAGATGCGCGACGAAGTGCATGTGCGCCACATTCTGGTCAAGCCAAGTCCGGTTCGCGACGAAGCCAAGACCAAGGAACTGGCTCAGTCGCTCTATAACCGCATCGAAGCTGGCGAAGACTTCGCTGAACTGGCGAAAAAATATTCGGAAGACCCGGGATCCGCTCTTAACGGCGGCGACCTGAACTGGATCGACCCGAACGCACTGGTACCGGAATTCCGCGCTGTGATGGCCAAGTCCCCGCAGGGTCAGCTGTCCAAGCCGTTCCAGACCCAGTACGGCTGGCACGTTCTGGAAGTCCTTGGCCGTCGCGCCACCGACAGCACCGAACAGGCCCGCGAGCAGCAGGCGATGACCGTATTGCGTAACCGCAAATACGACGAAGAGCTGCAAACCTGGCTGCGTCAGATCCGTGACGAAGCGTACGTAGAGATCAAACTCCCTGGTGCAGACCAGGCAGCGCAGTGAAACCCAAGCGTTTCGCGCTGACACCCGGCGAACCAGCCGGCATCGGTCCCGACCTGTGCCTGCTGCTCGCCTCGCAAGCCCAGCCACATCCCCTGATTGCCATCACCAGCCGCGACCTGCTCCAGGAGCGGGCCACGCAGCTGGGGCTGGCCGTCAGCTTGCTGGAAGTGACACCTGACAACTGGCCGGACGCTCCGGCGCCCGCCAACAGCCTGTACGTCTGGGATACTCCGCTCAGCGCCCCCGTGGTCGCCGGGCAACTGGACAAGGCCAACGCCGCATTCGTCCTCGAAACCCTGACCCGCGCCGGCAATGGTTGCCTGAACGGTGACTTCGCCGGGATGATCACCGCTCCGGTTCACAAGGGTGTAATCAACGAGTCGGGCATCGCGTTTTCCGGTCACACCGAATTTCTCGCCGACCTGACCCACACCGCCCAGGTGGTGATGATGCTCGCCACCCGCGGTTTGCGCGTGGCGCTGGTCACCACTCACCTGCCCTTGCGCGACATCGCCGATGCGATCACGCCGGAGCGGCTGGAACGGGTCACGCGGATTCTGCACGCCGATCTGCAACAAAAATTCGGCATCGCCCAACCGCACATCCTGGTCTGCGGACTCAACCCGCACGCCGGTGAAGGCGGTCACCTGGGCCATGAAGAAATCGACATCATCGAACCCACATTGGAGCGCCTGCGCGGCGAGGGCATGGACCTTCGTGGCCCGCTGCCTGCCGACACTCTGTTTACCCCCAAATATCTGGAGCACTGCGACGCGGTGCTGGCGATGTACCACGACCAGGGCCTGCCCGTGCTGAAATACAAAGGCTTCGGCGCTGCGGTCAACGTGACCCTGGGCCTGCCGATCATTCGCACGTCGGTCGACCATGGCACCGCCCTGGATCTGGCCGGCAGCGGCAAGATCGACACCGGCAGCCTGCAAGTCGCCCTGGAAACCGCCTACCAGATGGCCGAGACCCGTTTATGACCGAGCAATACCAACACAAGGCGCGCAAACGCTTTGGCCAGAACTTCCTGCACGATGCCGGCGTCATCGACCGCATCCTGCGCTCCATCAGTGCCAAGGCCGGCGACCGCATGCTGGAAATCGGACCGGGCCAGGGCGCATTGACCGCCGGCATCCTCAACTCCGGTGCCCAGCTGGACGTGGTGGAGCTGGACAAGGACCTGATCCCGATCCTCAACCAGCAGTTCGCCGGCAAGAGCAATTTCAACCTGCATCAGGGCGATGCGCTGAAGTTCGACTTCAACAGCCTGAACGCTGCGCCGAACAGCCTGCGCGTGGTCGGCAACCTGCCGTACAACATCTCCACGCCGCTGATTTTCCACCTGCTGAACAACGCCGGCATCATCCGCGACATGCACTTCATGTTGCAGAAGGAAGTGGTCGAACGTCTGGCCGCAGGTCCTGGCGGCGGCGATTGGGGCCGTCTGTCGATCATGGTTCAGTACCACTGCCGGGTCGAACACCTGTTTAACGTCGGCCCGGGCGCATTCAATCCGCCGCCGAAAGTCGACTCGGCGATCGTCCGCCTGGTACCGCACGCGGTGCTGCCGCATCCCGCCAAGGATCATCGCCTGCTCGAGCGCGTGGTACGCGAAGCCTTCAACCAGCGTCGCAAGACCTTGCGCAACACCCTCAAGCAGTTACTGAGCAACGCCGAGATCGAAGCCGCCGGCGTCGATGGCAGCCTGCGCCCCGAGCAACTCGACCTGGCCGCGTTTGTGCGTTTGGCCGACAAGCTCGCCGAACAGCCGGGGAAAACGCCTGAAGCCGACTGACCGGTAATCATCGCTATCGGGCGGAACCCCGACTCTGGTCTACTGCCCGATACTTGCCTAGACTGAACCCCAATCAGCTACGCCCCGCGTCCCGCTTCGTTTTTAAGGCCTTTTGCATGTCCGATCCTCGCTACCAGGTCGATGTCAGTGTCGTTACCCACTATCTGGCAGATCAATCGCAACCCGAGCACGAGCGCTTTGCCTTCGCCTACACCATCACCGTGCAGAACAATGGCGAGCAACCGGCCCGCCTGATGTCGCGCCATTGGGTCATCACCGATGGCGACGGGCATGTCGAAGAAGTGCGCGGCGCCGGTGTGGTCGGCCAGCAACCGCTGATCGGCGCTGGCAAAAGCCACACCTACAGCAGTGGCACGGTGATGACCACCAAGGTCGGCACCATGCAAGGCAGCTACGAAATGGTCGCCGACGACGGCAAGCATTTCGATGCGATCATCAAGCCCTTTCGCCTCGCCGTTCCCGGAGCCCTGCACTGATGGCGACGTATGCCGTCGGCGACCTCCAAGGCTGCCTCGAACCGCTCAAGTGCCTGCTCAAACAGGTCGCGTTCGACCCGGCCCTGGATCGCCTGTGGCTGGTCGGCGATCTGGTCAACCGCGGCCCGCAGTCACTGGAAACCCTGCGCTTCCTTTATGGCATGCGCGACTCCCTGGTCTGCGTCCTCGGCAATCACGATCTGCACCTGCTTGCAGCGGCGAAGAACATCGAGCGGATGAAGAAATCCGACACGCTGCGTGAAATCCTTGAAGCGCCCGACTGCGCCGACCTGATGGAATGGCTGCGCCAGCAGAAACTCATGCACTACGACGAGCAGCGCGAAGTGGCCATGGTGCACGCGGGCATTGCGCCGCAATGGTCGCTGCGCAAGGCGCTCAAGTACGCTGAAGAAGTCGAGACTGCGCTGCGTGATGACAACCTGCTTCCGCTCTTCCTCGACGGCATGTACGGCAATGAGCCGGCGAAATGGGACAGCGGCCTGAAAGGCGTGACACGCCTGCGAGTCATCACCAATTACTTCACCCGCATGCGTTTCTGCACAGCCGAAGGCAAGCTCGACCTCAAGAGCAAGGAAGGCCTCGACACCGCGCCAGCGGGCTACAAACCCTGGTTCCAGCACAAGGAGCGCAAGACCCGCGGCCTGCGGATCATCTTCGGTCACTGGGCGGCGCTGGAAGGCAACGTGCTCGAGCCAGGCATTTCAGCCCTGGACACCGGTTGCGTGTGGGGCGGCAGCCTGACCCTGATGAACGTCGACAGCGGCGAACGCCTGTCATGCAAATGCGACGACCACGGGGCCGTCCTGCCCACCGTCGCGCCACTGATCACCGAATCTTCTCCCGTCAGCGCCCCGCGCTAGACTGCGATTTCAGCCGAGCCACAGGAGCCCGCCATGAGCGAATTCAAACGTATCCCACCGGAACAGGCCCAGGCCCTGCGCGAGCAAGGCGCGGTGGTCGTCGACGTCCGTGACCCGGCAACATTTGCCGCACTGCACATCAGCGGCTCGAAGCATCTGGACAATCATTCCCTCCATGCTTTCATTCAGGGCGCCGACCTCGATGCCCCCACCGTCGTAGTCTGCTACCACGGCAACTCGAGCCAGAGTGCCGCCGCGTATCTTGTGAGCCAGGGCTTCTCCGACGTCTACAGCATGGACGGCGGCTTCGAACTGTGGCGTACGACTTTTCCGTCGGAAACCGCGCAAGGCACCTCCGAATAATTTTTTTGTAACGTGCAAGCCCCGGCTCCCGTGGGCTCGCGCGGTGGCAGACGAACGGTCTGCCACAACTAATTACGTATCTCGCCTTTACCTCCCGAATTCCCAACTATCCTTAAGCCCAGGCCATCCAAAACAGGGGAGAGCCGGTACACCGGCGCACGGGTCATCGGGAGTGACTTTCGCGATTTTCGATCGTGGAAGGGTTCTGGGGGGTAAACAACAGCTGCCATTGCAGCTGCTTGCCAGCATCGACTGAGTGATCCGGCGTCGGCTCCACGTATCGAGCGAGGTGACGTCATGAGTATCTTTAGCCACTTCCAACAACGCTTCGAGTCCACACGCCAGGAAGAATTCTCCCTGCAGGAGTACCTGGAACTGTGCAAAAAGGATCGCAGTGCCTACGTTTCCGCCGCCGAGCGTCTGTTAATGGCCATCGGCGAACCGGAATTGCTCGACACCTCGACCAATTCGAGGCTGTCGCGAATCTTTTCCAACAAGGTGATCCGTCGCTATCCGGCCTTTGAAGACTTCCACGGGATGGAAGAATGCATTGACCAGATCGTGTCGTATTTCCGCCATGCGGCCCAAGGCCTGGAAGAGAAGAAACAGATCCTCTATCTGCTCGGCCCCGTCGGCGGCGGTAAATCGTCCCTGGCCGAGAAGCTGAAACAACTGATGGAAAAAGTGCCCTTCTATGCCATCAAGGGCTCGCCGGTATTCGAATCGCCACTGGGTCTGTTCAACGCCACCGAAGATGGCGCGATCCTCGAAGAGGACTTCGGCATTCCACGGCGCTACCTGAACACCATCATGTCGCCTTGGGCCACCAAGCGTCTGGCCGAATTCGGCGGCGACATCAGCCAGTTCCGCGTGGTCAAGCTGTACCCGTCGATTCTCAACCAGATCGCCGTCGCCAAGACCGAACCGGGTGACGAAAACAACCAGGACATTTCCGCGCTGGTGGGCAAGGTCGATATCCGCAAACTCGAAGAATTCCCGCAGAACGACGCCGACGCCTACAGCTACTCCGGTGCGCTGTGCCGGGCCAACCAGGGCCTGATGGAATTCGTCGAAATGTTCAAGGCACCGATCAAGGTGCTCCATCCATTGCTGACCGCCACGCAAGAAGGCAACTACAACAGTACCGAAGGCCTCGGCGCGATTCCGTTCACCGGGATTCTGCTGGCCCACTCCAACGAATCGGAGTGGCACACCTTCCGCAACAACAAGAACAACGAAGCCTTCATCGACCGGATCTACATCGTCAAGGTGCCGTACTGCCTGCGGGTCAGTGACGAGGTGAAGATCTACGACAAGCTGCTGTTCAACAGCTCGCTGTCCAAGGCGCATTGCGCGCCGGATACCCTGAAGATGCTCGCGCAGTTCACCGTACTGTCGCGCTTGAAAGAGCCGGAAAACTCCAACATCTACTCCAAGATGCGCGTGTATGACGGCGAAAACCTCAAGGACACCGATCCGAAGGCCAAGTCGATCCAGGAATACCGCGATGCAGCGGGCGTCGATGAAGGCATGAACGGTCTGTCGACCCGGTTTGCGTTCAAGATCCTGTCCAAGGTATTCAACTTCGATCCGCATGAAATCGCTGCCAACCCGGTACACCTGCTCTATGTGCTGGAACAGCAGATCGAACAGGAACAGTTCCAGGCCGAAACCCGCGAACGCTATCTGCGCTACCTGAAAGAGTACCTGGCGCCGCGTTATATCGAATTCATCGGCAAGGAGATCCAGACCGCCTACCTCGAGTCCTACAGCGAGTACGGCCAGAACATCTTCGACCGCTACGTGCTGTATGCGGACTTCTGGATTCAGGATCAGGAATACCGCGATCCGGAAACCGGCGAGATCCTCAACCGCGTCGCCCTCAACGAGGAGCTGGAAAAAATCGAGAAACCGGCCGGTATCAGCAATCCGAAGGATTTCCGCAACGAAATCGTCAACTTCGTATTGCGCGCCCGGGCCAACAACAACGGCAAGAACCCGACCTGGCTCAGCTACGAAAAACTGCGGGTGGTCATCGAGAAGAAAATGTTCTCGAACACCGAGGACCTGCTGCCCGTCATCAGCTTCAATGCCAAGGCCAGCAAAGAGGATCAACAGAAACACAACGACTTCGTTACACGAATGGTCGAACGCGGCTACACCGACAAACAGGTACGACTGCTTTCCGAGTGGTATCTGCGGGTCAGAAAGTCACAGTAAACCGCGGCCGGTCAGACCGGTTGTCGTCAGCCCGAGGCCTGTGCCTGCATTTTCTGCTACACAGGCCTCTGGAAGGTGTTCGAAAGGCGGTAGCGAGGTTCAGGCAGCACCCAAAGCGCTTGGGGGAGCGTGTACGTCCCTTGGCATTCGGTTCAATGCTGCATGACCGCTCGCCCCTTTGCAGGACAGCTTCTAAGGAGCAGTCATGAGCTATGTGATCGACCGACGTCTCAATGGCAAGAACAAGAGCACGGTGAACCGTCAGCGGTTCCTGCGGCGTTACCGTGACCACATCAAGAAGGCTGTCGAAGAGGCGGTCAGTCGGCGTTCCATTACCGATATGGAGCACGGCGAGCAAATCAGCATTCCCGGTCGCGATATCGACGAACCGGTGCTTCACCATGGTCGCGGCGGCAAGCAGACCGTGGTTCACCCCGGCAACAAGGAATTCACCGCTGGCGAACACATCGCCCGTCCGCCCGGAGGCGGAGGTGGCCGTGGGCCGGGCAAGGCCGGTAACTCTGGCGAAGGCATGGACGAGTTCGTCTTCCAGATCACCCAGGAAGAATTCCTCGAATTCATGTTCGAGGATCTCGAACTGCCGAACCTGGTCAAGCGCAACCTGACCGGTACCGACACCTTCAAGACCGTACGCGCAGGGATCAGTAACGAAGGCAATCCGTCGCGGATCAACATTATTCGCACCCTGCGTTCTGCTCATGCACGGCGAATTGCCCTGTCGGGCAGCAGCCGCGCCAAACTGCGCGAAGTCAAAGAGGAACTGGCGCGACTCAAACGCGAAGAGCCGGATAACTTCGGCGATATTCAGGATCTCGAGGCGGAAATCGAAAAACTCAGCGCGCGCATCCACCGCGTGCCATTCCTCGATACTTTCGACCTCAAGTACAACCTGCTGATCAAACAGCCAAACCCCAGCTCGAAAGCCGTGATGTTCTGCCTGATGGACGTTTCCGGCTCCATGACCCAGGCGACCAAGGACATCGCCAAACGGTTTTTCATTCTGTTGTACCTGTTCCTCAAGCGGAACTACGACAAGATCGACGTGGTGTTCATCCGCCACCACACCAGCGCCCGTGAAGTGGATGAAGAGGAGTTTTTCTACTCCCGCGAAACCGGCGGCACCATCGTCTCCAGTGCCCTGAAACTGATGCAGGAGATCATGGCCGAGCGCTATCCGAGCAACGAGTGGAACATCTACGCCGCCCAGGCTTCCGACGGCGATAACTGGAACGATGACTCGCCGATCTGCCGCGACATCCTGATCAACCAGATCATGCCGTTCGTGCAGTACTACACTTACGTGGAGATCACCCCGCGCGAACATCAGGCCTTGTGGTACGAGTACGAACGCATCGCCGAAGCCTTTTCCGACACTTTTGCCCAGCAACAACTGGTCTCGGCCGGGGATATCTATCCGGTCTTCCGTGAACTCTTCCAGCGCAGGTTAGTGACATGACCGCCAAGACCGCCAAAGAGCAGAAGCGCCAACCCATATCCACCGGCTCGGAATGGACCTTCGAGCTGATCCAGGCGTACGACCGCGAAATCGCCCGCATCGCGGCCGGCTACGCCCTGGATACCTACCCTAACCAGATAGAAGTGATCACCGCCGAACAGATGATGGACGCCTACGCTTCGGTCGGCATGCCGCTGGGCTATCACCATTGGTCCTATGGCAAGCATTTCCTCAGCACCGAGAAATCCTACAGTCGCGGGCAGATGGGGCTGGCGTACGAGATCGTGATCAACTCGGACCCGTGCATCGCTTACCTGATGGAAGAAAACACCATCTGCATGCAGGCACTGGTGGTTGCGCATGCCTGCTACGGCCACAACAGTTTCTTCAAGGGCAACTATCTGTTCCGCACCTGGACCGATGCCAGTTCGATCATCGATTACCTGGTGTTCGCCAAGCAGTACATCATGCAGTGCGAGGAGCGCCACGGGATCGACGCCGTGGAAGATCTGCTCGACTCCTGCCACGCCCTGATGAACTACGGTGTCGACCGCTACAAACGTCCGTATCCGATTTCCGCCGAGGAAGAACGGCGTCGGCAGAAGGATCGCGAAGAGCATCTGCAGAAGCAGATCAACGACCTGTGGCGCACCATTCCCAAAGGCGCAGACAAGTACAGCGACAAGGACAACGCACGCTTCCCGGCCGAACCGCAGGAAAACATTCTGTATTTCATCGAGAAACACGCCCCGCTGCTGGAGCCCTGGCAACGCGAGATCGTGCGGATCGTGCGCAAGATCGCTCAGTATTTCTATCCACAGCGCCAGACCCAGGTGATGAACGAAGGCTGGGCGACGTTCTGGCACTACACGCTGATGAATGACCTGTATGACGAGGGCCTGGTGACGGACGGCTTCATGATGGAGTTCTTGACGTCC
The DNA here is from genome assembly GCF_056626735.1 of Pseudomonas sp. 1. Classification (NCBI taxonomy): domain Bacteria; kingdom Pseudomonadati; phylum Pseudomonadota; class Gammaproteobacteria; order Pseudomonadales; family Pseudomonadaceae; genus Pseudomonas; species Pseudomonas sp. 1. The sequence continues at coordinate 279,120 of NZ_JBWXMQ010000005.1, read as the reverse complement.
CACACCAGCGTGGTGTTCCAGCCTGGGTTCGACAGCCCTTATTACAACGGCATCAACCCGTATGCGCTGGGGTTTGCGATGTATCGCGACATCCGTCGCATGTGCGAAGAGCCCACGGAAGAAGACCGCCGCTGGTTCCCGGAAATCGCCGGCAGCGACTGGCTGTCGACCATCAAGTTCGCCATGAGCAGCTTCAAGGATGAGAGCTTCATCCTGCAGTACCTGTCACCCAAGGTGATCCGCGACCTTAAGCTGTTCAGCATTCTCGATGACGATCAGAAAGACGACTTGCTGGTGCCCGCCATTCATGACGAGGGCGGTTACCGGATCATTCGCGAGACCCTGGCCGCGCAATACAACCTGGGCAACCGCGAACCGAACGTGCAGATCTACAGCATCGACCGCCGCGGCGACCGCTCGCTGACCCTGCGCCACCAGCAGCACGACCGCAAACCGCTGGGTGATTCCACTGAGGAGGTCCTGAAACACCTGCATCGGCTATGGGGCTTCGACATTCATCTGGAAACCCTGCAGGGCGACCAGATCATGAAGACCCATCACGTTCCACCCCGCAGCGAACATAGCGAGGGGGATTACGGTCGCCTCGACCTGGCCGTCATTCATCTTTGATCCCGTTCAGGCCTCCGAAAGTCCGGCGCAAGGGTTATCCTGTCGGGCCAACGGAGGTTTTTTATGCAGATTTACAAGGTCGGCGGTGCGGTTCGTGATCGCCTGCTGGGCAAACCGGTCACGGATATCGATTGGGTGGTGGTCGGCGCGACGACAGAAGAAATGCTTGCCAAGGGGTTTCGCCCGGTCGGCGCGGACTTCCCGGTTTTCCTTCATCCGAAAAGCGGCGAGGAGTACGCCCTCGCCCGCACCGAGCGCAAGAGCGGTCGCGGTTATGGTGGTTTCACCTTTCACGCCAGCCCCGAAGTCACGCTTGAAGAAGACCTGATCCGCCGCGACCTGACGATCAATGCCATGGCCGAAGACGATCAGCAAAACCTGACTGATCCCTATCACGGCCAGCGCGATCTCGAAGAGCGGATTTTGCGCCACGTTTCCCCCGCATTTGCCGAAGATCCGCTCAGGGTTCTGCGCGTTGCGCGCTTTGCCGCCCGTTACGCGGCGCTCGGCTTCAAGGTCGCGCCCGAAACCCTGGAGCTGATGCGTCAGCTCAGCGAATCGGGTGAACTGGAAGCCCTTACGGCCGAACGCAGCTGGAAAGAGATTTCCCGCGCACTGATGGAAGATCAACCCCAAGTGTTCATTCAGGTGTTGCGCGATTGCGGCGCCTTGAAGGTACTGATGCCGGAGGTCGATGCCTTGTTCGGCGTACCGCAGCCGCAAGCCCATCACCCGGAAATCGACAGCGGCATTCACACCCTCAGCGTGCTTGAGCAGTCAGCCTTGCACAAACAGCCGCTGACCGTGCGCTGGGCCTGCCTGCTGCACGATCTCGGCAAAGGTCTGACCCCGCAAGAAGAATGGCCACGGCATATCGCCCATGAGCACAAAGGCCTGAAGTTGATCAAAGCGGTCAACGAGCGCTTCAAGGCACCGAAAGACTGTCAGGAACTGGCCTTGCTGGTCGGCCAATATCACACCCACGGGCATCGTGCCCTGGAGTTGAAGGCTTCGACCTTGCTTGAGTTGCTGCAAAGCTTTGACGTTTACCGTCGACCACAGCGGTTCGAGGAATTCATCAGCGCGTGCGAAATGGATGCCCGAGGCCGCAAAGGGCTTGAACAGCGTAGTTATCCACAAGCGGATTACCTGCGCGGCGCGGCCAATGTGGCGCGCGGCGTGGCAGTGCAGCCGTTGCTGGAGAAGGGATTCAAGGGCCCGGAACTGGGCGAGGCACTCAAACGCGAACGGCTCAAGGCATTGAAGGCTTACAAGGAGTCGGCGTCGTCTTGAAAACATTTGATCCGCCCTGCCGAGGGCGGATCAAAATGTTCAAGACAAGTGTGAAGGCGTGAGTTGAGTACCACGCCACTCAAATCCGACCGGCGCCAGCACCTGATCGATCTGCGCTTCGGCCCACAATGTGGCGAAGCTTTTTCCCACATCCGGATGTACCCGATCCGGCGCAATCAAAGACAGCGGCCACAGCACAAAGGCATTTTTAAGAATTTCCGCACGGGGAAGAATCAGCCCGTCGAAGTTGCCCGTCAAATCGCCGTACAGCAATACGTCAATATCCAGCGGCAAGCCCTTGCGATCCGGCGCATAGCGACCGTTGTCCGCTTCTATGAATTTCAAGCGGCGATCCAGCTCGATCAACGGCAGATCGGTGAACGCCGATACCACGAAGTTGAAGAACGGCCCGCTCTTGATTCCCACCGGCTGGCTTTCGAATACAGGCGAGCAGCGGATATCCACCAGAAACGCGGACAAGGCATCCAGACCGGCCTGCAAATGGGTTTCGCGCTCGATATTGCTACCGAGCCCGAGGTAGACCTGGGTCAGCGGCATCCGCGCTCGATCTCCACTCCCACACCACCCTTGGCGGCCGGCACGGCGCCGGGCTTGGTCAGTTTGAGGCGCACCCAGGTGATCTTGAATTCGTTCATCAGCACTTCGACCAGACGCTCGGCGAAGGTCTCGACCAGTTGATACCGGGACTGCTCGGCAAAGGCCTGGATCCGCGTAGACACACTGGCGTAATCGAGCGCCAGGTTCAGGTCGTCACCGGCAGCGGCCGGGCGATTGTCCCAGGCGCAGCTCAAATCAAGACGCAGGCACTGTCGGATGCCGCGCTCCCAGTCGTAGGCACCGATCACGGTGTCGACTTCCAGGCCCTCGATAAACACTCTGTCCAAGCACTTCTCTCCGCTGCACGACAAGGGCGCAATGCGCCGTTAGAATCAGGGCGTCCTCGCCCGGAATAGTTAGCATGTTTTGGTTACTGGCGATCCTCGCCTACCTGCTCGGCTCTCTGTCCTTCGCCATTTTGCTCAGCCGCCTGACCGGAAATCCGGATCCGCGAATGAGTGGCTCGGGTAATGCCGGCGCCACCAACATGCTGCGCCTGGCCGGACGCAAACTCGCAATCCTGACCCTGCTGGGTGACCTGTGCAAAGGCCTGTTGCCGGTGCTGATTGCCTCGGCTGTGGGCCTTTCGCTGCAGGATCAGGCGTGGATCGGCGTCTGCGCCGTGATCGGTCACCTGTTCCCGTTGTACTTCCGCTTTCGCGGTGGCAAGGGCGTTGCCACGGCAGCCGGCATGCTGCTGGCCCTGTATCCACCCGCCGCGCTGCTGGCCGTATGCACCTGGCTGCTGACGTTCTACCTGACCCGCACCAGCTCGCTGGCGGCGCTGATCGCCACTCCGCTGACCCTGCCGTTGCTGGCCTGGCAGGAACCGGCAGCGCTATTACCGATGAGCACGCTGACTCTGCTGATCGTCTGGCGCCACCGGGGCAATCTACGCGACCTGTTCGCCGGGCGCGAACGGCATTTTTAAATACCGCAAGTGAGCACCGCTCATCACAGCGCCGACAGCTGCTCCATCGGCCAGCGCGCCTGCACACTGATCGCCAGGCTTTCCTGCTGACCGGCCTGCAAACGCTGGCAACCGGCAAACGCGATCATCGCGCCGTTATCGGTGCAAAACTGGGGACGGGCATAGAACACATCGCCCTTCATGTCGCCGAGCATTTTCTCCAGCGAAACACGCAACGCCTTGTTGGCACTGACGCCGCCGGCGATCACCAGGCGCTTCATGCCGGCCTGCTTAAGGGCACGCTTGCACTTGATGGTCAAAGTCTCCACCACGGCCTGCTGGAACGCCAGCGCGATGTCGCAACGGGCTTGCTCGCTGTCGTCCCCGGCGCTGACGCACTGCTGCCAGGTGTTGAGGGCGAAGGTCTTCAGGCCGCTGAAGCTGAAATCCAGACCCGGGCGATCACACATCGGACGCGGAAAGGTGAAACGTCCTGCGACGCCCTTCTCTGCCAGCTTGGCGATTTCCGGTCCGCCCGGATAATTCAGGCCCATCATTTTTGCGGTCTTGTCGAACGCTTCGCCCGCCGCATCGTCCAGCGTCTCGCCAAGCAGGCTGTATTGGCCGATACCATCGACCTGAACCAACTGCGTATGACCACCGGAGACCAACAAAGCGACGAACGGGAACTCCGGCGGCTTTGGCTCAAGCATCGGCGCCAGCAAGTGGCCTTCCATGTGGTGCACGCCGAGCGCCGGAATGCCCCAGGCAAAAGCCAGCGCCTGGGCGCAGGAAGCCCCCACCAGCAACGCCCCGACCAGGCCGGGACCCGCGGTGTAGGCGATGGCGTCGATCTCGGTCGGTACGCAATCGGACTCGGCCAGCACCTGACGAATCAGGGGCAGCATGCGCTTGACGTGATCGCGCGAAGCCAGCTCCGGCACGACGCCGCCATAGACGCGATGCAGGTCGATCTGACTGAACAGCGCGTCGGCCAGCAGGCCGCGCTCGCTGTCGTACAAAGCGACGCCGGTTTCGTCGCAGGAAGTTTCTAATCCCAGTACTAGCATGGGTTTGCGCCTTGTTTAGGCTGAATTCGAAGGCGCGCATAATAGTCGCCGCGTGATGCCCCGACCAGCGGTTTTCGATCAGAGGCTTTGCATTCCGAGCGATGAGGGGTTAACATCCGCAACCCTTAAAAACCGACGTCTTCAAGTGCTCTTTTGCCGCGAGGATGTTGACCCCGGTAATGAATGAAGGTAGCTCTGGATGCCAGCCGTCAAAGTTAAAGAGAACGAACCCTTCGACGTAGCTCTGCGTCGTTTCAAGCGCTCCTGCGAAAAAGCCGGTGTACTGGCTGAAGTTCGTAGCCGCGAATTTTACGAGAAGCCAACTTCTGAGCGTAAGCGCAAGGCAGCTGCTGCTGTTAAGCGTCACGCCAAGAAAGTTCAGCGCGAACAGCGCCGCGCCGTTCGTCTGTACTAATACACAGACGATCGTAGCAAGCTTCTGCCAAGCCCGGCCCTCAGCCGGGCTAATGGCATTTGCGTAAAACGCTTGATGCTTCACCGTCGAAGCCGCAGATGCGACCGAGACAAACCCGCTTCACCGCGTCAGGCCTGGCTCTTTTGCCAGCGGTGCACGTCTTTTCTGACGAGCCTTTCAAGGCTACTGACGAGCACACCCACTGATTCCTCTTACGACGATCAGCCCAAGGCACCTGCTGCGTGCCCGCTTCATGAGCTATCCGAGGCCGATTACAGGCCGTCAGCGGATTCAGCGCAACATTTTCGAATAGTCGAAGACTGATGAGTACTAACGTCAGTGAATTTTCGGCAGATACACTTCCCGACAGCGATTACGCAAACGACACCGGTCGAGCCGCCCCATGTGCGCGCATCACTCAATGACCCGCGTCCGGCGCCCTTTCGCATCGGACCCTTTACAGCGCAGACGAGAACGCCATGGCCGGGCTGATTCCCCAGAGCTTCATTGACGACCTTCTGAACCGCACCGACATCGTCGATGTGGTCAGCTCGCGCGTGCAATTGAAGAAGGCCGGCAAGAACTACACCGCCTGCTGCCCGTTCCATAAAGAGAAAACCCCGTCGTTCAGCGTCAGCCCCGACAAGCAGTTCTATTACTGCTTTGGCTGCGGCGCCGGCGGCAACGCCCTCGGCTTTCTCATGGATCACGACAACCTGGACTTCCCCCAGGCCGTCGAGGATCTGGCCAAAGCCGCCGGCATGGAAGTCCCGCGTGAAGAAGGCGGCCGCTCGAACAAACCGCGCCAACCGACCGACTCTCCGCTGTACCCGCTACTCACCGCCGCGGCCGACTTTTACCGGCAGGCTCTAAAGAGCCATCCGGCACGCAAGGCGGCGGTGGATTACCTCAAGGGACGCGGCCTGACCGGCGAGATCGCCCGAGACTTCGGCCTCGGATTTGCACCGCCGGGCTGGGACAACCTGCTCAAACACTTGAGCAGCGACACCTTGCAGCAGAAGGCCATGATCGAAGCCGGCCTGCTGATCGAGAATGCCGAAACCGGCAAACGCTATGACCGCTTCCGCGATCGCGTGATGTTCCCGATACGCGACACCCGCGGGCGGATCATCGCTTTCGGCGGCCGGGTGCTCGGCGACGACAAACCCAAATACCTGAACTCGCCGGAAACTCCGGTTTTCCATAAAGGCCAGGAACTCTACGGCCTTTACGAAGCCCGAAAAAACAATCGCAACCTTGACGAAATCATCGTCGTCGAGGGCTATATGGACGTCATCGCCCTCGCCCAGCAAGGCCTGCGCAATGCTGTGGCGACACTGGGCACCGCGACCAGCGAAGAACACCTCAAACGCCTGTTTCGCGTCGTGCCGAACGTGCTGTTTTGCTTTGACGGCGACCAGGCCGGCCGCAACGCCGCCTGGCGTGCGCTGGAAGCAACACTGTCCAGCCTGCAGGACGGGCGTCGTGCACGCTTTCTGTTTCTGCCTGAAGGCGAAGACCCGGATACGTTGATTCGTGCCGAGGGCACTGATGCCTTCCGCGCCCGGATCAATCAGCATGCTCAGCCGCTGGCGGACTACTTTTTCCAACAACTGACCGAAGAAGCCGACCCGCGCTCGCTGGAGGGCAAGGCCCACATGGCCACGCTCGCAGCACCGTTGATCGACAAGATCCCCGGCGCCAACCTGCGCATCCTGATGCGCCAGCGCCTGACCGAGATCACCGGCCTGAGCAGCGAAAGCGTCAGCCAGTTGGCCCAGAGCGCTCCGCAGGAAGCGCCGCCGGCCTACGACCCCGGCATCGATTACGACGCCATGCCGGACTACAGCGACTACCATCAGCCGCAGGCACAGGACATGTATGTGCCGCAGCAGGAATGGACGCCGAAGAAACCCGGCGCCGGCGGCAAGAAATGGGACAAGAAGCCATGGGACAAAAATGGCAAGCGTGGCGGTGATCGTGATCAACCACGTGCCCCACGCGTGCCGGCCGCCGTCGAACCACCGACACTGGCCGCCCTGAGAACCTTGCTGCATCACCCGCAACTGGCGGAAAAAGTCGAGAATGCCGGGCACTTCGCGGACGAGAACCAGACCAACGCACAACTGTTGGTGGCACTGCTCGAAGCCGTACAGAAGAATCCCAAGCTAAACTCATTTCAGTTGATCGCGCGATGGCACGGAACCGAACAGGGCCGCCTGCTCAAGGCGCTGGCGGAAAAGGAATGGTTGATTGACGGAGACAACCTTGAACAACAGTTTTTCGACACCATTACTAGCTTGTCAGCCCGCCAACGCGAGCGGAATCTGGAACAACTGCTCAGGAAAGCGCGTCAAAGCGAACTGAGCACTGATGAGAAAAATCAACTGCGCGACCTTTTAAGTCGCAATGTTTCCGCATCAAACCCGACCTCAACTGGCGCGTGAGGTCATAGCTCAGGTATAATCCTCGGCTTGTTTTTTGCCCGCCAAGACCTTCAGTGGATAGGGTGTTATGTCCGGAAAAGCGCAACAGCAGTCTCGTATTATTGAGTTGATCAAACTGGGTCGTGAGCAGAAGTATCTGACTTACGCCGAGGTCAACGACCACCTGCCCGAGGATATTTCAGATCCGGAGCAGGTGGAAGACATCATCCGCATGATTAACGACATGGGGATCCCCGTACACGAGAGTGCTCCGGATGCGGACGCCCTTATGCTGGCCGACGCCGATACCGACGAGGCCGCTGCGGAAGAAGCAGCCGCTGCGTTGGCGGCGGTGGAGACCGATATCGGTCGCACCACAGACCCGGTGCGCATGTACATGCGTGAAATGGGTACGGTCGAGCTTCTGACTCGTGAAGGCGAAATCGAAATCGCCAAGCGTATCGAAGAAGGCATCCGCGAAGTGATGAGCGCCATCGCGCACTTCCCTGGCACGGTTGACCATATTCTCTCCGAGTACACTCGCGTTACCACCGAAGGTGGTCGCCTGTCCGACGTTCTGAGCGGCTACATCGACCCGGACGACGGCATTACGCCGCCTGCCGCCGAAGTACCGCCGCCGATCGACGCGAAAGCGGCGAAAGCGGAAGAGTCCGACGACGATGACGATTCCGAAGCTTCCGATGACGAAGAAGAAGCCGAAAGCGGTCCGGATCCGGTCATTGCTGCCCAGCGTTTCGGCGCCGTGGCCGACCAGATGGAAATCACCCGCAAGGCCCTGAAAAAGCACGGTCGTCACAACAAGGCGGCGATTGCTGAACTGTTGGCCCTGGCCGATCTGTTCATGCCGATCAAACTGGTGCCGAAGCAATTCGAAGCCCTGGTCGAGCGTGTTCGCAGTGCCCTGGATCGTCTGCGTCAGCAAGAGCGCGCGATCATGCAGCTGTGCGTACGTGATGCACGTATGCCGCGTGCCGACTTCCTGCGCCAGTTCCCGGGCAACGAAGTCGACGAAAGCTGGTCCGACGCCCTGGCCAAAGGCAAGAGCAAGTACGCCGAAGCCATCGCTCGCGTGCAACCGGACATCATCCGTTGCCAGCAGAAGCTGACCGCGCTGGAAACCGAGACCGGCCTGACCATCGCCGAGATCAAGGACATCAACCGCCGCATGTCGATCGGTGAGGCGAAAGCCCGCCGCGCGAAGAAAGAGATGGTTGAAGCGAACTTGCGTCTGGTGATCTCGATTGCCAAGAAGTACACCAACCGTGGCCTGCAATTCCTCGATCTGATCCAGGAAGGCAACATCGGTCTGATGAAAGCGGTGGACAAGTTCGAATACCGTCGTGGTTACAAGTTCTCGACTTATGCCACCTGGTGGATCCGTCAGGCGATCACTCGCTCGATCGCCGACCAGGCCCGCACCATCCGTATTCCGGTGCACATGATCGAGACGATCAACAAGCTCAACCGCATTTCCCGTCAGATGCTGCAGGAAATGGGTCGCGAACCGACCCCGGAAGAGCTGGGTGAACGCATGGAAATGCCTGAGGACAAGATCCGCAAGGTATTGAAGATCGCCAAAGAGCCGATCTCCATGGAAACCCCGATCGGTGATGACGAAGACTCCCATCTGGGTGACTTCATCGAAGACTCGACCATGCAGTCGCCAATCGATGTCGCCACTGTTGAGAGCCTGAAAGAAGCGACCCGCGAAGTGCTGTCCGGCCTTACTGCCCGTGAAGCCAAGGTACTGCGCATGCGTTTCGGTATCGACATGAACACCGACCATACGCTCGAAGAAGTCGGCAAACAGTTTGACGTGACCCGTGAGCGGATCCGTCAGATCGAAGCCAAGGCGCTGCGCAAGCTGCGCCACCCGACGCGAAGCGAGCATCTGCGCTCCTTCCTCGACGAGTGACACCATAACCCCCGGCCCAGGCCGGGGGTTTTGTTTATATGGCAGATTAAATACCCAGCTCCGCCCTCCCCCCGCGCACAGCCCGTCTACACTCGAAACATTCCCCCGAGCCATAACGAGACCGTTATGCCCAGACTGGCGTCCGTGCTTTTTTTGCTGTCACTGATGATCTGGACCGCAACGGCTGACGCGCTGACTCTGACCGATGAAGAACGTAGCTGGCTGGCGGCTCACCCGGACTTGCGACTGGGTGTCGATGCGTCGTGGCCGCCCTTCGAGTTTCGCGACGACCAGAACCGCTATCAGGGCCTGGCGGCGGACTATATCGATGTGATTCGCCAACGCCTGGCGGTCAAACTCACCCCCATCGAGCCGGTGAGCTGGACAGTCGTGCTCGAACAGGCAAAAAACGGCACGATCGACCTGCTGCCGGGCATCATGTCCACCCCGGAGCGCCAGAGCTACCTGTCTTTCACTCGCCCCTATCTCGACTTTCCGATCGTCATCCTCGCCCATGTCGGCGGCCCGCAACCGCGCAAGCTCGAGGAGCTTTACGGTCTGAAAATCGCCGTGGTCGAGAACTACGCGCCCCATGAGCTGCTGCGCACACATCATCCCGACCTGAATCTGGTGGCGATGCCCAACGTCAGCTCCGCGTTGCAGGCCTTGGCCACCGATGAAGTGGACGCGGTGGTCGGCGATCTGGCCTCCAGCGTCTGGAGCCTGCGTCAGCTCAAACTGGATGGTTTGTATGTCAGCGGCGAAACCCCTTACCGCTATCAACTGGCGATGGGCGTCCCGCGTGACAACAAGGTGCTGGTGGGGATTCTGGACAAGGTGCTGGCCGACATGTCCCCGGAGGAAATCAGCAGCATTCAGGAACATTGGGTCGGCAACGTCCTCGATCACCGGACATTCTGGTCGGATCTGCTGGTTTACGGTTTACCGGGGCTATTGCTTCTGGTCATCGTCCTGGCGATGGTGATCCGCATCAACCGTCGCCTGAGCTCGGAGATCGCCCGACGTATCGATCTCGAACAGGAACTGCGCAGCAGCGAATACCACTATCGCGGACTGGTTGAGAGTCTTTCGGCCATCGCCTGGGAAGCGCGGATCAGTGACTTCACCTACAGCTATGTTTCACCCCACGCCGAGGATCTGCTCGGCTATCCGCTGTCCCATTGGCTGATTCCAGGCTTCTGGCGCAACATCATTCACCCCGCCGATCTGACTCGCGCCCAGAGCTTCTGTGATCACGAAGTGCTGGCCGGGCGCGATCACAGTCTCGATTACCGGGTGATCACCGCTGACGGCCGTTGTTTGTGGGTGCGTGACATTGTCAGCCTGATCGAACATGGCCACGAACCGGTGATGCGCGGCCTGATGATCGACATCAGCGAAACCAAGCGCACCGAAGAGGCGTTGCGCCTGTCGGAACAGAAATTCGCTTCGGTATTCCAGCAATGCCCGGACATTCTGGTCATCGCCCGGCTATCCGACGGCTGCCTGCTGGAGGTCAACGAAGCCTTCGAAGAACAGATCGGGCTGAAGGCCGAAGAGGTGATTGGCCAGACCGCTACCGAACTCAACATCTGGGGCATTCCCGGAGTCGGCCCGGGCCTGCTTCAGCGGCTGCAGGCCGGCAGCATTCGCAATCTGGAGATGCCCTTTCGCCGCAACAATGGCCAGGTGTTCACCGGGCTGATTTCCGCCGAACCCTTCGAGCTCGACACCACTCCCGCGCTGGTTGTGGTGGTCCGCGACATTACCCAGCTCAAGGAAACCCAACAGCAACTGCAAACTTCCGAAGAGAAGTTCGCCAAGGCCTTCCACGCCTCGCCAGACGGTCTGCTGCTGTCGCGCCAGAGCGATGGTCTGCTGCTGGAAGTCAACGAAGGTTTCAGTCGTATCACCGGTTTCAACAGCGCCATGTCGGTGGACCGCTCGACGCTGGACCTGGGAATCTGGGTCAACCTTAACGAACGCAAGCAAATGCTCGACCTGCTACACCGCGACGGGTTCGTTCGCGACTTCAGCTGCCATATCCGCCGCAGCGACGGGCAGATCCGCCTCTGCGAGGTATCCAGCCGTCCGCTGCCGATCGGCGACGAAGATTGCATGCTGACCATCGCCCGGGACATTACCGAACGCCACCTGATGCAGGAAAAACTGCAACAGGCCGCGACCGTGTTCGAAAGCACTGCCGAGGGCGTGCTGATCACCGACACCCAGCAACACATCAGCGCGGTGAACCGGGCCTTCACCGAAATCACCGGCTACAGCGAAAGCGAAGCGCTCGGTCACACTCCGCGCCTGCTTGCATCTGGCCTGCACGACAGCGCGTTCTACGCGGCGATGTGGCATCAATTGACTGCCGAAGGTCATTGGCAGGGCGAAATCTCCAACCGGCGCAAAAACGGCGAGCTGTACCCGAGCTGGCTGACCATCAGCGCCGTGCGTAACCGCGACAAATTCATCACCCACTTCGTTGCTGTGTTCGCCGATATCTCCAGCCTCAAGCACGCCCAGGCCAAACTCGACTATCAGGCGCATCACGACCCGCTGACCGGCCTGCCGAACCGCACGCTGTTCGAAAGTCGCCTGTTGATGGCTCTCAACAGCCAGCAGGAAAACGGCGGTCAAGGTGCGGTGCTGTTTCTCGACCTCGACCGCTTCAAGCACATCAACGACAGTCTCGGTCACCCGGTCGGCGATCTGCTGCTCAAGGGGATCGCCGTGCGCCTGAAGGAGCAGCTGCGCGATATCGACACCGTCGCGCGCCTGGGGGGCGATGAATTCATCATTCTGTTGCCCGGCCTGCAACAGCCCGGCGATGCCGACAACATCGCCACCAAACTGCTGAACTGCTTTGGCGCACCCTTCCAGGCCGGCGAGCATGAGTTCTTCATCAGCGCCAGCATCGGCACCAGCCTCTATCCGCGCGACGGCTGCGATGTTGCGACCCTGATCAAGAACGCGGACGCGGCGATGTATCGCTCCAAGGCCAAGGGCCGCAACCGGGTCGAAAGCTACACCCGCGATCTCACCGCCCAAGCCAGCGAGCGTGTGGCGCTGGAGCACGAACTTCGCCGAGCCATCGAGCGCGAGGAGTTGTACCTCTATTACCAACCGAAAATCAGCCTCGACGATCACAGTCTGGTCGGCGCCGAAGCCCTGATCCGCTGGCGCCACCCGAACTTCGGCGAAGTGCCGCCAGAGCACTTCATCCCGCTGGCGGAAGAGAACGGGATGATCCTGCAAATCGGCGACTGGGTGCTGGAAACCGCCTGCCGGCAGATGTTCGAGTGGGGCCAGATCTACGAATCTCTCGGCCCGCTGTCGGTGAACCTCGCCGGCGCGCAACTGCGACAGCCAAACCTGCTGGGACGCATCGAGCAACTGCTCAAGGACAACCGCCTGCGGCCGGAATTACTGCAACTGGAAATTACCGAAAACTTCATCATGAGCCAGGCCGAAGAAGCGCTGGCGGTGCTGCACCAGCTCAAACACCTGGGCGTGCAACTGGCCATCGACGACTTCGGCACCGGTTATTCTTCACTGAGTTATCTCAAACGCCTGCCACTGGACATCCTCAAGATCGACCAGTCTTTCGTCCGCGGCCTGCCTGACGACCCGCACGACGCGGCAATCGTGCGCGCAATCATCGCCCTGGGCCGCAGCATGCAATTCACCGTGATCGCCGAAGGCGTGGAAACCCAGGCCCAGCAACAATTCCTCACCGCTGAAGGCTGCGAACAGATCCAGGGCTACATCGTCAGCCTGCCGCTGCCACCTGAAGAGTTCGCCGCGACGTTTCTTCGTATAGCCGTATCAGATTTTTCGGATAGCACAGCCGAGAAACCGTCGCTATAATCCGCGGCCTACTGAGGGCCTATAGCTCAGTTGGTTAGAGCAGAGGACTCATAATCCTTTGGTCCACGGTTCAAGTCCGTGTGGGCCCACCAAACATGAAAAAGCCGCGCTTATGTGCGGCTTTTTCGTACCTGCGTGGAGAAGTCTCTTGCCCGACATCCGCCCACCCGTGCTCGATGAAATCGACCGCCAGCTGATCGCCGCCCTGCAAATCAATGCCCGTGAGAGCGTGGCGATGCTGGCCCGGCAATTGGGGATCGCCCGTACCACCGTGACTTCGCGACTGGCGAGGCTGGAAAAGGCCAAGGTCATCACAGGTTATGGCGTGCGCCTGGGCCAACGCGTGGTGGATGGCGGTTTGCAGGCCTACGTCGGGATCAAGGTGCAGCCACGCTCCGGCAAAGAGGTACTGCGCCGCTTGAGCGCAATGGCTCAGGTACAGCAATTGTGCGCAGTGAGTGGCGAATTCGATTACGTGGCGTGGCTGCGTACTGATTCACCGGAACAGCTCGATCAGCTTCTGGATCAGATCGGCAGTGTAGACGGGGTAGAGAAGACCACGACGTCGATCATCCTCAGCAGCAAGATTGATCGCGGACATCCAGTCTGATCACTGCCTTCGTCATATTGCAGCATCAATGCTCAAAACGACGACACATTGCGTCTTATTAACGTGTTCTACGCTCCCTAGAATGGCTGGCATCTTTTCCTATACTCAGACGCGCATCCAGCGTCGGGTCGCCAGCAAGGTCAGCCATGAACAAGAACAATCGCCATCCTGCAGACGGTAAGAAACCAGTCACCATTTTTGGCCCGGACTTCCCTTTCGCCTTCGACGACTGGATTGAACACCCGGCCGGCCTCGGCAGCATTCCCGAGCACAATCACGGTGCCGAAGTGGCAATCGTCGGGGCCGGTATCGCCGGTCTGGTGGCGGCTTATGAGCTGATGAAACTCGGCTTGAAACCCGTCGTGTATGAGGCCTCGAAGCTCGGCGGCCGTCTGCGTTCGCAAGCGTTCAATGGCACTGACGGCATCGTCGCCGAACTTGGCGGCATGCGTTTTCCGGTGTCATCCACCGCGTTCTATCACTACGTCGACAAACTCGGTCTGGAAACCAAGCCCTTCCCCAACCCGCTGACGGCGGCGTCCGGCAGTACCGTGATCGACCTGGAAGGCAAAACCCACTACGCACAGAGCCTGAAGGATCTTCCTGCACTGTTCCAGGAAGTGGCTGATGCCTGGGCTGACGCTCTGGAGGCCGGCTCGCAGTTTTCGGATATCCAGCAAGCGATTCGTGACCGTGACGTGCCACGCCTGAAAGAATTGTGGAACACCCTGGTGCCGCTATGGGACGACCGCACGTTCTACGACTTCGTCGCCACCTCCAAAGCTTTCGCCAAATTGTCGTTCCATCACCGCGAAGTGTTCGGCCAGGTCGGTTTCGGCACCGGCGGCTGGGATTCGGACTTCCCCAACTCGATGCTGGAAATTTTCCGCGTGGTGATGACCAACTGCGACGATCACCAACATCTGGTGGTCGGCGGTGTGGAACAAGTGCCACAGGGCATCTGGCGTCATGCGCCGGAGCGCTGCGTCCACTGGCCACAGGGCACCAGCCTGAAATCGCTGCACCACGGCGCACCTCGCTCCGGGGTAAAGAAAATTGCTCACGCACCCGACGGGCGTTTCGCAGTCACCGACAACAACGGCGACACCCGCGAATATGCGGCCGTACTGACCACCTGCCAGAGCTGGCTGCTGACCACCCAGATCGAATGCGACGAAACCCTGTTCTCGCAAAAGATGTGGATGGCACTGGACCGCACGCGCTACATGCAATCATCGAAAACGTTCGTGATGGTCGACCGCCCGTTCTGGAAGGACAAGGACCCGGAAACCGGTCGCGATCTGATGAGCATGACCCTCACCGATCGCCTGACCCGTGGTACTTACCTGTTCGACAACGGCGACGATAAACCGGGCGTGATCTGCCTGTCGTACTCGTGGATGAGCGATGCGCTGAAGATGCTCCCGCACCCGGTGGAAAAACGCGTGAAGCTGGCGCTGGATGCGTTGAAGAAGATCTACCCGAAAGTCGACATCGCCGCGCGAATCATCGGCGATCCGATCACCGTATCGTGGGAAGCCGACCCGCACTTCCTCGGCGCGTTCAAGGGCGCCCTGCCCGGCCACTATCGCTATAACCAGCGCATGTACGCACACTTCATGCAGGACGACATGCCGCCGGAGCAGCGCGGGATTTTCATCGCCGGCGACGACGTGTCGTGGACGCCAGCGTGGGTCGAGGGCGCGGTGCAGACTTCGCTCAACGCGGTATGGGGAATCATGAAGCACTTCGGCGGGTCCACACATAAAGAGAACCCCGGCCCGGGAGATGTGTTCAACGACATCGGCCCGATCGCCCTGCCCGAGTAAGAGGAATCCCTGATGCGTGTAGCCCTTTACCAATGTCCACCGCTGCCACTGGAACCTGCTGCCAACCTCCAGCGCCTGCATCAACTGGCGATGGAGGCCAAAGGCGCCGATCTGCTGGTGGTGCCGGAAATGTTCCTGACCGGCTACAACATCGGCAAGGAGGCGGTTGCGACATTGGCCGAGGTCCACAACGGTGAATGGGCGCAGCAGATTGGACGAATCGCCAAGGCTGCCGGCCTGGCGATTCTTTACGGTTACCCGGAGCGAACCGCCGAAGGACAGATCTATAACGCCGTGCAACTGATCGACTCGAACGGCGAGCGCCTGTGCAATTACCGCAAGACGCATCTGTTCGGTGATCTGGACCGTTCGATGTTCAGCCCCGGCGATGGCGACTTTCCCATCGTCGAGCTCAACGGCTGGAAGCTCGGTTTTCTGATCTGCTACGACCTGGAATTCCCGGAAAACGCCCGGCGCCTGGCCCTCGAAGGCGCCGAGCTGATTCTGGTACCGACAGCCAACATGATTCCTTTCGACTTCATTGCCGATGTTTCCGTCCGCTCCCGCGCCTTCGAAAACCAGTGCTACGTGGCTTACGCCAACTACTGCGGCCACGAAGGCGACATCCATTACTGCGGACAAAGCAGCATTGCCGCGCCGGATGGCAGCCGCATCGCCCAGGCCGGACTGGACGAAGCACTGATCGTCGGCGAGCTGGATCGCCAGTTGATGGCCGACTCCCGTAGCGCCAACCGCTACTTCAACGACCGCCGCCCCGAACTTTACGACGCGCTCAGCAAGCGCTAATCCGCTAGCATTGGCACTTCACTGTTCTGGAAGTGCCCATGCCTGCGCCGACCCATCCCCGTCCCCACACCGAAACCCTGGCCAACGGCTTGCGCGTGACCCTGCGCCACGTGCCCGGCCTGATGCGCAGCGCCGCGGCGTTGCGGGTGGCTGCCGGCAGTCATGACGTGCCATTGGCGTGGCCGGGGCTGGCGCATTTCCTTGAGCATTTGCTGTTCCTCGGCACCGAGCGCTTTACTGCACAGCAAGGGCTGATGGCCTATGTACAAGGTCACGGCGGCCAGGTGAATGCCAGCACCCGCGAGCGCACCACCGATTTCTTCTTTGAGTTGCCGCCAGCGTCCTTCAGCGGTGGGCTGGAGCGCCTGTCAGACATGCTCGCCCATCCGCGTATGAATCCGGACGATCAGTTGCGGGAACGGGAAGTATTGCAGGCGGAGTTTATTGCGTGGTCGCAGGATGCGGCGGCTCAGGAGAAAGAGGCGCTGTTCGAGGGATTGTCGGCAGCACATCCTTTGCGCGGCTTTCATGCCGGAAACCGCGAAAGCCTGCCGGTAGAACAAGCGGATTTTCAGCAGGCGTTGAAAGACTTTCATCAGCAGTTTTACCGCACCGGGCAGATGACCCTGAGCCTGGTCGGGCCGCAGAGTGTTGAAGAACTGCGAGCGCTGGCCGACCAGTTTGCCGCCATGCTGACGCCTGGGGATAAAACTGCCCAGGCAGCGCCCGTTCGCTTGATGGACAATCCACAGGCAAGTTATCAACAGGCCGGCGAGCGGCACGGCAACCTGCTGTTTGCGTTGGAGGACTTGCCGGAGTCGTCGGCCGAAGCGCTGGCGTTTCTCTGTCTCTGGTTGAACAGCGCCAAACCCGGCGGGTTGCTCGCGCATTTGCAGCAGCTGGGCCTTGCGGAAGATTTACAGGCCTGTGTGCTGTATCAGTTTGCTGAGCAGGCGTTGCTGCATCTTCAATTCACGGCGGCATTTGGATCACTCGACGCCATCCAGGCACAGTTTCTCGACGGGCTGAGCTTCTTCGCAGCGCAGCAAGACTGGCTGGCACTTCGCGAGGAATATTCGGCACAGCATCAACGCCAGCAGCAGGTCAGCGGTGCATTGCAGCTTGCGCGACTAGACAGCGAACAACTCGAAAGAGGGCTTTCTGAAACAGCCGTTGCGGCGCTCAAAGTGATTCTCGGCAAAATCGGCACTGTGGATAACTTCAGCAGTCACTGGCACCTGCCCGCTGCCAACCCGTTTCTGCGCGCAGCCGAGCCGCTGGCCAACGCCGGCCTTATTCGCGGCCAGACCAGCGCCCACCGAGGCCTGCGCACGTTTGCTCAGGATCGCTCGCGCAACCGCCGCGAACGTTCGCCGATGCAATTCAGCCAGGCGCTGCCGGACAACAGCGACGAAGGGGCGGTGTATGTGCGCTGGCAGACAGAGGCGGCGGCCACGGCCGAGCTGCAGGCGAAACTGCAACGCAGTCTGCGGGAGGTTTCCGACGACGCACGTCTGGCCGGAGTCGAGTTGTCCTTCAGCGCCACAGGTAATCAGTGGCTGTTGAGACTCAACGGCCTGCAGGACACGCTGCCTGTTGTGCTGGAACACGCGCTGAAATCTCTGACACAAGTGGGCGTCGATTGCGCAAAAGGCGAACCGAAAACGGCGCTGATACCGATCCGCCAGCTGCTCAAAGTACTGCCCGAACTGTACCTGCCAGCGGTAGGCGAATCCGATGACGCCGCGCACCTGTGGGCAACTTCTCGCTGGGACGGTCTGGCTTTGGGGCTAAACCCACAGACCCAGTCAGCCATGGGCCTGGCCCTGAGCCGCATCCCGGGCATCCCGGACAATCAAATCCCCTCACCGTCGGCAATCCATAACGGATACCGGTGGAGTCAGATCGACAGCGCGTCCAGCGAACACGCCTTGCTGCTGTTCTGTCCGACCGCCAGCCGTGAAATCGACGACGAAGCCGCGTGGCGCCTGCTCGCCCACCTGTGCCAGACACCGTTTTACCAACGCCTGAGAGTCGAACTGCAATTGGGTTATGCGGTGTTCAGCGGCCTGCGTCAGCTACACGGCCAGACCGGATTACTGTTCGGTGTGCAATCGCCCTCGGCCACCGCCGCGCAATTGCTCGAGCACATTCAGCAGTTTCTCGAAGGACTGCCAGCCCTTGTCGAACAACTCGACGACGCCGGCCTCGCCCGGCAACGCCAGACACTTTCCGATCAATTCGATGACAGCGTCCTGTCCGGCAAAGATGCGGCCGAGATCCTGTGGCAGGCTCGACTCGCCGGCCACTCGTCGGATTATCGGGTGCAATTGCGCAGCGCCATCGCTCGACTGGATCGCCCGGCATTGCTGAACGCCGCACAACGTCTGATCCGCGCCGAAGGCGGCTGGCACGGCCTGGCCAACGGCCCTGCGCCAGGCGCGCCATGGCAATCGGCAAAATGATCATTACCGGGGCTGCAAGGAGCTTTCTCAAAGATTCACGGGCCAACCTTCTGAAATTTTGAGTAACATAGCCACCTAACTATTTGGAACATCCCTGCGCTGCCGTGGACTATACCTATGGATAGCGCTATCTCACCCACCTGAAAAAGGAGTCACCCGATGGCCTGGACCAAACCTGCTTACACCGACCTGCGCATCGGCTTCGAAGTCACCATGTACTTCGCCAGCCGCTGAGTCCTGCCTCAAGCAGAACACTGCAGTGCAACGCCTCGGCTCGCCGGGGCGTTTTATTTTCAGCGTTGAAATGATGGAGCG
Source organism: Pseudomonas sp. 1 (assembly GCF_056626735.1). Lineage (NCBI taxonomy): Bacteria > Pseudomonadati > Pseudomonadota > Gammaproteobacteria > Pseudomonadales > Pseudomonadaceae > Pseudomonas > Pseudomonas sp. 1. Next base: position 259,923 of record NZ_JBWXMQ010000005.1, on the reverse strand, counting down.
TTCATGTTCGTCCAGATTCTGGGTTCGGCCGCCGGTGGCGGTTTTCCGCAGTGGAACTGCAACTGCGTCAATTGCGCCGGTTTTCGCGACGGCAGCCTGAATGCCCAGGCCCGTACCCAATCGTCCATCGCGATTTCCGATGACGGCGTGAATTGGGTGCTGTGCAATGCCTCGCCGGACATCCGCGCGCAGCTCCAGAGCTTCGCCCCGATGCAACCGGGCCGGTCCCTGCGTGACACCGGCATCAGCGCGATCATCTTGATGGACAGCCAGATCGACCACACCACCGGCCTGCTCAGCCTGCGCGAAGGCTGCCCGCATCAGGTCTGGTGCACGGACATGGTTCACGAAGACCTGAGCACCGGTTTCCCGCTGTTCACCATGCTCAAGCACTGGAACGGCGGGCTCGACTGGAACCGCATCGAACTCGACCAAAGCTTCACCGTAGCCGCCTGCCCGAACCTGCGCTTCACCCCGCTGCCGCTGCGCAGCGCCGCGCCGCCCTACTCGCCGCACCGCTTCGACCCGCACCCGGGCGACAACATCGGCCTGATCGTCGAAGACCTCAACACCGGCGGCAAACTGTTCTATGCGCCAGGCCTGGGCAAGGTCGACGCGCCGCTGCTGGAAATCATGGCCGGCAGCGATTGCGTACTGGTGGACGGGACGATGTGGGACGACGATGAAATGCAGCGCCGTGGTGTCGGCACCCGCACCGGCCGCGAAATGGGCCACCTGGCGCAGAACGGCCCCGGCGGCATGCTCGAAGTGCTGGAACAGCTTCCCGAGCAGCGCAAGGTGCTTATCCACATCAACAACACCAACCCGATTCTCGACGAGGACTCCCCGGAGCGCGCGGAGCTGGTTCGGCGCAATGTTGAAGTGGCGTATGACGGCATGAGTATTGTGCTCTAGCTGAGGGCCTCATCACTGGCCAGTCGAAGGCGTCCTGACAGACACCAAAGAATCCAATGGTTGTTCCCGGAGAACAGACATGACTGACACTCCAATGTCCCCCGCCGAATTCGAAGCGGCCCTGCGCGCCAAGGGCGCCTACTACCACATACATCACCCGTATCACGTGGCGATGTATGAAGGCCGGGCCACCCGCGAGCAGATCCAGGGCTGGGTCGCCAACCGCTTCTACTATCAGGTGAACATTCCCCTGAAAGACGCAGCGATCCTCGCCAACTGCCCGGATCGCGAGATCCGCCGCGAGTGGATCCAGCGGCTGCTCGACCACGACGGCGCTCCCGGTGAAGACGGCGGCATCGAGGCCTGGCTGCGACTGGGCCAGGCCGTCGGTCTCGATCCGGCTCAATTGCGCTCCCAGGAACTGGTGCTGCCCGGCGTGCGGTTCGCCGTCGATGCCTACGTCAACTTCGCCCGCCGCGCCAGTTGGCAGGAAGCCGCCAGCAGCTCGTTGACCGAACTGTTCGCGCCGCAGATTCACCAGTCGCGGCTCGACAGCTGGCCGCAGCATTACCCGTGGATCGACCCGGCCGGCTACGAATATTTCCGCACCCGTCTCGGTCAGGCCCGACGCGATGTCGAGCATGGTCTGGCGATCACGCTGGAGCACTACAAGACTCGCGAAGGCCAGGAACGCATGCTGGAAATTCTCCAGTTCAAACTGGACATCCTTTGGAGCATGCTCGATGCCATGAGCATGGCCTACGAACTGAACCGCCCGCCGTATCACAGCGTCACCGATCAACGGGTCTGGCATAAAGGAATCGCCTTATGAGTTTCGACCGCAGCAAGACCCCGACCTGGCGTCCCGGCTACCGTTTCCAGTACGAACCGGCCCAGAAAGGCCACGTGCTGCTGTACCCGGAAGGCATGATCAAGCTCAACGAAAGTGCCGCGCTGATCGGCGGTCTGATCGACGGTGAACGGGATGTCGCGGCGATCATTGCCGAACTCGACAGACAGTTCCCCGGCGTGCCCGAGCTCGGTGACGACATCGAGCAATTCATGGAGGTTGCCCGTGCGCAGCACTGGATCACCCTTGACTGATCTGCCGCCCAAGCCTGAGGTCGGCCTGCCGCTGTGGCTGCTCGCCGAGCTGACTTACCGCTGCCCGCTGCAATGCCCGTATTGCTCCAATCCGCTGGATTTCGCCGAGCAGGGCAAAGAGCTGAGCACCGAGCAATGGATCAAGGTATTTCGCGAAGCGCGGGAGATGGGCGCGGCGCAACTGGGCTTCTCAGGTGGCGAACCGCTGGTACGCCAGGACCTTGCCGAGCTGATCCACGAAGCGCGCCAGTTGGGTTTCTACACCAACCTGATCACCTCCGGCATCGGCCTGACCGAGCAGAAGATCAGCGACTTCAAGAAGGCCGGGCTCGATCACATCCAGATCAGTTTCCAGGCCAGCGACGAGCAAGTGAACAACCTGCTCGCCGGCTCGAAAAAAGCCTTCGCGCAAAAACTGGAAATGGCCCGCGCCGTGAAAGCCCACGGCTATCCGATGGTGCTGAACTTCGTCACTCATCGGCACAACATCGACAAGATCGACCGCATCATCGAGCTATGCATCGCGCTGGAAGCGGACTTCGTCGAACTCGCCACGTGCCAGTTCTACGGCTGGGCGCAGCTCAATCGTGTCGGCCTGTTGCCGACCAGGGAACAATTGGTCCGCGCCGAACGCATCACCAACGAATACCGCGCCAAGCTGGAGGCCGAAGGGCATCCGTGCAAACTGATTTTCGTCACCCCGGACTATTACGAAGAGCGCCCGAAAGCCTGCATGAACGGCTGGGGCAGTCTGTTTCTGACGGTCACACCGGACGGCACCGCCCTGCCCTGTCATGGCGCCCGACAGCTGCCGGTGCAATTTCCCAATGTGCGCGACCACAGCATGCAGCACATCTGGTACGACTCGTTCGGCTTCAACCGTTTCCGCGGCTACGATTGGATGCCCGAGCCGTGCCGCTCCTGCGATGAAAAGGAACAGGATTTCGGCGGCTGCCGCTGCCAGGCCTTCATGCTCACCGGCGATGCCAGCAATGCCGATCCGGTGTGCAGCAAGTCCGAACATCACGGTGTGATTCTCAAGGCCCGCGAAGAGGCCGAGCACGCCACCCAGACCATCGAACAACTGGCCTTTCGCAATGAACGAAACTCGCGCCTCATCGCCAAAGGCTGAGCCTTTCAGCGCCACTGCCGCCGTTGCTGCCGGTGTGGATTTCGCCGAACTGCAGCTCGGCGCCCATGGTTTGTTCTGGAACGAATACCGGCCGGCAGACGCCGCGTGCCGGATCTGGCACTGGCGCGATGGCTCGGCGAAATGTCTGACACCCGCGGGTTTCAGCGTGCGCAGTCGGGTGTACGAATATGGCGGTGGGGCGTTTTGTCTGACGCCTGAGGGAGTGGTTTTCGTCAACGAGGCGGACCAGCAGTTGTACCGACAGGCGCCGGACGGCGAACCCGTGGCATTGACGTGCGGGGAATGCCGGTATGGCGATCTGCATTTTGCCAACGGGCAGGTGCTGGCCGTTGAAGAGAACGGTGATCGGCATCGGCTGGTGGCTATTGATCTGGCGAGTGGCGAACGCCACAGGCTGGTTGAAGGCGCGGATTTTTACGCGTCGCCCATTATCAGCCCGGACGGCCAACGCCTTGCATGGATCGAGTGGAGCCGCCCGCATCAGCCGTGGACCTCCACCCGACTGATGCTCGCCGAACGCTCGGACAACGAATTTTCCGCGCCGCGTTGTGTGGCCGGTGAAGCACTTGAAGAGTCGATCCAGCAACCGCGTTTCGATGCCAACCGCCGACTGGGCTGTCTGACCGATCGTGGTGGTTATTGGCAACCGTGGGTCGAGTCGGCAGACGGCTTGCAGCCGTTAGCCAGCGCCGAAGCCGATCACGCACCAGCCCCATGGCAACTCGGCGGCTGCACCTGGCTGCCCACCGACGACAGCTTTATGGCGAGTTGGAGCGAAGGCGGTTTCGGGCGTCTGGCACTCAACGGTGAAGACTTCACCGGCAACTACAGCCGTTTCCGTCATCTGGCTGTCGATGATCAATTCATTTACTGCATTGCCGCCTCACCGATCAGCCCTTCAGCGGTGATCGCCATTGACCGCGATTCGCGCGAAGTGAACATTCTGGCCGGCGGTGTCGCACCGCTGCCCGCCGAGCACATCAGCCGCCCGCAAACCCTGCGCTACCCCAGCGGTTCGGGTGAAGCGCACGGTTTCTTTTACCCGGCCACGAATGGTGATGTGAAACCGCCGCTGGTGGTGTTCATCCACGGCGGCCCGACGTCGGCGTGCTACCCGATGCTCGACCCGCGCATCCAGTACTGGACGCAACGCGGCTTCGCCGTCGCGGACCTCAATTACCGAGGCAGCAGCGGCTATGGCCGGGAGTATCGACAGGCGCTGCATCTGAGTTGGGGCGCGGTGGATGTCGAGGATGCCTGTGCGGTGGTGGCCTACCTGAATGATCGCGGCATGATCGATAGCGACCGTGCATTCATCCGTGGCGGCAGCGCCGGTGGTTACACGACGCTATGTGCCCTGGCGTTTCATCAGGTATTCCGCGCCGGTGCCAGCCTTTATGGCGTCAGTGACCCGGTTGCTCTCGGTCGCGCGACACACAAGTTCGAAGGCGATTACCTGGACTGGCTGATCGGCGATCCGGAGCAGGACGTCGAGCGCTATGCCGCCCGCACGCCATTGCTGCACGCAGGCAACATTCGCGTACCGATGATTTTCTTTCAGGGCGAACTGGATGCCGTCGTCGTACCGCAACAGACCCGCGACATGGTCGCGGCCCTGGAGCAAAACGGCATTGAGGTCCAAGCGCATTACTACGCCGATGAGCGCCACGGCTTCCGCCGGGCCGCCAATCAGGCCCATGCGCTGGAGCAGGAATGGCGGTTCTATCGGCGAGTAATGGGTTTGACGGACTGAGACTCAGCGCTTGGCGATGATGTACACCGCGTGCACGATCCCCGGGATATAACCGCACAGCGTCAGCAGAATGTTCAGCCAGAACGCGCCGCCGAACCCGACTTGCAGAAACACACCCAGTGGCGGCAACAGAATGGCGATGATGATGCGGATAAAGTCCATGGGGCAGCTCCTGATTGGGGGTTGGCTCGACTGAGCCATACAAGCTAATCGACCTGTGCCGTTTGTCAGGGTTCAGTGCAACCCGCGATCTCGCCATTTGAATGCCATTACCCGGCTACAAAAAAACGCCCCACGCCAAAAGAATCAGGCGTGGGGCGTGCGTTATACCGCGAGACGGTTCTTGAATTCGGGTGGGAAACTTCAGCTCAGACGGCAATCCCTTTTCGGCATTGCAGTTGCGCCGTGCGTACCCGGGAGAAGGCGCGGGCCAGGCGCAGGAGCATTTCGTCGATATTGGCCTTACTGACGGTGAGCGCCGGAGTGAAACGCAGGCAGTCGGCTTGTGGGGCGTTGAGCAGTAAGCCCTCGTGAAGCGCGGCTTTTACCACGGCTTCGGCGGAGTCTTCCGACAGGGTCAGTCCCCAGAACAACCCTTGTCCACGCAACTCGCCATGTTCATAACGATGGGCCAGACGGGCGAGCCCTTCGCGCAGGTGCTGGCCGTTGTCCCGGATTTGTTCGAGGAATGCGCGGTCCTGCACGCTGTCGAGCACCACCAGCCCTGCGGCGGTCATTAACGCGTTGCCGTGATGAGTGCCGCCCAACTCGCCGGAATCGAAACAGCAGGCCTTGCCTCGCGCCAGCAACGCCGCCAAGGGAACACCACCGCCAAGGCCTTTGCCGAGCACGACGATATCGGCGCGCACGCCGTAGGATTGTTCGGCAAGCAAGGTGCCGCAGCGGCCGATGCCGGTCTGAACCTCGTCCAGGATCAGCAAAATCCCCAGTTCACGACACAGACGCTCGACACCCTTGAGGTAATGCTCGGTGGCAGGAATCACACCGGCATCGCTCTGGATCGGTTCGAGCATGATTGCCACGGTCTGCGCATCGACCGCGGCATGCAGCGCCGGCAGATCGTTGAACGGCACCAGATCGAAACCCGGCAGCAACGGTGCGAAGCGGTTGTGCAGGTTGCAACTGTCCGACGCCGAAATCGTCGCCAGACTACGTCCGTGACAGCCTTGTCTGGCGACAATGATCCGCGAGGCGCCGCCGCGATGCAGTTGGCCCCATTTGCGCGCCAGTTTGATTGCCGCTTCACAAGCTTCACTGCCACTGTTGAGCAGATACGCTTGATCGCTGGCAGTGCTGGCACACAGGCGTTCGGCCAGGCTGAGCATGCCGCGGTTATGCAGATTGAAACCGGGATTGATTAACGCTTGAGCCTGGTTGGCGATCGCCTTGACCAGCGCCGAAGGGCTGTGGCCGAGGCTGTTGGCACCACCGGCCTGGGAAAAGTCCAGGTAGGCGCGATCATTGCTGTCCCACAGCCAGGAGCCCTGACCACGAACGAATACCTGCTGCGGGCGCTCGACACTGGGCATCAGGCGCTCGGCATTCAAGCCATCAGCGGCGTCCGATTCCCGGGTTTCAAAAGACAGGTCATCGAGGCTCGGCGTCTGGCGCCGCAAACTGAACAGATTCATTGAAAAAAACCTCGATCGAGGTTTTTTGAACTGCCTATGTAAACACTTTCAAAACAAACGCTGGTCATTGCGCTTTCCGGCCCTGCAAGCCTTGTGAATGCGGTTAGACTAGGCCCGTTTACGGCGTCGAGCCATTTCGATTTCCCAGCATTTTCAATAAGTGTTACTTATGGATTTCAAACAACTGCGTTATTTCGTCGCGGTCTACGAGGAAGGGCATGTCGGACGCGCCGCCGAGCGCCTGTCGATCTCTCAACCCGCGTTGTCCCAGCAGATTCGCCACCTGGAACAAAACCTCGACGTCACCTTGTTCGAACGCAGCAGCAAACGCCTGTTGCCAACGCTCGCCGCCCACACCTTGTACAACCACGCCCTGCCGCTGCTCGACGGCATGCAGCGGGCGCGTGAGGCGCTGGGCAACTTCAAGGGTCAGGCATTGCGGACACTGGCGATCGGCGTTCTGCAGACCGTGCACACCAGCCTGGTGCCGCAAATGCTCGAGCGCGTGCGCAAGGCCCAGCCGCATCTGGTGGTGCAGATTTATGAATTGACGGGGCTGGAGATCGAACGGCGTCTGCTCAATGGCCTGCTGGATATCGGCATCAGCTATCTGCCGCCACGGCAGCCGGGGCTGCACGGCGTAATGTTGTACGAAGATGAACTGACACTGGTCATCCCGGCGGATCATCCGCTGCGGGAATTCAAGAAAGTCTCGATGAGTCAGGCGGCCGAATTACCGATGTTGCTATTGGGTGAAGAGTTTCAGATCCGCCAGATCTGGCAGGCGCAATTGGCCAATCTCGGACGACGCCCGCAAGTGCAGGCGGAACTGAACAATATGGTGGGGATTCTCGACAGCCTGCCGCACACACGTCTGGCGACGGTGCTGCCCGGTCGTTCGCAAAAGGAGTACGACGATCAGGATCTGCTGTGGAAACCGTTGAGTGAGCCGCGTGTGCCGTTGAAGGTCGGGCTGGTGTGTCGCGATGTGCAACGCCAACAGGCACCATTGGCCTTGCTGCGAACGTTGCTGGAAGAGGTGATGCAGCGTGAGGACAAACCGCTGAAAGGTACGCCGCCACTGGATGCGCTGAACTGAAAACTTTTTTGCGGGCATAAGAAAACCCCGCCGAAGCGGGGCTTTGCAGACTGTTTCCCTGACATCCATTTCACTCCGCCACCCTGGCAGAATCCTACGTGTCCGTGTTGTTACTTTGCGCTTCCTGCGCGACGTCCATGGAAAGTAGATTAGCTCTGGATCCAATCTTCGCCTATGGGAGAACAGCAGCACGTCATGTAAGAGATCGCTTACATGACGTTACATCATCAAAACTGCGCAGCGTCCAGCAGGAACAGCGACTCGCTGCCGGCCTTGACCGACGCGTTCAGCGAGTGAATCCGCGGCAGCAGACGGGCGAAATAGAACCGCGCCGTACCGAGTTTGCTCGCGTAGAAATCGTCCTGCGCTTCTTTGCCCAGCGATGCCTTGGCCATCAGCGCCCACATGTAGGCGTAAGCGGTGTAGCCGAACACCTGCAGGTACTCGACCGACGCCGCGCCGATTTCGTTCGGGTTGGTTTTCGCCCGGTCCAGCAGCCACGAGGTCAGCTCGTCGAGGATGTCGACGGCATCATTCAGCGGTTTGGTGAACTCGCCCAGATCGGCACTGGCAGTCGCGGTGAAATGGCGGATCTCGTCGGCGAACAGCTTGTAGAACGCGCCGCCGCTGCCGACGATCTTGCGACCCACCAGATCCAGCGCCTGAATGCCGTTGGTGCCTTCGTAGATCTGGGTGATGCGCACGTCACGCACCAGTTGTTCCTGACCCCACTCGCGGATGTAGCCGTGGCCGCCGAAAATCTGCTGGCCGTGGACGGTGGTTTCCAGACCCAGATCGGTCAGGAACGCCTTGGCCACTGGCGTCAGCAAGGCCACCAGATCTTCCGCACGTTTGCGGGTGGCGGCGTCTTCGCTGAACTTGGCGGTATCGAGTTGCATCGCCACGTAGGTGGAGAACGCACGACCGCCTTCGTTCGAGGCTTTCATGGTCAGCAACATGCGACGCACGTCCGGGTGGACGATGATCGGGTCAGCAACCTTGTCTTTGTTCTGCGCGCCGGTCGGCGAACGGCTTTGCAGACGGTCGCGGGCGTATTCGATGGCGTTCTGGTACGAACGCTCGCCGGTGGCCAGGCCCTGGATGCCGACGCCCAGACGCTCGTAGTTCATCATGGTGAACATCGCGGCCAGGCCTTTGTTCGGCTCGCCGACCAGATAACCCACGGCTTCGTCGAAGTTCATCACGCAGGTGGCGGATGCCTGAATACCCATCTTGTGTTCGATCGAACCGCAGTTCGCCGGGTTGCGCGCCCCCAGGCTGCCATCGGCATTGACCATGAACTTCGGCACCAGGAACAGCGATATGCCTTTCGGCCCAGCCGGTGCGTCCGGCAGTTTGGCCAGCACCAGGTGGATGATGTTTTCGGTCAGGTCGTGCTCACCGCCGGTGATGAAGATCTTGGTGCCGCTGACCTTGTAGGAACCGTCGGCCTGAGGCTCGGCCTTGGTGCGGATAATGCCCAGGTCGGTACCGGCGTGCGGTTCGGTCAGGCACATGGAACCGGCCCAGACACCGGCGTACATGTTCGGCAAGTACGCGGCTTTCAGCTCTTCGCTGGCGTGGGCGTTGATCGACAGGCAGGCACCGGCGGTCAGCATCGGGTACAGACCGAAAGCCAGACTGGCGGAGTTGACCATTTCTTCGACCTGAGCCGACACGGCTTTTGGCATGCCCATGCCGCCGTAGGCCGGATCACCGCCCACACCGACCCAGCCACCTTCGGCATAAGTCTGATAGGCCTGTGGGAAACCGGCCGGCGTGGTGACGGCACCGTCGGCCCAGTGGCAGCCTTCTTCGTCGGCGGCACGGCTCAGGGGCGCGATGCTTTTGCTGGTGACCTTGCCGGCCTCTTCGAGAATGGCTTCAACGGTTTCCGCGTCCACGGATTCGGCCAGGGCCGGCAGTTCGGCCCAGAGTTTGGCGACTTCGAACACTTCATTGAGGACGAAGCGCATATCGCGCAGCGGCGCTTTGTAGTCAGCCATGGCAAACCTCGCAAAGATCTAAACAGGTGATTCGTGGAAGGGTGTTTTCGTTGAGCTGGAGTGTAACCCAACAACTTTTGCGACACATAGGGTCAGGCGGTGACTGTTTTGTTATTTTTAGTCATCAACAATCAACCATAAAGAAGCCCGCAATCAGCGGGCTCTTTTGTTTAACAGGGGCGTGTTACAGCGAGAACAACTGGGCCGGCAGTTTCATCAGGCAATCGCTGCCCGCCTCGATCGCCGAACGATGCGCCTCCGTACGCGGCAACAGACGCTTGAAGTAGAACTCGCACGTCGCCAGTTTGCCCTGGCAGAAATCGCCATCACCCTCGCCCGACTCCAGCTGCGCCTGGGCGACCAGGGCCATGCGCAGCCACAGGTAGCCCAGAACGATGTAACCGCTGTACATCAGGTAGTCCACCGACGCGGCGCCAACTTCATCGGGATTTTTCATCGCGGCCATGCCGACCTTCATGGTCAGTTCGCCCCACTGCTGATTGAGGCCATCGAGCTGCGCGACAAACCCGCCCAATTGCGCGTGCCCGGCGTTGGCGGCGCAGAACTTGTGGACGATTTTGGTGAAGTTGCGCAGCAGCTTGCCCTGGCTGCCCAGCACCTTGCGTCCGAGCAGATCCAGCGCCTGAATGCCGTTGGTGCCCTCGTAGATCGGCGCGATCCGGCAATCTCGAACCAGTTGCTCCATGCCCCACTCGCGGATAAATCCGTGGCCGCCGAACACCTGCATGCCGTGGTTAGTCACCTCCAGCCCGGTATCGGTCATGAAGGCTTTGCAGATCGGAGTCAGGAACGCCAGAAGGTCTTCGGCCTCCTGACGCGCCTCGGCGTCCGAGCTCAGATGCGCGACATCGAGCATTTGCGCGGTGAAATAGGTCAGCGCACGGTTGCCTTCATTAAAGGCCTTCATGGTCAGCAGCATGCGTCGCACGTCCGGGTGGACGATGATCGGGTCGGCCGGTTTGTCCGGGGCTTTGGCGCCCGTCAGGGCACGCATCTGCAGACGGTCGTTGGCGTATTTGATGGCGCCCTGGAAACTTGCCTCGCCCAGACACAGGCCCTGCATCCCGGTACCGAGACGCGCATGGTTCATCATGGTGAACATGCAGTTCAGGCCCTTGTTCGGCTCGCCGATCAGGAAGCCTTTGGCGTCGTCGAAGTTCAGCACGCAGGTGGCCGAGGCCTTGATACCCATTTTGTGTTCGATCGAACCGCAGGAAACGCCATTGCGCTCGCCGGCCTCACCGGAGGCGTCCGGAAGGAATTTCGGCACGATGAACAGCGAGATGCCTTTGGTCCCCGCCGGCGCGTCCGGCAGTTTGGCCAACACCAGATGAATGATGTTGTCGCTCATGTCGTGCTCGCCGGCGGAGATGAAAATCTTGCTGCCTGTCACTGCATAACTGCCGTCGGCCTGAGGCACGGCACGGGTCTTGATGATGCCCAGATCAGTCCCGCAATGGGCTTCGGTCAGGCACATGGTGCCGGTCCACTGGCCAGCGGTGAGTTTGCGCAGATAGGTGTTTTTCTGTTCGTCGGTGCCGTGGGCGTGGATCGCCGACATGGCACCGTGAGTCAGGCCCGGGTACATGCCCCACGAGGTGTTGCTGGAGGCGACCATTTCGCTGATCACCAGCCCCAGCGAACTCGGCAGGCCCTGGCCGCCGTAGGTCGGATCTGCCGCCAGACCGTGCCAGCCACCTTCCACATATTGTGCGAAGGCCTGCTTGAAACCTGTAGGCGTTGTCACCACGCCATTGTCGAAATGGCAGCCCTCTTCGTCACCACTGCGATTGAGCGGTGCCAGAACGTTCTCACAGAACTTCGCACCTTCGTCGAGGATCGCGTTGATCATGTCCGGGCTGGCGTCGTGGGCGCCGAGGGCCGCGTACTGAGTGTGAAAGTCAAAGACGTGGTCGATCAGAAAGCGCATGTCGCGCAGGGGAGCTTTGTACTCGGGCATGGTGGCTTCTCCTTCAGCAGATTGCTTCAACCTACTGCCGGCCACCCTGCCTCACAATCACTGTCCAGACGCTGAATGCGCCGTCATCACTCAACCTGCGGCGCTGTCCATGCGCACTGCGCCACGGCGGTTCTGACCGAACGCCATCACACAGTTTCGCCCTGCGCCCTTGGCGCTATAGAGCGCCTGGTCGGCGGATTTCAGCACTTCCTCCGGGGTGCGCTGTTCCAGACGTTCGGCTACGCCGATACTGACCGTGACCGACACGCTGGACGCGCCCGAACCCGAGCGACGCTGACGTCCCTGCTGATCATCCTGCGGGCGGCTTTCCTGATTACGTAACTGGATGTTGTAGGACGCAATCGACTCGCGGATGACCTCAAGGTGCGGCATGCACTCCTCGAGGGTCTTGCCCGCAAACACCAGAGCAAATTCCTCACCGCCATAGCGATAAGCCCTACCCCCGCCGCTGATTTTGGACAGCTTGCTGGCGACCAGGCGCAAGACCTGATCCCCCACATCGTGGCCGTGGGTGTCGTTGAATTTCTTGAAGTGATCGACGTCGCTCATCGCCAGCACATAGTTGCGCCCCAGACGCTGCATGCGCTCGTTGAGTGCGCGGCGCCCGGGCAGGCCGGTGAGCTCGTCGCGGAAAGCCATTTGATAAGCCTCGTGCGCCACCGCCGCGGCAATCATCAACATCACCTGGCTGCACATGATGTTCAGGGTGAACGGCAGGATGAAGGTTTTCGGCAGCATCCAGAACACACCGAGCAAACCCACCAGTTGCGCCGCATGCAGCGGACGCGGGTTACGCCAGTATTGCCAGGCCAGCAGCAGGAACGCCGAGATGAACACCGGATACGACAACTGGATCAGGCTCATCCACGCGCCGTGCAGCGCCGGCCAGCGGATTTCGGAAAGCCACATCAGCAACGCCTGCGGATAACTTTGCTCAAGCCCCAGCGCCACGCTGCCAAAGGCCAGCAGCACGGCGAAGCGCGCGACCATGTCCTGAAACAGGTGCGTGCGCTCTTGCCACGCGGCGAACAGACCGAACAGCAGCGGCAACAGCAGACAGACCAGATGGAACACCACGGCCGCGTCGTCGCGGACCTTGCCGTTGTCGCGGTAATAGTCGGTCTGGGTATCGAGCAGGAAGTAGGCGATGTAGACCGTGACCATCAGAAACAGCTCGCGCTGACGTCGGTAAACCGCACAGTACGAACCGCCCAACAGCAGCACCAAGGTCGGCAACACGTTGAACAGCGAAGTGAAGAACACGTTGAGGTCTTTGACGTACGCAGCCGCCAACCCCGCGAGCAACAACAGCAGTGAAGGTAGGAAATGACTGAAACGTACAGCTGAAGAACGCGGCAAGGGTAAAGCTCCGACCCGTCATGGCAAAGAGATGGCATTGTGCCTGCAATATGGCCAGTTAAGCACACACAATGTGATCCAGATCACAGGCTGTCTCTTTAACGGCCGAAATCGTCGGTAGCTGAGGGATTCAGTAAGGTTTTTTGCGGAATGGCCGCTAGACGGCCACCATGGCCATCATTCTTGATGGCCATGGTCTGTTTTTCTTTTCAGAGATCGTTGTAGAACGGCTGTAATGGCCCTTCGGACGCGGGCCTGCCTTCAGCACCGTAAGGCTTGAGATTGAGCGATGCGTCCATCGCCTGACGGGTGGTGACTTTCGGACTGGCCGGGCGCTGGGTCACGGCATTTTCATCGCCGATATGGCCTTGCGGGATCACCAGCGACGGATGATCGAACGGTGCTCGCTCCCAGGCCACGCGCGGATCGGTCAAGCCGACTTCCATGAATTTCACCAACGCATCGATTTCATCGGGCGTCAGGTTCAGTGCCGTCATGTCCGGGTCGAGGTTGGAAGTGTTGTGCTGGTTCACCGCCGGATGCTCGAAGCCGCTGGTGTTGTTGGCGTCTTCCCCGCGCCGGTCACCGCCACGGTTGTAGAACTCCATCACCTGTTTGAGCGTCGAGCGGCTGCCGTTGTGGAAGTACGGCCCGGTCAGCGCGATGTTGCGCAGAGTAGGCGTCTTGAACGCGCCGTCGACCGAATCGCGGAAACCGACATTCGGCTTGAGCGTGGCATCGCATGGAATGGCCGCGCTCAATGGTGCCTCGAACGTGCAGACATCGACGTCCAGCGGATCGACCGATTTTCCGCCCTGCAACACCGTGTTGTACTGCCGAGTGAACGACCACGGGTTACCCCACGCATCCGCGCCGCCGAGGGCCAGGTCTTCCGAGGTCGGACGCACGCCGGTGTTGTAGAAGCCGTTGTCGTAAAGGGTGGTCAGGTTGTCGGCCATCACCATCCGTTCGATGCGTTCACGCGGATGCATCAACAGGCGGCTGGCGGCGTTGGTCAGCTCCGGTCCGCCGTGGCAATTGACGCATTTGCCCTTGCCGAGAAACAGATTCATGCCCTCGACCTGTTGCGCGTTCATCGCGGTGTGATCGCCTTGCAGGTAGGCGTCGATCGGCGCCTGATCGGACACCAGCGTCGCCTCATACATCTGGATCGCCAGGCCGAAGAACAGTGGGAAGTTGGCCTCCATCTGGGTGTACGGCGCACCGCCCACCAGAACGTTTTGCGTGGCGTTCCACAGCCGGGGCTGGAAGGCGTTCTTGATCAGCTCGCGATAGGTCGGCCGTCGTGCGCCGGACACAGGACCCAGTACCGAATCGGTGGATGAGATCCGTTGCTGCTTGAGCATCAATGTGTCGAGCATCCTGCGGCCGATGTCGGCAAAGGTGCGACCGCCGCAGGACATTTCCACCGGGCTACCGGGCGGGCCGACCGCTTGCGAGGCGGCTGACGCATCGTTGAGCGCCAGCCGCACTTTGGTCGCGATTGTGCTGCGCTCGCTGGTCACGTAGATCCCGGCATCCGGATCGCGATTGCCGAACGGCGAGAAGCCGTTGAACACGTTGTTGGCCCGACCGTCCCAGAAGTTGCGCACGTTGAACGCGGCATTGATCACCGACGGCGCATTGCGCCCGGTGCTGCGGCGAACGTTGATGCCACCGACCTGGAAAATACCGTCCGGCTGCTGAGTGCATTTGTCGAAACGCGCCTGATTGGGTTTGACGAAGTTGGCGTCGAACACGCCTTGCGAGCCGACCACATCGTCCGTCGAGTACACGATGGGCGAGTTGCGCTCCAGCGGATTGCTCAGCACGTGAGTCGGGAAGTCGGTTTTCTTCAGCGTGTAGTTCGGGCCACCCTTGCCGCCGGACAACGTTGCGTAGGACGCCACGTCACCCGGAATGTCCGAGGCCACAAACGGCTTGTTGAAGATCGACGCGACGTTGGCGTTGGTCTGTGCCTGGCCGGGGTTGAGCTGGTTGGTGATGCGGTGATCGACGCCGGCGTGGTAGTGGCAGGAGGCGCAGGCGGTGGCGCCATCGCTGCCGATCTCCATGTCCCAGAACAGCGCCTTGCCCAGCAGGATCGCGGCCTGGCGATTGAGCACGTAGTCGGTCATCAGGTCGACCTTGCGTCCGCCCTCGGTCCCGGACGGATCGGGGGGCACCATTCCGCGCAACGATTGCAGCGAGGGAACCTCCGGCACGGGAGGATCGACTTCGGCGGGGTCGGCGGCCCATGCGCTGTGGACTGCCAGCGCGACGGGTAACCAAAAGGTCAAACGAGCGAGTCGACTGATGTTCATAGGCTTCACCCTGACTGTTGTTGTTAAGTGCCGGGCGTCTTGCTTCTTTGAGCAGGCAGTTCTGATAAGCACCGGTAAATCGGGCGGTGCAATTAATTGGCCACTCTTCTGGAAACATTTTGAATCAATAAGCGCAAGGGTTCGGCTGAGCAGCGCCCTTTTCCATGCTGGGGAATGAGCCCCGGGATTGGGGAAATCCGGGTACAAAAAAAACCGCTGCCCCCGAAGGAGCAGCGGTTTTTTGAAGGACTGCGTTAAGGCTTAGTAGCCCAGTGCGAAGTCTTCTTCTTTCATGTCCATCAGGTTGTTGGCGCCCGACAGCATGGTGGCCACGTGTGTACGGGTACGCGGCAGGATGCGCTGGAAGTAGAAGCGCGCGGTTTGCAGCTTGGCGGTGTAGAACGCCTCGTCGGTGGTACCGGCAGCCAGTTTTTCAGCAGCCAGACGCGCCATGTCAGCCCAGAAGTAGGCCAGGCAGGCGTAACCGGAGTACATCAGGTAGTCCACGGAGGCCGCGCCGACTTCTTCGCGATCTTTCATGGCGGCCATACCGACCTTCATGGTCAGCTCGCCCCACTCTTTGTTCAGTGCAGCCAACGGTGCGACGAATTCTTTGACGGCTTCGTTGCCTTCGTTGTTCTGGCAGAACTTGTGAACGATCTTGGTGAAGCCCTTCAAAGCCTCGCCCTGAGTCATCAGCACCTTACGGCCCAGCAGGTCGAGTGCCTGGATGCCGGTGGTGCCTTCGTACAGCATCGAAATGCGGCTGTCGCGAACGTTCTGCTCCATGCCCCACTCGGCGATGAAGCCGTGGCCGCCGTAGATTTGTACGCCGTGGTTGGCGGATTCGAAACCGACTTCGGTCATGAACGCTTTGGCGATCGGAGTCATGAAGGCCAGCAGTGCGTCGGCTTTCTTCTTCTCTTCTTCGTCCACGCCGTATTTGACGATGTCGACCTGTTTGGCGGTGAAGTACACCATCGCACGGTTGCCTTCGGCGAATGCCTTCATGGTCAACAGCATGCGGCGTACGTCCGGGTGAACGATGATCGGGTCAGCCGCTTTGTCCGGCGCTTTCGGGCCAGTCAGGGAACGCATTTGCAGACGATCGCGAGCGTATTTCAAGCCGCCCTGGAAGCCGATTTCGGCGTGGGCCAGACCTTGCAGCGCGGTACCCAGACGTGCGGTGTTCATGAAGGTGAACATGCAGTTCAGGCCTTTGTTCGCCGGGCCGATCAGGAAACCGGTCGCACCGTCGAAGTTCATCACGCAGGTCGCGTTGCCGTGGATGCCCATCTTGTGTTCGATCGAACCGCAGGTCACAGCATTGCGTGCACCGACGGTGCCGTCGGCGTTCGGCAGGAACTTGGGAACGATGAACAGCGAGATGCCTTTGGTGCCGGCCGGTGCGTCCGGCAGGCGGGCCAGCACGATGTGGACGATGTTGTCGGCCATGTCGTGTTCACCGGCCGAGATGAAGATCTTGGTACCGGAGACTTTGTAGGAACCGTCGGCCTGAGGTTCGGCCTTGGTGCGCAGCATGCCCAGGTCGGTGCCGCAGTGCGGTTCGGTCAGGCACATGGTGCCGGTCCATTCGCCGGAGACCAGTTTGGTCAGATAGGCTTCTTGCTGCTCTGGGGTGCCGTGTTCGGAGATGGTGTTCATCGCGCCATGCGACAGGCCCGGGTACATGCCCCACGACCAGTTGGCTTCGCCGACCATCTCGCTGACGGCCAGACCCAACGACTCAGGCAGGCCCTGACCGCCGTGCTCGACGTCATGCGCCAGGCTTGGCCAGCCGCCTTCCACGAATTGCTTGTAGGCCTCTTTGAAGCCGGTCGGGGTTTTCACGCCGGACTCGCTCCAGGTGCAGCCTTCGGTGTCACCCACTCGGTTCAGCGGTGCCAGCACCTGCTCACAAAACTTGGCGCCCTCTTCGAGAATGGCGTCAACCATGTCCGGCGTTGCTTCTGCGCACGCTGGAAGGCTCTGATAGTGCGCTTCGTAGCCGAGCAGTTCGTCACGAACGAAGCGAATATCACGCAAGGGGGCCTTGTAGTCAGGCATAGCGATAAACCTCTGCTGATGTAACCGGGAATGAACGACCGCGTTGATTTGTTGTGACGGTCAAACAGTTGTTTGAAACATACGTTTACGCCGAAATCTTGTCAAGCGTCGTTCTTTTGCCATTCGTCATCACATTTTCTGAACGCCGGACAGAGCAATACGACATGCGCCCGACCGAGGCATGTGCACTGAAAAAAGATTAGTTGAGGGAGAAGGACTTACAACGAAAAACGCCGCGAACAGTCGCGGCGTCTGGCAAAGCGCAGGTCAGAAAATCAGGCGAAGGTATCGATGATCGTACCGAGCACTTCGTCGGAAGCCTTGGCGACTTTCACACCCAGTTCCGCTTGAAACTTGCCTTGGGCCATCTCGACCATGTTGCTGGCCCGATCCGATTGCTGGGCGCGGTCCACAGAACGCAGACGATCGACCTGCACCTCCGAAGACTGACTGGTGACCGAACGCTCGATGGTGCTGCTGGCGATCTGGCTGGCGGCCTGGTCGACGCGGTTCTGTCCGGTCTGAATGGTGCTCAGACCTGCATAAAAAGCTGTGTTTCCAGAGATTTCCATGGGAGCTCTCATCCTTGGGAAGGATCAATGGATGCCATTGAACCAGAGGCGCCAGAAAAACACCCGTCAAAAACACTAATGGCACAGTGCCTTGCCATAGCCAAAATCAGTCGAGCAGATCCAGTTGCAAGTGATCGGCAACCGCTTCGGCGCTGACCGCCTTGAGTTTCGGCACTCGCCCCAGGCACGGCGCCGGAATTCGCTCGGCGAGTGTCGCGAGGTTTTCTTCAAGCCGCGACGTCTTCGGATCAATGATGTTCGCCACCCAACCGGCCAGTTGCAGGCCGTCCCGGGCAATCGCCTCGGCAGTCAGCAATGCATGGCTGATGCATCCCAGACGCACACCGACCACCAGAATCACCGGCAGCTTCAGCGCGATGGCCAGATCCGAGAGATTGTCCTGATCCGCCAACGGTACCCGCCAACCACCCGCGCCTTCGATCAGCGTGAAGTCGGCGTTCATGGCCAGAATCTCGCGCATCGGCGCCAGCAACGATTGCACGGTCAGCGCCACACCGGCCTCACGCGCTGCCAGATGCGGCGCGATCGCCGGCTCGAACGCCACCGGGTTGACCTGTTGATACGTCAGCGGCAACGAGCATTCGGCCTGCAACGCCAGCGCATCGGAGTTGCGCAAACCTTTGGGCGTCACTACACAACCGGACGCCACCGGTTTGCCCGCCGCCGTACTCAGCCCCGCCGACCGCGCAGCGTGCAGCAACCCGGCGGCCACGGTGGTCTTGCCAACGTCGGTGTCGGTTCCGGTGATGAAATAGGCTGCGCTCATAAGGGTTTCTCCAACACGGCGTAGACCACCTGATAGGTCGCCGGCAGTCCCGCAGGCTGGCGGAACTGCTCGTAAGCCTCGACCAAGCCCAGAATCCGCGCCCGCCCGGTCAATCCGCCCGGCCGACCGGGGTTCAGGTTATGCGCGCCCAAGGCCTTGAGTTCATGAGTCAGGCTGCGCACATCCGGGTAATGCAGCACATGCGGCCGGTTCTCCAGACAAACACTGCGCAAGCCACTGGCCGCGCACAATTGCTCATAACGTGCGAACTCGCGGAAACGGTTGACGTGCACCAGGCCGTCTACCTGACGCCAACTGTCGCGCAGTTCGTACAGCGTCCCTGCACAAAGACTAGCAAACGCGAAAATCCCCCCAGGTTTCAGCACTCGAAACGCTTCGCCGAGCACCGCTTCAAAGTCCGCGCACCATTGCACGGCGAGGCTGGAGAAGATCAGATCACACGTTGAATCCTGCAACGGCAAACGCTCGGCATCGCCAGCGATGAAGTGCGTGGCGCCGCCCAACGGCCGGGCGTGATTGAGCATGCCCTCAGCGATATCCAGCGCCAGCCCCTCACCAAATCGCTCGGCCAGCGCCCGTGTGAAATACCCTGTGCCACAGCCGAGATCCAGCCAGCGTGACGACCGAAAACCCACCGGCAAGCGATTCATCAACTGTGTACCGACATTGCGCTGCAACTCGGCGACGCTGTCATAGCTGGCTGCCGCGCGAGAAAAAGAAGCCGCGACCTGGCGCTTGTCAGGCAAGCCGCCGGGCAACGCAGCAACAGACAAATCAGTCATCACCACACTCACTTAAAAACGCCTGGATCGCACCCGCTACACCGTGGGGGTCCTCCAGAAGAAACGCATGGCTGGCCTGCTCGATCAGACCCACTTCGACATCCGCCAGCAACGCGAACAACTCGCCCGCAGACTCCGCCGGCACCAACCCGTCCAGCCCACCAAACAAATGCAGTTGCGGGCCACGAAACGCCTGCAAGGCTTCCCGCGTATCGATCTGCGCCAACAATTCCAGACCCGCCATCAAAGCGGCCGGCGAAGTATTCGGCGCGCCGCCGAGCAACAACCGCGACAAGCCGCGCGCATCTTGCGCGCCTTGGGCGCAGAGCAAAGAAAATCGCTTCAGGGTCGCCCGCGGATCAGCGCTGCAACCGGCAAGAAACGCATCGAAGGTCTCGCCGGGCATCGCACAAGGCCACTGTTCATGAGCGACAAACGAAGGATTACTCGCCAGGGTCAGCAAGCCGCAGCAATGTTCGCCACGCCGCGCCGCCAGCTCCGAAGCGAGCATGCCGCCCAGCGACCAGCCGCCGAGCCAGGCATCTTCGGGGATGCGCTCATCGAGTTCGTCGAGCCAGTCTTGCAGATCGCTGGAATCCAGCTCCGGCAACGGTTCGATGTCGACCTGCAGGTGTTCATCGAGTCCACGCAACGCAGCGGCCAGCGGCTCCAGCGGCGACACGCCGAGCCCCCAACCCGGTAGCAGAATCAGACGATCACGCATGGCTTGGCTCCGACTTGAGTTTGGCAAAGCAATCGGCCAGTCCTTCCAACAATAGCTGCACCTGCGCCTCGCTGTGGGCGGCGGTCAGCGTCACCCGCAACCGCGCACTGCCGGCGGGCACGGTCGGCGGGCGGATCGCAGTGACCATCAGCCCACACTCGCGCAGCATCTGCGATAGACGCACGGCGCGACCGGCATCGCCGATCAGGATCGGCTGGATCGGCGTGAAGCTGTCCATCAGTTCCAGACCAATCTGCTCGGCGCCGTGGCGGAACTGGCGGATCAGCGTGCGCAGATGCTCGCGACGCCAGTGTTCGCTGCGCAGCAGTTCCAGACTTTTCAATGTTGCACAGGCCAGCGCCGGCGGCTGGCTGGTGGTGTAGATGTACGGACGGGCGAACTGGATCAGGCTTTCGATCAGCTCTTCACTGCCCGCGACGAACGCACCCGCCGTGCCGAACGCTTTGCCAAGAGTCCCGACCAATACCGGCACATCCTCCTGGCTCAAACCGAAATGCTCGACGATCCCGCCACCATTCGCGCCCAAAGGACCGAAGCCGTGGGCGTCATCGACCATCAACCACGCGCCTTTGGCCTTGGTTTCCCGGGCCAGGGCCGGCAGATCGGCAAGGTCGCCGTCCATGCTGAACACGCCGTCAGTGACCACCAGGGTATTGCCGGTGGCTTTCTCCAGACGCTTGGCCAGACTGTCGGCGTCGTTGTGCAGATAACGATTGAAGCGCGCGCCGGACAACAATCCGGCATCCAGCAACGAGGCATGATTGAGCCGGTCTTCCAGCACCGTATCGCCCTGCCCGACCAATGCGGTGACCGCGCCGAGGTTGGCCATGTAACCGGTGGTGAACAACAACGCGCGAGGCCGTCCGGTGAGGTCGGCGAGAGCTTCTTCCAAAGCGTGATGCGGGCCACTGTGGCCAATCACCAGATGCGATGCGCCGCCGCCGACACCCCAGCGCTCAGCACCGGCGCGCCAGGCCTCGATCACTTGCGGGTGATTGGCCAGGCCCAGGTAATCGTTGTTGCAGAACGCCAGCAACGGCTGACCGTCGACCACCACTTGCGGCCCTTGTGGGCTTTCAAGCAATGGGCGCTGGCGATAAAGATTTTCGGCACGACGGGCAGCAAGGCGTGCGGCGAGATCGAAAGACATGCAGGCCTCGACATTCAAGTGACACAGATCCCCTTGTGGGAGCGGGCCTGCTCGCGAGGAGGCCTTCACATCCGACATCAATGTCGACTGAAGCACCGCTATCGCGAGCAAGCTCGCTCCCATAGGGGTTTGCATTCCTTCAGAGGAATCCGCGCAGGTTTTTACACCGCCGCGTTGTAGAACTGCTCGCTGCTCTTCTGCTCCACCAGCGCCTGCTCGATGGCGGCCTGATGCACTTCGTCGGCATGCTCTTCGCGGGCTTCCGGCTGAATGCCCAGACGCGCAAACAGCTGCATGTCCTTGTCGGCCTGCGGGTTGGCGGTGGTCAGCAGTTTGTCGCCGTAGAAGATCGAGTTGGCGCCGGCGAAAAACGCCAGGGCCTGCATCTGCTCGTTCATTGCTTCGCGGCCGGCGGACAGGCGCACGTGAGATTGCGGCATCAGGATGCGCGCCACGGCGAGCATGCGGATGAAATCGAACGGATCGACGTCGTCGGCGTTTTCCAGCGGCGTGCCGGCGACTTTCACCAGCATGTTGATCGGCACCGATTCCGGGTGCTCCGGCAGGTTGGCCAACTGGATCAGCAGGTTGGCGCGGTCATCGAGGGACTCGCCCATGCCGAGAATGCCGCCGGAGCAGATTTTCATCCCCGCATCGCGCACGTACGCCAGGGTTTGCAGGCGCTCGCTGTAAGTGCGGGTGGTGATGATGCTGCCGTAGAACTCCGGCGAGGTGTCGAGGTTGTGGTTGTAGTAGTCGAGCCCGGCCTTGGCCAGCGCTTCGGTCTGATCCTGATCGAGACGACCGAGGGTCATGCAGGTTTCCAGGCCCATGGCCTTCACGCCTTCGACCATCTTCAGTACGTAAGGCATGTCCTTGGCCGACGGGTGTTTCCACGCCGCGCCCATGCAGAAGCGGGTTGAGCCGATAGCTTTGGCGCGGGCAGCCTCTTCGAGGACTTTCTGCACTTCCATCAACTTTTCTTTTTCCAGCCCGGTGTTGTAGTGACCGGACTGCGGACAATATTTGCAATCTTCCGGACAGGCGCCGGTCTTGATCGACAACAGGGTGGAAACCTGGACGCGGTTGGCGTCGAAATGCGCGCGGTGCACCGTCTGCGCCAGGAACAGCAAGTCGTTGAATGGCTGAACGAAGAGTGCTTTGACTTCGGCCAAAGTCCAGTCGTGACGCAGGGTGGCAGTGGTGCTGGCGCTCATGGGCGTTTCCTTGGTTATGCTTGGCTGGCGCCTGGGGAAACGGAATACCCACAGGCACGACACGGATGTTCGGCATATTTAAGGAAGAGTCATGCGCTGTCAACCACACTACAAAAGTCCGGTTTACATCTGGTTAAAAAACAAACAACGCTGTTTGTTGTGCGACGAACCGGTAGACGGGCAAATCCCGATCTGCACTGCCTGTGAAACCGATCTGCCGTGGCTGGGCGATCAATGCGTGACCTGCGCCCTGCCCCTCGCCGCCAGCCTGACCTGTGGTGCCTGCCTGCAGGATCCACCGGCCTTTGAACAAGTCGCCGTGCCATGGACTTACAGCTTTCCCATGGACACGCTGATCACCCGCTTCAAGCACAACGGCAAATGGCCGCTTGGCCACTTGCTCGCCGACGTTCTCGGCGAGTTCCTGCAACATCGCTTCGAGGAAGACCTGCCTCGCCCGGACGCCCTGCTGCCGGTGCCGCTGGCACCGAAACGCCTGCGCCAGCGCGGCTTCAATCAAGCGGCGATGCTGGCGCAGTGGCTGGGCAAGTCACTCGACCTGCCTTGCGAGGAGCACAACCTTTTGCGCGTGCAGGATACCGACGCCCAGCAAGCCCTCAATGCCAAGGCACGTAAAAGCAATCTGCGACACGCCTTCGCCCTCAGTCCCGATGCCCAGGTGAAAGGCCGGCACTTGGCCCTGGTCGACGACGTGCTGACCACTGGCGCCACCGCCCAGGCGCTGGCCCGTTTGCTGATGAACGCCGGCGCCGCGCGGGTGGATGTGTACTGCCTGGCCCGCACGCCAAAACCCGGCGACCCGGCTTGACGGATACGCCTCGAGCCGCCAACGTCCTCCCTCAACCCTTCAGCAAAGCGTCCGCCATGTCCTTGCCCACCCTGTTGTCCCAGCACATCGTCCGCCGTCCGCAGCGCATCGCCTTGCTGCAGCACATCGCCGAACAGGGCTCGATCACCCGCGCCGCGAAAAGCGCCGGCCTGAGTTACAAGGCGGCGTGGGATGCCATCGATGAGCTGAACAACCTCGCGCAAAAGCCTCTGGTCGAGCGCGCGGTCGGCGGCAAGGGCGGCGGTGGCGCCAAACTGTCGAGCGAGGGCGAGCGAGTGCTGCGCCTCTATCAGAAGCTGCAAGCCTTGCAGGCCCAGGTACTTGAAGCCGCCGAGGATGCCAGCGATCTGGACCTGCTCGGTCGGCTGATGCTCAGGACCAGCGCGCGCAATCAACTGCACGGCAAAGTCGTGCAGATCGAAGGTCAGGGCCGCAACGATCTGATCCGCCTTGAGCTGGCCGAAGGTCTGTCGATCGACGCGCAGATCACCCACGACAGCACTGTGCACCTGGAGCTGCAACCGGGCACGGAAGTGGTGGCGCTGATCAAGGCCGGCTGGCTCGAACTGCTCGCGCCCGAGGCCACGCCTGCCGTCGGACACAACCTTTTGAACGGTCGGATCGAGGCGATTCTCGACGCCGAAGACGGCCCCAGCGAAGTACGCATCGCCCTGCCCAATGGCCAGACCCTTTGCGCGCTGGCCGAACCGCTGGACTTGCGCAGTCGTGGTCTGAAGGTCGAGCAACCGGTGCAGGTGCAGTTTTCCCCATCGAATGTGCTGCTGGGCACACCGCTCTGACAGCGCTGCAACGAAAGCGTCATCGACCCGCATTAAGGTGGCTGCCAAAACCATGCAGGGAGCCTGATGTGAGCCTATTAGAAGAAAACCAATCCACAGACCTGGAAAAAATGGTCGGCCTGAGCCGTCGCGGTTTCATCAGCGCTGGCGCGCTGTGCGGCGCGGCGATGTTCCTCGGCGGCAACCTGCTGAGTCGCAGCGTACTGGCCGCCAGTGTCAGCGCCGGCAACAGCCGTTTGCTCGGTTTCGACAGCATTCCGGCCGCCACCACCGACACTATCAGCCTGCCCAAGGGCTACAAGTCGTCGGTGCTGATCAGCTGGGGCCAGCCACTGCACAAGAACGGCCCGGCCTTCGACCCGAGCGGCAATGGCACCGCGGCTGCGCAGGAAGTGCAGTTCGGCGACAACAACGACGGCATGAGCCTGTTCGAATTCCCGGGCGAGAAAAACCGCGCGTTGATGGCGATCAACAATGAATACACCAACTACCGCTACCTCTATCCGCACGGCGGCCTGCCGCAATCGGCCGAAGACGTGCGCAAGGCCCTGGCCTGCGAAGGTGTGTCGGTAATCGAAGTCCAGCGCAAGAACGGCCAGTGGCAGTTCGTTCAGGGCTCGCGCTACAACCGGCGGATTCACGGTAACTCGCCGCTGCGGATCAGCGGCCCGGCCGCCGGCCACGAGCTGATGAAAACCAGCGCCGACAAGCATGGCAAGAAAGTCCTCGGCACCTTCCAGAACTGCGCCAACGGCAAGACGCCGTGGGGCACTTACCTGACCTGCGAAGAGAACTTCACCGACTGCTTCGGCAGCAGCAACGCCCAGCAGCAGTTCGACCCGGCGCAGAAACGCTACGGCGTGACAGCCGCCAGCCGCGAGATCAACTGGCATCCATTCGATCCGCGCTTCGACCTGGCGAAGAACCCGAACGAGCTGAACCGTCACGGCTGGGTCGTGGAAATCGACCCGTTCGACCCGCAATCGACCCCGGTCAAACGCACCGCCCTCGGTCGCTTCAAACATGAAAACGCCGCACTGGCCGAGACCGACGACGGTCGCGCCGTGGTCTACATGGGCGACGACGAACGCGGCGAGTTCATCTACAAATTCGTCAGCCGCGACAAGATCAATCATCGCAACGCCAAGGCCAACCGCGACATCCTCGATCACGGCACGCTGTATGTGGCCAGGTTCGATGCCGGCGACGGCAATCCGGATCACCCGAAAGGCCAGGGCCAGTGGATCGAGCTGACCCACGGCAAGAACGGCATCGACGCCAGCAGCGGTTTCGCCGATCAGGCCGAAGTGCTGATTCACGCGCGTCTCGCCGCCAGCGTGGTCGGCGCCACGCGCATGGACCGTCCGGAATGGATCGTGGTCAGCCCGAAAGACGGCCAGGTTTATTGCACCCTGACCAACAACGCCAAACGCGGCGAGGACGGGCAACCGGTGGGCGGGCCGAACCCGCGCGAGAAGAACGTCTACGGGCAGATCCTGCGCTGGCGCACCGACCGCGACGATCACGGTTCGAAAACCTTCGCCTGGGATCTGTTCGTGGTGGCCGGCAACCCGAGCGTGCACGCCGGTACACCGAAGGGCGGCTCGTCGAATATCACCCCGCAAAACATGTTCAACAGCCCCGACGGTCTCGGTTTCGACAAGGCTGGCCGACTGTGGATTCTTACCGACGGCGACTCGAGCAACACCGGTGATTTCGCCGGGATGGGCAACAACCAGATGCTCTGCGCCGATCCTGCGACCGGTGAGATTCGCCGGTTCATGGTCGGACCGATCGGTTGCGAAGTCACCGGGATCAGCTTCTCGCCGGATCAGAAAACCCTGTTCGTCGGGATTCAGCACCCGGGCGAAAACGGCGGTTCGACCTTCCCCGAGCATTTACCGAACGGCAAGCCGCGCTCATCGGTGATGGCAATTACCCGTGAGGATGGCGGGATCGTCGGCGCCTGATCGGGCGACGTTCTGATCGTTCCTGTGCGCTGCACGGGAACGATCCCACTCAAGACAGCCCGTCTGCGCTACCATGCCGAGCCGGACGCAGCAGCCTGCTGCGCGCAGGAGTCAGCATGGCCCACCCGTTTGAAACCCTCACCCCAGACCTCGTGCTCGATGCCGTCGAAAGCATCGGTTTCCTGAGCGACGCGCGCATTCTGGCGCTCAACAGTTACGAAAACCGCGTCTATCAGGTCGGCATCGAAGACTCCGAACCGCTGATCGCCAAGTTCTATCGCCCGCAGCGCTGGACCAACGAAGCGATTCTGGAAGAGCACCAGTTCACCTTCGAACTGGCTGACGTCGAAATTCCGGTGGTGGCGCCATTGATCCATAACGGTAAAACCCTGCACGAACACGCCGGCTTTCGTTTTACCCTGTTTCCCCGTCGCGGCGGCCGGGCGCCGGAGCCGGGCAATCTCGATCAGCTGTATCGCCTCGGCCAGTTGCTCGGGCGCATGCACGCAGTCGGCGGGACCCAACCGTTCGAGCACCGCGAAGCGTTGGCCGTGCAGAACTTCGGCCATGACTCGCTGACCACGTTGCTGGAAGGCAACTTCATCCCCAGGAGTCTGCTGCCGGCCTACGAGTCCGTCGCCCGCGACCTGCTCAAGCGTGTGGAGGACGTCTACGCCAACACCCCGCACCGGAACATCCGCATGCATGGCGACTGCCACCCCGGCAACATGATGTGCCGCGACGAGATATTCCACATCGTCGACCTTGACGACTGCCGCATGGGCCCGGCGGTGCAGGACATCTGGATGATGCTCGCCGGCGATCGTCAGGATTGTCTGGGACAGTTGTCGGAATTGATGGACGGCTACAACGAATTTCATGACTTCGACCCGCGCGAACTGGCGCTGATCGAACCGCTGCGCGCCTTGCGCCTGATGCATTACAGCGCCTGGCTGGCACGGCGCTGGGACGATCCGGCGTTCCCTCGCAGCTTTCCATGGTTCGGCAGCGAGCGGTATTGGGGCGATCAGGTATTGGCGTTGCGTGAGCAACTGTCGGCGCTGAACGAAGAGCCGTTGAAGCTTTTCTGACACGACACGTCTATACAACTGCCCGTACAATCGCTGCTTTGTTAGCTGCCTAAGCAAGGATTCTGCATGCAAGCCGCCAACCCGCGTCGCGGGTACATTCTGGGCCTCAGTGCCTACATCATCTGGGGATTGTTCCCGCTTTACTTCAAAGCCATCGCCGAAGTGCCGGCAGTGGAAATCATCATTCACCGGGTGCTGTGGTCGGCGCTGTTCGGCGCGCTGCTGTTGATGGTGTGGAAGCATCCCGGCTGGTGGCAGGAACTGCGCGACAACCCGAAACGCCTGGCGATTCTCGCGCTCAGCGGCACCTTGATCGCGGCCAACTGGCTGACCTACGTCTGGTCGGTGAACAACGGCCGGATGCTGGAAGCGAGCCTCGGTTACTACATCAACCCGCTGGTGAATGTGTTGCTGGGCATGCTGATTCTGGGCGAACGCCTGCGGCGCATGCAGTGGCTGGCGGTCGGTCTGGCAACGGTCGGCGTGGCTCAGCAGGTCTGGCAGGTGGGAAGTCTGCCGTGGGTGTCGCTGGTGCTGGCGCTGACTTTTGGTTTCTATGGGCTGATCCGCAAGCAGGCACCGGTCAAGGCGCTGCCGGGGCTGGTGGTCGAAACCTGGATGCTGGTGCCGATCGCCCTCGCGTGGCTGCTGTTCAATCCGACCGCGACCAGCGCCCAGGCCGAGTTCTGGACGACATCCGAAGCCTGGTGGCTGGTGGCGGCCGGCCCGGTGACACTGGTGCCGCTGGTGTGCTTCAACGCAGCGGCACGGCACCTGCCCTACACCACCCTCGGTTTCCTGCAATACCTGGCGCCGACGTTGGTACTGCTGCAAGCCGTATTGCTGTTCGGCGAACACCTGTCGTCCAGCACGCTGATCGCCTTCATGTTTATCTGGGCCGGCCTTGCGGTGTACAGCGTCGATGCGTGGATGAGCCTGCGCCGACGCAGCTGATCAAAAAACGTACAAACCTCCACAGGCCACGGTTCTCGTGGCCTGTATCGTTCCTTCCCAAGGTTATCCACAGCGTGATCCCCGCCGTTTGTGCGCAAGTCACTGAATGTTGGCGGTTTTTTGATCAGTCCTCGCCAAGCCACGGCTGACGTGGCCTGACGCGCGGTCTCTACAGGTTATCCACAGGCAGGTGCACGCTAAAACTGGATAACCCTTCCCGCGCTCACGGATCGGTACGCAGCACCAGTTCCACCATCAAGTCATCGGCCAGGGTTTCCAGCCGCGATTGCAGAACATCCAGCGACAGGGTCAGCGGCACCGCGAGAATCGCCTCGGCGTGGAACAGCGGTTCGCTGCTCATCGGCGCCGGGCGCACTTCAGTCACCAGGCGTTCGAGGTTGACGCCCTGCTCGCTCAGCAACCGGGTAATGTCGCGCACGATGCCCGGACGATCATTGCCCACCAGTTCCATGGCGATCGGTTTCCAGGTGCAGGCCTGCTCGATACCGCTTTCGGCCACCAGCACGCGAATGCCCTGCGCCGACAAAGCTTGTAGGGCATCGACTAATTCGTCGTAAGCCTCTGCCGGCACTCCCACCCGCAGAATCCCGGCGAACTGCCCGGCCATCCGCGACATGCGGCTTTCCAGCCAGTTACCGCCGTGTTCGGCGATGCATTGGGCGATGCGCTCGACCTGCCCGGGCTTGTCCGGTGCGAAAACGGTGAGTACGAGGTGATCCATGGCGCAGCCCTCTGTCATGACTTTTGTTATAGAAAAGCAAGTATAGGCAAGCGTTCGACAGACGCCTCAGACACTCGAAATCACAAATCGTGTACAACTTTTTATATTTAGCTGGAACAATCCATTGGTTTTTTGAGAACATCCCGTTCCGCGCCGTGACCGCAATGCGTCATGGGGTCGCAGAACGACGTAATTAGTCTGATTTTCACAACCGCAACTCATCATGTAGTATGCCGCAGCGCGCACTACATAACGCTGGATCGATGTCTGCCCAAGGCACGTTCGCAACCCTGAAAGCCCCGTCAGCAAGGCCCCCAAGCCGTTGATTGGTCCCAACCCAGCCGCCAGCGATGGCATGTACTGGTCGAGGGGTTTGTGGTTTAAATGGCCAGAGGCTTCATTGTTAAATTGAAGAGCTGAAAAGCGAAATAGCTGAGCAGAGTGAGGCAAGCAATGACTGAACACGTTCAAGTCGGTGGCCTGCAGGTCGCCAAAGTCCTGTTCGACTTCGTGAACAACGAAGCCATTCCCGGTACCGGCCTCACCGCCGAAAAATTCTGGGAAGGTGCCGACAAGGTCATTCACGACCTGGCGCCGAAGAACAAAGCCCTACTCGCCAAACGCGATGACTTCCAGGCTCGTATCGATGGCTGGCACCAGAGCCGTGCCGGTCAGCCGCACGACGCCGTGGCCTATAAAGCCTTCCTGCAAGAGATCGGTTATCTGCTGCCAGAAGCGGCTGATTTCCAGGCAACGACGCAAAACGTCGATGACGAAATCGCCCGTACCGCCGGCCCGCAACTCGTGGTCCCGGTGATGAACGCCCGCTTCGCCCTCAACGCCTCGAACGCCCGCTGGGGTTCGCTATACGACGCCTTGTATGGCACCGACGCCATCAGCGAAGCCGGCGGCGCGGAAAAAGGCAAAGGCTACAACAAGGTGCGTGGCGACAAAGTCATCGCCTTCGCCCGTGCGTTCCTCGACGAAGCCGCGCCACTGGCGACCGGCTCCCACGTCGACTCCACCGGCTACAAGATCGCTGACGGCAAACTGGTCGTCACCCTCAAGGGCGGCAGCACCAGCGGCCTGCGCAACGACGCACAGCTGATCGGCTTCCAGGGCGACGCCAATGCGCCGATCGCGATCCTGCTGAAGAACAATGGCCTGCATTTCGAAATCCAGATCGATGCCAGCACCCCGGTCGGCCAGACCGATGCCGCCGGCGTCAAAGACATCCTGATGGAAGCGGCACTGACCACCATCATGGACTGCGAAGACTCCGTGGCTGCCGTCGATGCCGACGACAAGGTGGTGATCTACCGCAACTGGCTGGGCCTGATGAAGGGCGACCTGGCGGAATCCGTCACCAAGGGCGGCCAGACCTTCACCCGCACCATGAACCCGGATCGCACCTACACCAAGGTCGACGGCAGCGAACTGACCCTGCACGGCCGCTCGCTGTTGTTCGTGCGCAACGTCGGCCACCTGATGACCATCGACGCGATCCTCGACAAGCACGGCAACGAAGTGCCGGAAGGCATCCTCGACGGTCTGGTGACTTGCCTGGCGGCGATGCACAACCTGAACGGCAACACTTCGCGCAAGAACACCCGCACCGGTTCCGTCTACATCGTTAAACCGAAGATGCACGGCCCGGAAGAAGCGGCGTTCACCAACGAGCTGTTCGGTCGCATCGAAGACGTGCTGGGCCTCAAGCGCAACACCCTGAAAGTCGGGATCATGGACGAGGAACGCCGCACCACGGTCAACCTCAAGGCCTGCATCCAGGCGGCCAGCGAGCGTGTGGTGTTCATCAATACCGGTTTCCTCGACCGCACCGGCGACGAAATCCACACCTCCATGGAAGCCGGCCCGATGGTGCGCAAGGCTGACATGAAGGCCGAGAAGTGGATCGGCGCCTACGAGAACTGGAACGTCGATATCGGTCTGAGCACCGGCCTGCAAGGTCGTGCACAAATCGGTAAAGGCATGTGGGCGATGCCCGACCTGATGGCAGCGATGCTGGAACAGAAAATCGCTCACCCGATGGCCGGCGCCAACACTGCCTGGGTTCCATCGCCGACCGCCGCTGCGCTGCACGCGCTGCACTACCACAAAGTCGACGTGTTCGCCCGTCAGGCCGAGCTGGCCAAACGTGCCCGCGCTTCGGTCGATGACATCCTGACCATTCCGCTGGCGGTCAACCCGAACTGGACTCCGGAGCAGATCAAGAACGAACTGGACAACAACGCCCAGGGCATTCTCGGTTACGTGGTGCGCTGGATCGACCAGGGCGTGGGTTGCTCGAAAGTGCCGGACATCAACGACGTCGGCCTGATGGAAGACCGTGCGACGCTGCGTATCTCCAGCCAGCACATTGCCAACTGGCTGCGCCACGGCATCGTGACCGAAGCGCAAGTGATGGAAAGCCTCAAGCGCATGGCGCCGGTGGTGGACCGTCAGAACGCCAACGATCCGCTGTACCGTCCGCTGGCCCCGAACTTCGACAGCAACATCGCCTTCCAGGCGGCGGTCGAACTGGTGATCGAGGGCACCAAACAGCCGAACGGCTACACCGAGCCGGTCCTGCACCGTCGTCGTCGCGAGTTCAAGGCTGCCAACGGCCTGTAACCTGCGCTGATGCCGGAAATGAAAAAGCCCTGATCTTTCGATCAGGGCTTTTTTGTTTGCGCCGCACTGGCTAAGGCTCGATGCCCAGCTCATGCCTGACCAGTCCAAGCAACTTGGCCGTATCGATCGGCTTGAGCAGAAAGTCCACAACGCTCAAATGCATCGCCGCAATCGCATCCTTCACGTCCGCATCGCCCGAGACGATGATGATCGGCATCGCTGCCCGTACCGATTCACGCACCTGCCGAATCAAGTCCAGCCCGCCGACATTGCCCATCCGCAGATCAGTGATTACCAGGCCAATGGAAGGTTTTTCTTCAAGCATCTTCAGTGCGGACTCGCCGCTGGCCGCAGTCAGGCAGCGAATGCCATCCAGTGCCAGGATCTCCGACAACAACTCGCGGGCATCCTTGTCGTCGTCGACGATCAGTACCCGCTGCGGCGGCAGATCGGGTTCCAGCATGACGGCGCTGAGTGCTTCGCGCTCGGCGTCGCTCAAAATATCGTGGTCGGACATGGCGTTCTCTACGTTTTCAAAATCGATCCCCTGGCACAGTGGTCAGACATCGCTGGGCAGAGCTTAAATGTGCACTTCGTCGGATTTTTTTCCAAGGGGCGAACCGAAGAATTTCCGACTGATTTTGTAGGGCATATCCGAAAACTCCCCAATGGCATGCCAAACCTAGACTTACGTCCAATGGGCACCCCGCGCGATGGGGTCGACCATGGCTGCAACGATCCGACAACAACAATTCGAAAAAGACTGCGGTAATGGTTATGAGTAAAGCGGACGCCTTCACCCAGGCAGGGAAAACCGCGGTGTTGCAGAACATTCAGGGCACTTTGCAATTTCTCCAGCGCTTCCCCCCATTCAATCAAATGGAACATGCCCACCTGGCCTACCTGGTGGAGCAATGTCAGCTGCGCTTCTACGGTCAGGGCGAGAGCATCATCAAACCTGCCGACGGGCCGGTCGAACACTTCTACATCGTCAAGCAGGGCCGGGTGGTCGGCGAGCGTCCGCATACGGCCAAGGGCGGCACCGAAACCACGTTTGAAATCACTACCGGCGAGTGTTTTCCCCTCGCCGCGCTGCTCGGCGAACGGGCGACCCGCACCGAACACCTGGCCGGCGAAGACACCTTCTGCCTGCAACTGAACAAACTGGCATTCATCAAACTGTTCGCCCTCTCCGGCACCTTCCGTGATTTCGCCCTGCGCGGGGTCAGCAGCCTGCTCGATCAGGTCAATCAGCAAGTCCAGCAAAAAGCCGTGGAAACCCTCGGCACCCAATACTCGCTGAACACCCGTCTCGGCGAATTGGCCATGCGCCATCCGGTGATTTGCAGCCCTGCCACCCCACTGCGCGAAGCAGTGAAGCTGATGCACGAACAACAGGTCGGCAGCATCGTCGCGGTGGACGAACACAAGGCGCCGCTGGGGATTTTCACCCTGCGCGACCTGCGGCATGTCGTGGCTGAAGGGGTTGGCGATTTCAGCGAGCCGATCGAACGGCACATGACCCGCTCGCCGTTCTATCTGTCGCCGGATCACAGCGCCTTCGACGCGGCGATTGCCATGACCGAACGGCACATCGCTCACGTATGTCTGGTCAAGGATCGACGTCTGTGCGGCGTGGTTTCCGAGCGGGACCTGTTCTCGCTGCAACGGGTCGATCTGGTGCACCTGGCACGGACCATTCGCAGCGCCCAACGGGTTGAACAACTGGTGACCCTGCGCGGCGAAATCGGCCAACTGGTGGAGCGCATGCTCGCTCACGGCGCATCTTCCACCCAGATCACCCACATCATCACCCTGCTCAACGATCACACCGTGAGCCGGGTTATCGAACTGACCCTAGCCGAAAAAGGCGATCCGGGCGTGCCATTCAGTTGGCTGTGCTTCGGCAGCGAAGGCCGGCGCGAGCAGACCCTGCACACCGATCAGGACAACGGCATTCTGTTCGACGCGCGGGATGCAGCGCATGCGGCGGAGATTCGCGGCAAGTTGCTGCCGATCGCCCAGCAGATCAATAACAGCCTGGCGCAATGCGGCTTCACCCTGTGCAAAGGCAATGTCATGGCCGGCAATCCGCAGCTGTGCCTGTCCCGCGCCGAATGGGCCCGACGCTTTGCCGCGTTCATTCGCGAGGCGACGCCGGAGAACCTGCTGGGCTCCAGCATTTATTTCGACCTGCGGGTGGTCTGGGGTGATGAACAGGGCTGCGAGCAATTGCGCCGGGGAATTCTCGATCAGGTCGGCGACAACCGGCTGTTCCAGCGGATGATGGCCGAGAACGCCTTGCGCAACCGCCCGCCGGTCGGCCGCTTCCGTGAGTTCGTGCTGACGAAAAAGAACGGCGAGAAAGCCACGCTGGACCTGAAAATCCAGGGCCTGACCCCCTTTGTCGACGGTGCCCGTCTGCTGGCGCTGGCCCATGGCATCGACGCCAACAACACCCTCGAACGCTTCCGCCAGCTGGTGGATAAACAAGTCATCGACCGGCTGGATGGCGCCGCGTACGAAGAGGCCTACCATTTCATCCAGCAAACGCGCATGCAGCAGCATCAACTGCAGAGCCGGGAAAACCTGCCGTACTCGAACCGGGTCGATCCCGACAGCCTCAATCATCTGGACCGGCGCATCCTGCGTGAATCCCTGCGCCAGGCCCAGCGCCTGCAAAGCAGCCTGACCTTGCGGTATCAGCTATGAGCCTGTTTTCGTGGATGCGCCCGGCCAGCCCCGTTGTGCCGGTCGACTTGCAACAACGCCTGACGAAACTCCCGGCCATCGGCGAACTGCGCGAATGCAGCCTGCGCGAACAGCGCTGGGTGGTGCTGGATCTGGAAACCACCGGGCTGAACCTGAACAAGGATCGGGTGCTGTCGATCGGCGCGGTGGTGATCGAGGACGGTGCGATCGACTTCAGCCAGCAGTTCGAACGCACCCTGCAATGTCGCGAGCTGAAACTCGGCCCGAGCGTGTTGATTCACGGCCTGGCCCCGAGCGCGATTGCCGCCGGCAGCGAGCCCACTGAAGCTCTGGTCGAGTTGCTGGAGTTTATCGGCGACAGTCCGGTGCTGGCGTTTCACGCCTCGTTTGACCAGCACATGCTCGGCCGCGCATTGAAGGAACATCTGGGGCACAAGTTGCAGACGGTGTTCCTCGATGTGGCGCAGATCGCTCCGCTGCTATGCCCGCAGGCACACATTCGCGAGGCGGGGCTGGACGAGTGGATCGACTGGTTCAAGCTCGAAGTGTTCGAGCGTCACCATGCAAGTGCCGATGCGCTGGCCACGGCGGAACTGGCGCTGATCCTGTTCAGCCGGGCACGCCAGCAGCAGATCCATAGCCCGCTGAATCTGCAGCAACGCCTGAGTCAGTGGAAACGCCGCCAACAGACGCATTCGTTCTGAATCCGGGTTGTCGCCCGACAACCCGACCGGTGGCCAATTGCTAACCATTCCCACCTCTGCCACAATCGCGAACAATTCTCGTTAGTTAACACTTCCCAGTCGGTGTCGTCGTGTCTTCAGCCCAAAGCCCTCACAGTGAGCTCGTCGGTGCGTTGTATCGCGACCACCGCGGCTGGCTGCTGGCCTGGCTGCGCCGCAACGTGGCTTGCCCGCAACGCGCCGAAGACCTGAGCCAGGACACCTTCGTGCGCCTGCTCGGCCGCGACGAGTTGCTGACGCCCCGCGAGCCCCGCGCGTTTCTGGTGGCAATCGCCAAAGGCCTGCTGTTCGACTACTTCCGCCGTGCAGCGTTGGAACAGGCGTATCTGGCCGAACTGATGCTGATCCCCGAGGGCGAACAGCCCTCTGTCGAAGAACAGCAACTGATCCTCGAAGACCTCAAGGCCATCGACCGCATGCTTGGCAAGCTGTCGACCAAGGCCCGCGCCGCTTTCCTCTATAACCGTCTCGATGGCCTGACTCATGCCGAGATCGCCGACAAACTCGGTGTGTCGGTCCCGCGCGTGCGCCAATACCTGGCCCAGGGCATCCGCCAGTGCTACATCGCGCTGTACGGTGAGCCGACATGAGCCCGGCCAGTTCCCGACCGGTTCCGGCCCATGTGCTGGACGCGGCGATTGCCTGGCAATTGACCCTCGATTCCAGCACGCCACTGGAGCGCGAAGAGTTCGCCAAATGGCACGCGGCCAACGAAGAACACGCACGCGCCTGGCGCCAGCTGGGCATGCTCGACCAGCGTTTGAGCGTGGCCAATGGCCCGGCGCGCAGCGCATTGCTGCAATCGCGCGAAGGCATTCGCCGTCGGGTGCGCAAGCTGGGCAGCGGGCTGGCCAGTGTTGTCGCGGTGATCGGTCTGGCGTTGTTTGCCGGCGAACGTTATCTGCCGCTGGATTACTGGCTCGCCGACCAACGTACCGCCACCGGCGAACAGCGCACCGTGCGCCTGGCCGACGGCACCGTGCTCAACCTGAATACCCACAGCGCGGTGGATGTCCGCTTCAATGAAAAGCAGCGGCTGATCGTGTTGCAGGAAGGCGAAATTCTCGTCGAAACCGGGCACGGCGATGCGCGGCCGTTCATCGTTGAAACCGCCGAGGG
The DNA here is from genome assembly GCF_056626735.1 of Pseudomonas sp. 1. Classification (NCBI taxonomy): domain Bacteria; kingdom Pseudomonadati; phylum Pseudomonadota; class Gammaproteobacteria; order Pseudomonadales; family Pseudomonadaceae; genus Pseudomonas; species Pseudomonas sp. 1. The sequence continues at coordinate 223,603 of NZ_JBWXMQ010000005.1, read as the reverse complement.
CAGCATGCGCGCCCTGGGCACGCGGTTCCTGGTCAAGCGCGAAGACGCCGGCACCCGTCTGAGCGTGCTGCAATCAGCGGTCGCGGCGCATCCGCAATCCGATCCGAAGGAACAGATCCTGCGCGAAGGCCAGCAAGTGCTGATCCGCCACAACGGTCTGGATTCGGTGCTGGCGCTCAACCCCGGCGCCGATGCCTGGACCCGCGGCATGCTGGTGGTGGACAACGCGCGCCTGGAAGACCTGGTGCATGAACTCGGTCGTTATCGTCGCGGCCATCTGGGTATTGCGCCGGACGTTGCCGACCTGCGCATCACCGGCAGCTTCCCCCTGCACGACACCGACAAGGCGCTGAACGCCTTGCTGCCGACCCTGCCGGTGCAGATCGAGCAGCACACACCGTGGTGGGTGACCGTGGCCAAGGCTGATCCGAAGCCCTGACACCACCGCGTTGCCTGCTCGCCCCCATGAAAACGGACTTTCTGCTGACTCGCGCAGCGATGTCGTTCGCTAATCGAAATTATTTTCATCCAGCCCTATCACTTTTCGAATCTCGTCCGGCACACAGGCAATTGAGAAATATTTCCATTCAGGAGCCGCCGTATGTCCCGTTCGCTAGACACCTTGTTGCGCCCCAGTTTGCTGGCGGTCGCCATCGCCCTTTGCACCCCGCTGGCCAGCAGCCAACTGATCGCCGCTGAACAGGCGTCGAGCATGCGCGCCTACAATCTGCCGGCGGCCCCGCTGTCGACCACCCTGAACCAGATCGCCAGCCAGGGCGGCCTCACGCTGTCGCTGAACCCCTCGCTGGCGGCGGGCAAGACCTCGGCGCCGGTCAACGGCCAATATGACGCGGCCGGCGCCCTGCGCGCGGCCCTGCGTGGCACCGGTCTGCAACTGGAACAGAGCAGCGCCGGCACTTACACCCTGGTCGCCGTGCCGGAAGGCGTGATGGCTCTGCCGGAAACCTCGGTGATCGGCGTGGAAAACTATGAAAGCGCCTGGGGCCCGGTCGAAGGCTACACCGCCACTCGCACCGCCGCCGGCACCAAGACCGACACCGCGCTGGTCGAGGCGCCGCGTTCGATTTCGGTCGCCACTCGCCAGCAAATGGAAGACCGTGGCGTGCACAGCCTCGATGACGCCGTGCGCTACATGCCGGGCATCACCGCCAGCAGCTACGGCAGCGACACCCGGATCGACTGGCTGCGCGTGCGCGGTTTCGAACCGACCCAATTCCTCGACGGCCTGCCGCTGCCTCGCGGCATTTATGCCAACCCGAAACCGGAAACCTGGAACCTCGACCGCCTCGCCCTGCTGCGCGGCCCGGCTTCTTCGGTATACGGCCAGACTCCGCCGGGCGGACTGCTGGACATGGTCAGCCGTCGTCCAAGCGATGTGCAAAGCAGCGAAATCCAGTTGCAGTACGGCAGCGACAACCACCGTCAGATCAACTTCGCCAGCACCGGCAAGATCGACGACGCCGGTCAGTTCCTGTATGGCATCAGCGGCGTGGTGCGTGACAGCGACACACAGATCGACCACATCGAAAACAAGCGCTACAACATCGCCCCGAGCCTGACCTGGAACATCGACGAAGACACCAGGCTGACCTTGCTCTCGCAGTTCACCCGCGACGATACCGGTGTCACCAGCCAGTTCTACCCGATCCAGGGCACCAAGATCGGCATGCCGTTCGGCAAGATCTCCCATCACAAGAACCTGGGCGATCCTGACTACGACTTCTACGACCGCACTTACTACGCGCTCGGCTATGCCTTTGAACACCGCATCAACGACGTTTGGCAGTTCAAACAGAATCTGCGTTACACCAAGTCCGACCTGTCGTTCCAGACGGTAACCGTCAACAGCTACAACCCATCCTTCGCCGGCTTCACCGTCGACGATCAGGGCAATGTCGGTCGCGGTACCACCAACGTCGATGAGGACATCAGCCAGTTCGCCGTGGACAACAACTTCCAGGCGGACTTCGCCACCGGCGATATCCGTCACACCTTGCTGCTCGGTCTCGACCATCAGCGCAGCAACGACAACTACACCTCGATCTTCGGCTCCGCACCGGACATCAACGTCAACAACCCGGTCTACGGCCAGACGATCATTCGTCCACCGCGTTCCTCGGCGTTCTATGACTACAACCAGAAAACCTACCAGAGCGGCCTCTACGTGCAGGACCAGATGGCCCTGGACCAGTGGCGCCTGACCCTGGGCGGCCGCGAAGACTGGGTGCACACCAGCACCAGGTTCTTCAACAAAGGCGACGCCACCAACACCCAGCGTGACAAGGCGTTCAGCGGTAACGCGGCGATCAGCTATGTGTTCGACTCGGGTTTCGTGCCGTACCTGTCGTACGCCGAATCCTTCCAGCCAACCAGCGGCGCCGATGCCACTGCCACCGACTCGTTCAAGCCGACCGAAGGCAAGCAGTGGGAACTGGGTATCAAGTACCAGCCACCGGGCAGCAAGACTCTGCTCAGCGCAGCGGTGTATGACCTGACCCAGAAGAACGTCTCGGTCAACTCCATCGTCAACAACGTGACCATCACCAGCCAGACCGGTGAAGTGAAAGTCAAAGGCCTGGAGCTGGAAGCCGTCTCCGACGTTACCGATAACCTGAAAGTCATCGCCGCCTACACCCTGGCCAAATCCGAAGTGCAGAAAGGTGTCGACAAGGGCAACCGTCTGCAACTGATGCCGAACCAGCAAGCCTCGCTGTGGACCGACTACACCTGGCACAGCGGCGTGCTCGACGGCTTCGGCATCGGCGGCGGTGTGCGCTACACCGGCAACACCTACGGCGACAAGGCCAACACCTGGCTGGGCAAGGCGGACGCCTACACCGTGTTCGACGCCGCTGTGCATTACGACCTCGGCCGTCTGGACAACAGCCTCAAAGGCGCGTCGCTGGCACTCAACGCGACCAACCTGTTCGACAAGGACTACATCTCCACCTGCGACGGCTTCTATTGCTACTACGGTGACCAGCGTAGCGTCATCGCCAGCGCCACCTACAAGTGGTAAGCGCCTGAGCTGAAACAGGCCCTGCAACCAGGCCGTTCCTCGTGGACGGCCTGGGTGTTTTTGAAGGTCATGAAATGAAAAGTAAAACAATCCGTCGCTGGTCCTTCGTCCACACCTGGACCAGCCTCATTTGCACCGTGTTTTTGCTGCTGTTGGCCCTGACCGGCCTGCCGCTGATTTTCCATCACGAAATCGACCACCTGTTGGGCGATGCGCCCGAGTTGCGGGTGATGCCGGCGGACACGCCGCATCTGAACCTGGCGCAACTGGTCGAAGCGGCGGAGAAGCATCGGCCCGGTGAAGTCGTGCAGTATTTCGGCTTCGAAGACGACGAGCCGAATGCAGTGCTGACCATCATGGCCAAGACCGCCGGCACCGAGCCCAACTCCTCGCACACCTTCATGCTCGATGCGCGTACCGGCGAAGCGCTGGAGATGCCATCGGCCAACGGGGGGTTGATGCTGTTCATCCTGCGTCTGCACGTCGACATGTTCGCCGGGCTGCCGGGCAAGCTGCTGCTGGCGTTCATGGGCTTGCTGTTCGTAGTTGCGATCGTGTCCGGCACGGTGTTGTACCTGCCGTTCATGCGCCGTTTGAAGTTCGGCACGGTGCGCCAGGACAAATCCACCCGCCTGCGCTGGCTCGACCTGCACAACCTGATCGGCGTGGTGACCCTGACCTGGGCGCTGGTGGTGGGTGTGACCGGCGTGATCAGCGCCTGCGCCGATCTGCTGATCGCCGCATGGCGCGCCGATGCGCTGACCACCCTGATCGCGCCCTACCGCGATGCCCCGCCGCTGACGCAACTGGCCCCGGCCACCCGGGTGCTGGACATCGCCGCAAGCGTCACACCGGAGATGAAGCCGGACTTCATCGCATTCCCCGGCACCCGCTTCTCCAGCGAGCACCATTACTCGGTGTTCATGAAAGGCGGCACTCACCTGACCTCGCACCTGCTGACCCCGGTACTGATCGACGCCAGCACCCTGCAAGTCACGGCGGTGGCAGAACGACCGTGGTACATGGACGCCATGGGCATGTCGCAGCCGCTGCACTTCGGTGACTACGGTGGCATGCCGATGAAAATCCTCTGGGCCACGCTGGACGTGCTGACCATCATCGTCCTCGCCAGTGGCGTGTATTTGTGGGTGGTACGGCGCAAGGCTGCGAAACCGGTACTGGAAGCGGCGGAGGCCTCTGCATGAAGCCGCGTCAGTCGAATTTCTGGAAGGTCTTCAGCACGCCGCTGGTGATCGCGCTGCTGAGTGCGGCGGGCCTGTTCGCGGCGCTGCTGGGCGACGGGATCTGGGATGGCTTGAGCTGGATTGGCCTGGGCGTTCCGGCCGCCATTGCCCTGCGCGGATTGCTGCAACGTCGCTGAACGGCTTGAGCCTGACGGGCAACGCGCTATGCTGCCCGTCATTGCCCCTGACCGAGACCCTGCCGATGTCCGCTCCCAGCATGACCCTGTTCCACAACACCCTGTCCCCGTTCGTGCGCAAAGTCATGGTGCTGCTGCACGAGACCGGCCAGCAGGATCGCGTCGCGCTGCAGGACTGCGTGCTCAGCCCTGTCAGCCCGGACGCCGCCCTCAACGAAGACAACCCGCTGGGCAAGATCCCGGCCCTGCGCCTGGCCGACGGCAACGTCATCCATGACAGCCGGGTGATCCTCGATTACCTCGACCACCAGCACGTCGGCAACCCGTTGATCCCCCGCGACGGCTCGGCCCGCTGGCGGCGCCTGACCCTGGCCTCGATGGCCGACGGAATCATGGACGCCTCGGTCATGGTGCGTTACGAGCAAGCGCTGCGTGCCCCGGAAAAACACTGGGACGAATGGCTCGAGGCCCAGCGCGAGAAAATCCGCCGCGCCCTCGCCCTGCTGGAGCGCGACGCGATTGCCGAGCTGACCTGCCACTTCGACGTCGCCTCGATCAGCGTGGCCTGTGCGCTGGGTTATCTGGATCTGCGCTTCCCGGATCTGGGCTGGCGTGACGCCAACCCGCAGCTGGCCAACTGGTTCTTTGAAGTGAGCCAGCGGCCGTCGATGATTGCGACCATGCCGAAGGTCTAGGCCGACTGTTCCGGCCCCTTCGCGAGCAAGCTCGCTCCCACACTGGTCCTGGATGCGACGGAGCAATCTGAAGCAACACCCTTCCTGTGGGAGCGAGCTTGCTCGCGAATGCACCAGCGCGGTCCAACTGGCAGAAACCCGATAATCCGCGTCATCAACACCTCGGCCTCCCGCTGCTCCTCACGCAACCCCACGAACCGGCTCATTGCACCGCTCCGATATCGAATTCCAGCGGTTTGGCCGGTTTCTGCCCGATCCCGTACCAGTCCAGATTACGGGTCAGCACCATGAACACACCGAGCAGACCGAACAGCAGCAACGAGCCCATCAGCAGCGCGTAATCCTCGGCACTCAGCAGGCCATAGAGCAAACCGTACAACGCCGCCAACCCCGCCGAAAAACTCAAGCCATGCCGCACGCTGCGCAGTACGTGGCAGACATAGAAGCCGATCAACAGCACGCAACCGCTGGCCGACAACAGATACGCCAGGGCAAATCCGATGTGCTCGGACAACGACAGCAACAACAGATAAAAGAACGCCAGCGCTACACCCACCAACGCGTACTGCACCGGGTGCACCGCCAGGCTTTTCAGCACTTCGAACAGGAAGAATCCGGCGAACGTCAGAACGATGAACAGCAACGCATATTTGATCGCCCGGTCACTCTTCAGATATTGATCCACCGGATCGATGAAGCTCACGCCGAAACTGCGCCCGTTGAACGCCTCGCAATCATTGCCCGACACGCAACGGCTCATCGCTTCTTGCAAGTTGGTGGAGAAAAACGAGGTCTGCCAATCGGCGGTGAACCCCTGATCCGTGATCTCGCGCCTGGCCGGGAGGAAGTTGCCGATGAAGCTTGGGTGCGGCCAGTTGGCAGCGAGGTTAACCCGGCTGGTCTTGCCCACCGGCAGCACCTGCAACGAGCCGGTGCCTTGCAGGCGCAGGTCGAAGCCGAAGGCCAGTTCCGTGGTCCTGCCGGTGTCCAGCGCCGGCAGCGTCACTCGCACCCCCTCGCCCAGCCAGCCGACCTGAGTGCCGGGCACGAAGTCCAGGCGTTGCGCACCCAGTTCCAGCTTCAGCGCGTTTTCGATCCCGCGAATGTCGCTGATGCCGACCGCCAGGAATGGCGCATCGAAGGTGTAATCGACGAAGTCTTCCTTGATCCCCAACTGTGCCGGCAGCGAAAAATGCCCGCTGATGCGGTTGTCGGCATGGAACAGCCGCGCCTCATAAATGCCCCGGGCGCGCAGCTCGGTCTGCACCTGGCCGTCGAGCTCAAAACGCTCCGGCAGGAAATACAGGCGCCCACGTTCTTCGCCGATTTCCTGGTATCGCTCGTCGCTCTTCTCTTTGGTCTTCCAGGTGCGCACCACTTTGCGATACGGCACAACCATCACCGGCCCGCTGAGTTGCTGGCTGTAGCTCGAGCTTCTGGCGATGTCTTCCAGCACACCGTCACGCAGTTGCTGGCGATCATCGATGATGCCGTCGATCATCAGCAGCGGCACCAGCAACACCAGGATCAGCAGGGCAATGGCCCCGAGTTTTATCGTCAGACTTTTGTTCATGGGACTCTCCCTGTTTCGATGGGCAGAGTCTGCAAAGGGGATGTGGGGGTTTTGTGGGAGGAATGTGGAGTTTGTGTGGAGACTACAACTGCAGAACGACTTCCACCCCGCCTTCAACGTTGCCGATGCGCAGCGAACCACCGTGCAACTTGACCACCTCTTCGACGAAGTTGAGCCCGAGACCGGTGCTTTTACGTCCGCTGTCCGGACGGGGCAAAGAGTAGAAGCGCTCGCTCAAGCGGGGTAAGGCATAGTCGGGAATCGGCGTGGTTTCGTTGAACAGTCGAAGCACGATCTGCTCGCCAACCCGCTCGGCACTGAAGCGCAGCAAACCGTTTTGCGGCGTGAAATCCAGCGCGTTTTCCAGCAGATTGGCCAGCGCCTGACGCAGCAGAAACGGCTCGCCGATCAACGCCAGATCCGGCGCGATAGTTTGCTCGATCCGCAGTTGCCGGCCTTCGATACGCGCCATTTGTGCCTGTAGCAACTCATTCACCAGCGCTGCCAACGGCACGGCGACGCGCTCCTCAAGGCCCTGCCGCTGCTCGACCTGGGCAAGGTTCAGCAGGCGTTCAATCAACTGCTGCATGCGGGCACTTTCACTGTCGATATTGCCGACGAAACGCAGGCGCTGATCCGTCGGCATCTCGCCCTGCAACAACTCGGCGGCACCGCGAATCGCCGCCAGCGGGCTCTTCAATTCATGGGTCAGGGTGTGCACATAGCGTTCGACGTAGGCCTTGCCTTCGAGCTGGGTGCGCATCTGTTCCACGGCGGTCGCCAACTGCTCCAGCTCGCCACCGCGATAGTGCGGCACCGCCACCCGACGGCCCTCGCTCACCGCCTGGGCGTACACGGTCAAGCGGTGCAGCGCGCGGCTCAGCCACCACGACAGCACGGCGCCCAACAGCAGGCCGAGGCCGATCAACCCAGCGCCGTAACCGAGCAAACGCCGTTCCGTGCGATCGACATAGGGTTGCAGTGAACTGTTGGGTTTGGCCACGGTGACCACGCCGATGATCGCGCCGTTGTCGCGGATCGGTGCGCCGACGTGCATCACTGAAGAGTTCGGGTCATTCGGGTCGCTGCGGCTGGAGCGTGCGCCGTACTCGCCGCGCAGGGTCAGGTAGACGTCGTTCCAGCGCGAGTAGTCCTGACCGACGGCCAGACCACTGGAGTCCAGCACCACAATGCCCTTGGCGTCGGTGACGTAGATTCGGTGGTTGACCTGGTTCTTCGCCAGGCCCCAGATTGTCGCCTTCGGCTGGCGCTCACCATAGGCGCGGAGCAATTCGGGCCAGCGGTTCTGATTGAGCGTGCCGGCCTTGAAATCGTCCCGCAGGATTTCCGCCATCAGGTTGGCGGTATCGACCAGGGTTTCTTCGGTGGACTGGCGCACGCCGGGGCGGATTTCTTCCATCACGGTGTTGAGCACGAAATACCCGGTCAGGCCGATGAACAGCACGTACACCAGGAAAATCCGCAGCCCCAGCGACATCAGCTGTGCCCCGGGCTGTAGCTGTAACCGAGGCCGCGATGGGTCTGGATCGGCTCGGCCTCGGCGCGCACCAGACGCAATTTGGCGCGCACGCTTTTTATATGGCTGTCGATGCTGCGCTCGTAACCGGCATCCGCCGCCACGCCCAGCGCATCAAGCAGTTGCTCGCGGCTGAACACCCGCTCGGGCTGTTCGAGCAGGCATTGCAGCAGGCGGAATTCGTGGCGGGTCAGGCTCAGGGGTTGGCCGCGATAGCTGATCTGTACGCGCTCGGGATCGATGCGAAACACTCCCGACCAGGCATCAGCTGGCGGACGTGGCGCCATGCGTTTGAGAATCGCCCGGACCCGGGCCGCCACTTCACGGGGGCTGAACGGCTTGACCACGTAATCGTCGGCACCGATCTCCAGCCCCACCACGCGATCGATTTCGGCGTTGCGCGCGCTGAGAAACAGCACCGGCACTTCACTGAAACGACGCAACTGCTTGCAGGTTTCAAAGCCGCTGATGTCCGGCAGACCGATGTCGAGGATGATCAGATCCGCCGGGGTCTGGCGCTGATGCTCCAGCGCCGCCGCACCCAGATTCAGCCAGGTCGTGGTGAAGCCCTCGCCCTGCAAGGCAAAAATCAGCGTGTCGGCAATCGCCGCTTCGTCTTCGACAATCAGGATATGAGGCATGGCGTCCGAGCCTGTGGATTAAGTGCGCGAACGGTGCCCCAAGCCCGGCGTTACGTCAATGAGACCACCAGCGTCGCGTCTCACAAGTGCGTTCCTTTTTTGACGAGTGGCTGTTGTCGTCAGGCAAGGCGCCGCGACCAGTCATAGCCCGCTATGGCGAGGAGCGGCAACGCAGCATGACGGCAACAGACACCATCAAGAAGGAACAGCATTTGCGAGACACGACGCTCGATCAGCAATCAGGTTTGTCCGCCGTGAAGCGCCGCGCCGGGTTCACCGCCGCGCCAAACTCACGCAGAGCCTTGGCGCCGATCAGCAACGGGTAGTTGAAGTTGCTGCGGTCGGTCAGGTTGACCTCCACGGTACGCTTGACGTCGCCCAGGCACAGCTCCAGATCGACCACCGGGCGCTTGGCCACTTCGGTGCTTTCGCCCTCGTCTTCTTCATCCGAGCGGCTCTTGATCTTGCTGATCCGCGCGACCTTGTGTTCGTACACCTTGTTGCTCGCGTCCTTGGTGGCCAGGCGGAAACGCACCCAGTCTTCGCCGTCGCGTTTGAACGTCTCGATGTCCTTGGCCGACAGCGAGGCGGTCAGCGCGCCGGTGTCCATCTTGGCCTTGAGCACTTCACCGCCGATTTCCGGCAGCGCGATGTATTCGTAACGACCGTACAGGGTCGGCTCGGCGGCGAGAACCGGCAGGGCGACGAGGGAAAGCAGTGCAAGGAGGGATTTCACGTAAAGGCTTCCTTGGGAAATGGGGGCGTCAGACGCGAGATTTTAGACCGTTGTTTACTTGATCGTTCCCACGCTCCGCGTGGGAATGCATCAGGTGACGCTCCGCGTCACAGGGACGCAGAGCGTGGGGACGATCAGGCTAACGCGCCAAAGGTGAAACATTCGTCACCGGACGATTTGGCCTGCTGGCCGAAGCCACTTATCATGGCGCGCCCATCCGTTTTCCAAGAGTTGCTTATGCGCCGCTTGCTCACCGGCTGTCTCGTCACCCTGCTGCTGTTGTCCAACACCCTCGTGCTCTTCGGCCCGCTGATGGTGTTCGCCCTGCTCAAGCTGGTCCTGCCGGGGCGCTTTCGCGACTACGCCTCGTGGGCGGTGATGTGGATCGCCGAAACCTGGGCAGAAATCGACAAGCTGATCTTTCGCCTGTGCATCCCCACCCAATGGGACATTCGCGGCGGAGAAGACCTGCGCAGCGACACTTCCTACCTGGTGATCAGCAACCATCAATCCTGGGTCGATATTCCGGCGCTGATCCAGACCCTCAACCGGCGCACGCCGTTCTTCAAGTTCTTCCTCAAGAAAGAACTGATCTGGGTACCGTTCCTGGGCCTGGCCTGGTGGGCGCTGGATTACCCGTTCATGAAGCGCTACACCAAGGCGTTCCTGGCGAAGAACCCGGAGCTGGCCGGCAAGGATCTGGAAATCACCAAGGCTGCGTGCGAGCTGTTCAAGCGCCAGCCGGTGACGGTGGTGAATTATCTGGAAGGCACGCGTTACACGGCTGCCAAAAGCACTCAGCAGCAGTCACCGTTCAGCCACCTGCTCAAGCCCAAGGCGGGCGGCGTGGCGTTCGTACTGGCGGCGATGGGCGAACAGCTGGACGCGATTCTCGATGTGACCGTGGTTTATCCACAGCAGAAGATTCCGGGGTTCTGGGACCTGATCAGCGGCAACGTGCCGCGCGTGATCATCGACATCCAGACCCGCGAGCTGGATCCGGCCTTGTGGCAGGGCGATTACGAAAACGATCCGGTGTTTCGCGAGAAGGTCCAGAACTGGGTCAATCAGCTCTGGACCCTCAAGGATCAGCGCATCAACGAACTCAAGGACGAGCGCCGCTGAGTCAACCGTTGGTGCCGGTGCCCCAGATGCTGCCCAGGCTTTGCAGCAACGAACCACCGACACCCTGCTGACCAAGGTATTGAAGGAGGATCGGGGCAAACTGGCCGACCATCCCGCTGTCCATGCCCAACGCACCGAAGGCGTTGTTCAGGTCATTGGTGTCTTTGACGTTGCCCAGCGCATTTTCCAGCCCGGCTGACTTGCCCGACGAGCCGAGCAAGCCGCTCAATGCCGCCAGACTGCCAGCGCCGCCCGACAATTGGTCGATACCGGGCACTTCCTTGGCCAGTTCGGAATAATCAGTGCTGCTCAATTGGTTCTTCGCCAGGCCCAACATGGCACTGGTGCCACCCACGGCTTGTTGGGGCGTCAGGTCCAGCGCGCTCAGCGCACTCAACAAGCCAGCGGTTTCCGAGGTCGGCGCTGCGGTTGCAGCCTTGTCCCCGCCCTGCATGCCCGATACCACGCCGGCCACGTCGTTCAAACTGAAACCGGCAAACACCGGTCCTGCCGCCAGGGTCAGGAGCGATGCCAGGGCAAAACCGCGTGAAATCTTCATTCAGACATCCTCTTGAAAAACGGCCACCGGACAACGGCGGCGAAACTTCCGATTTGACCGGGGATATGGCGGCGCGTTCCGGTCATTCCAATTCGAAGTCTGAGTTATTCCAAATGGTTTCGAAAAACTGTCAAACCTGACAGTTACCGGCTGAATTCAAGTGAATTACATTGAATTCGAGACAAGTTTGCCGCGGATTTCTAGGGAGATGCTGCGATGGAGAAGCGATTGGCAGACCGCGACGACTCGATCATCCCGCCGGCGAAGAATCCGTCGAAGGACGATACAAGGAAGATGAATGCCCAACCCTCACCAATCGTCTTTTGCATTGATTCTGACGATCCAATCATTGGAAAAATCAGGGCCGGAGGAAAGGTCAGTCATGAAGTGATGAAAAGTGATACAGGGCAGGATTACGCAATCAACGTTCAACTGGTTCGCGACAAAACTACAGGGAAATCCTGGTCGTGAACGGTGAAACCGTGGCTTCGGACAGCAAACAGGATGCATGGAAATGTCAAACAGACAAAACGGCACTGTAAAGTGGTTTAACGAGGCAAAAGGCTACGGCTTTATTACCCCTGATGGCGGCGGCGGCGATCTTTTCGTCCACTTCCAATCCATTCAATCGGCTGGATTTAAAACTTTGCAAGAAGGACAGTCTGTGACCTTCATTGCTGTGAAAGGAGAGAAGGGAATGCAAGCGGAACAAGTTCAGTACGTATAGAAATCCGTTCAAAAAGTACGGCGCCTCAATGGCGTCGTTTTCGTACTGCGTAAGCCCTGCGCTGCATTTATTCCAATCAGTGCTAAATAAATACGGGAGCATAGTGAAGCAACATAATCAACTGTCACTTCTGACAGGTGCCAAAACAACCGCCACTTCATAGCATGAATGCTCCATTTATCAAAAAAGGAACTTCCCATGCCACTTTCCAATGATAAAAAGAGTGCATTGAAAGGCACAACGCTGAGCATCTTCGCCATGTTCACAATGGTGATCAGCACTTATACGCTTGCTGAGAGCTGCCCCCCATTAAGTTCGATATCCTCGCAAGACGTCAACGGCACCTTTCACTACTCCGCTGGTGCATTCAAGGGCTCAAATGCGGATACGGGCGTGGAACCAGAAAATGTCGACTACTCAAAGAAAAGTGGAGTCAAGTTCACAACGGCTACCCTCGCACAGCGTAAAGTAGGATCAGAGGGAGAAGATCCGGCAGATAAGCCTGGTAGCATTATCAGTTATGTCAAATGTGATTACGAAGGCTCTGGGGCCGACGACCGTGTACGTCTTTCCCAAAGAACGACAGCATTTGCTACCGAAGCCAAAGGCACTTGGGAAAAAGACACACAGGAAAACAGTGCTAATACTCATAACAAAAAGTGTAGTGCATCTGATGTAACCGACTGCGAGTTCAACCTTCCTTAATCACCACTGGAAATAAAAAACGGCGCCTGACCAGGCGCCGTTTTTTTGTTGGCTTACGCCGCACTGAACAACTTGTGCGGATCAATCACAAACTTCTTAGGTACACCCGCATCGAATTCGCCGTAGCCTTCCGGCGCCTGGTCGAGGCTGATGACCTGCACGCCCACCACTTCGGCGATGTTGATGCGGTCCCACATGATCGCCTGCATCAGCTGGCGGTTGTACTTCATCACCGGGGTTTGTCCGGTGTGGAAGCTGTGGGATTTGGCCCAGCCAAGGCCGAAACGAATGCTCAGGCTGCCCATTTTCGCGGCGGCATCGACAGCGCCCGGATCTTCGGTCACGTACAGGCCCGGAATACCGATCTTGCCGGCGACACGCACCACGCCCATCAGCGAGTTGAGCACCGTGGCCGGGGCTTCGGATTTGACGCCGTCGTGACCATGGCCGCGAGCTTCGAAGCCGACGCAGTCCACCGCGCAATCCACTTCAGGCTCGCCCAGCAATGCAGCGATCTGTTCGTGCAACGGGGTGTCTTTCGACAGGTCAACAATCTCGAAACCCTGAGCCTTGGCGTGGGCCAGGCGGATGGTATTGACGTCTCCGACGATCACCACCGCCGCGCCGAGCAAACGGGCGGAGGCGGCTGCGGCCAGACCGACCGGACCTGCACCCGCGATGTAAACGGTGCTGCCCGGACCAACGCCGGCGGTAACGGCGCCGTGGTAACCGGTCGGCAGAATGTCGGAGAGGCAGGTCAGGTCACGGATTTTCTCCATGGCCTTGTCGCGGTCCGGCAGTTTCAGCAGGTTGAAGTCGGCGTACGGCACCAGCACGTATTCGGCCTGGCCGCCGGTCCAGTCGCCCATGTCGACGTAACCGTAGGCACCGCCGGCGCGGGCCGGGTTGACGGTCAGGCAGACGCCGGTGTGTTGCTCCTTGCAGGAACGGCAGCGCCCGCAAGCCACGTTGAACGGAACGGACACCAGGTCGCCGATTTTCAGGTTTTCGACGTCGCTGCCCTTCTCGATCACTTCACCGGTGATCTCGTGCCCCAGCACCAGACCGACCTGGGCGGTAGTACGGCCGCGCACCATGTGCTGGTCGGAGCCGCAAATATTGGTTGAAACCACACGCAGGATGACGCCGTGCTCGATCTTCCTGCCGCGCGGGTCCTGCATTTTCGGATAGTCGATTTTCTGTACTTCGACCTTGCCAGCGCCGAGATACACCACACCACGATTGCCAGACATGCTTTCACCTCGCTGTTGTTTTTATGGAACCGCGCCGCCCAGGCAGGCAGCGCGTTAAGTGCTCGGGTACAGATGCTGATTCTTGTGTTGCCTGTTATGGCCTCATCGCCAGCAAGCTCGCTCCCACAGGGGTACGCATTCCAATGTGGGAGCGAGCTTGCTCGCGAAAGCGATCTAGAGAACGACCGTGCGATTGGCGTTCAAAAACACCCTCCGCTCAATGTGATACCCCACCGCCCGGGCCAAGGTCAGGCCTTCGATATCACGCCCCTTGGCGATCAGGTCTTCGGGGTAATGACTGTGATCCACCGCCTCGACGCCCTGGGCGATGATCGGCCCCTCGTCGAGGTCGTTGTTAATGTAATGCGCCGTGGCGCCCACCAGTTTCACGCCCTTGTTGTAGGCCTGGTGATACGGCTTGGCGCCCTTGAAGCCCGGCAGCAGCGAGTGGTGAATGTTGATCGCCTTGCCATCGAGCTTGCGGCACAGCTCCGGTGACAGCACCTGCATGTAGCGGGCGAGAATCACCAGTTCAGCGCCGGCCTCCTCGATCACCTGCCACACCTGCCGTTCCTGGGCGGGTTTGTCGTTGGGGTCGAGGGGGAAATGGTAGTAGGGAATCTGGTGCCAGTCGGCCAGCGGCTTGAGGTCCGGGTGGTTGGAGACCACCGCCGCCACATCCATCGACAACTGGCCGATGCGCTGGCGGTAGAGCAAGTCGTTGAGGCAGTGATCGGCCTTGGAAACCATGATCACCACTTTTGGCCGGTAGTTCGGCGCGGTCAGCTCGAAGATCATGCCGAACGCCTGACCGCGTTCGGCGAGGCCGGCGCGGAAGGATTGCTCGTCGAAGCCTTCGGGCTGACGGAATTCCACCCGAATGAAGAACCGGCCCGAAAGCCGGTCATCGAACGAGTGGTGCTCGGTGACGTAACAGCCCTGCTCGAACAGAAAACGCGTCACCGCGTCCACGGTGCCGAGAACGCTGGGGCAGTCGGCGGTCAGAATCCATGTATCCGGGGCGCGGCTCATCGTTTTCTCCTGGGTCTGGCCTCTGATCGTTCCCATGCTCTGCGTGGGAATGCCGCAATGGACGCTCTGCGTCCGTTCTTGGGACGCGGAGCGTCCCGGGATGCATTCCCACGCAAAGCGTGGGAACGATCATTACGCCTGAACGCTTAGGCCGTATTCGGCAGACGCATCCTGCAACCACAACCACCAGTAATCCGAGAAGCTGCGACGGATCAGCAGTTCCCAGGTGTCTTCGGCGGTGTGGCGAATCATCAGCTGCGACTTGGCGAACACCGTGCCAACGGCCTTGCCGACCGGGAAGTTGTTCGGGTGAACGTCGTAGCTGGTGGATTTCATCAGCACCTGACGCACGTTCGGGCCGCTCAGTTCAAGTATTTGCTGCCCGCCGCTGACGTTGACGATTGCGATGTGCAGATCGCCCAGCGCTTCGCGCAGTTTCTGCTCGGCGGCGAATTCTTCACCGCTCGGCACGATCAGCAGCCACTCATCCGGCCCCATCCATTGCAGGCTGGTTTCGCCTTTGACGATCACGCTCAGGGCGCCCGGCAATTCGATGCCCAGCGCTTTGTGCACGCCGGCAGCGAACGCGGCATCGTGACCGTCGCCACGGATGGTCAGATGGCCGAGGAGTTTCTTCTCGCGCACGGTCACGCCGGCGGTCTTGCGGCCCTTGCCGACCAGGCTGGCGAGGTCGGCGTGATGCAGCGACGACTCGGCCTTGGCCCCGTTAGTCGGGCGTTGTTGGTAAACGTTGGCTGCGGTCATAAAGCACCTATTCTTTTGTTTGATCGTTCCCACGCTCTGCGTGGGAATGCCGCCATGGACGCTCTGCGTCCGCTCTTGGGACGCGTAGCGTCCCGGGATGCATTCCCACGCAGACGGTTCGACGCCTCGACGTGGGAACGATCAGTGTCAAATGTTCTGGCGATCGCCTTTCGGATCGAAGAACACCGAAGAAACGATTTCCGCCTCGATCACGCTGCCGTCCGCCAGCGGTGCGAACACCCGCTCGCCCATGCGCTTCAGACCGCCCTTCACCACGCCCATGGCAAACGAATAGCCGAGGGAGTTGTGCGCGTAGCTGGAGGTCACGTGGCCGACCATGGTCATCGGGATCGACTGCTTGGTGTTGAACACCAGCTGTGCACCTTCCGGCAGCCACACGTTCGGATCGATCGGCTTCAGGCCCACCAGTTGTTTACGCTGGTCACGCACGCAGTCTTCACGGTTCATGCCGCGCTGGCCGATCCACGAGAACGGTTTGGTGCGGCCGACGCACCAGCCCATGTTCAGGTCGTCCGGGGTCATCGAGCCGTCGGTGTCCTGGCCGACGATGATGAAGCCCTTCTCGGCCCGCAGCACGTGCATGGTCTCGGTGCCATACGGGGTCAGGTTGTACTGCTTGCCCGCCTCGACGATTTTTTCCAGCACGCCCATCGCGTAGTCGGCCTGGACGTTGACTTCGTACGACAGCTCACCGGTGAACGAGATGCGGAACACCCGTGCCGGCACACCGCCGACCAGACCTTCTTTCCAGGTCATGAACGGGAACGCTTCGTTGGCCAGATCGATGTCGGTCACGGCGCTGAGCAGCTTGCGGCTGTTCGGGCCGGACAGGGTCATGGTCGCCCAGTGGTCGGTGACGGAGGTGAAATAAACCTTCAGGTCCGGCCATTCGGTCTGGTGGTACAGCTCCAGCCACTGCAGGACGCGAGCCGCGCCGCCGGTGGTGGTGGTCATGACGAAATGGTTGTCGGCCAGACACGCCGTCACACCGTCGTCGAAGACCATGCCGTCTTCCTTGCACATCAGGCCGTAACGGGCCTTGCCCACGTCGAGCTTGGTCCAGGCGTTGGTGTACACGCGGTTGAGGAACTCGCGGGCGTCCGGGCCCTGGATGTCGATCTTGCCCAGGGTCGAGGCGTCCAGCAGGCCAACGCTGTCGCGCACAGCCTTGCATTCGCGTTTGACCGCGGCATGCATGTCTTCGCCGTTTTTCGGGAAGTACCAAGGACGCTTCCACTGACCGACGTCTTCGAACTCGGCGCCGTTTTTCAGGTGCCATTGATGCAGCGCGGTGTAACGCACCGGTTCGAAGATGTGCCCGCAGTGACGGCCGGCTACCGCACCGAATGTCACCGGCGTGTAGTTCGGACGGAACATCGTGGTGCCCATCTGCGGGATGGTCACGTTCAGCGAACGGGCGGCAATCGCCAGGCCGTTGACGTTGCCGAGCTTGCCCTGATCGGTGCCGAAGCCCAGCGCGGTGTAGCGTTTGACGTGCTCGACCGATTCGAAACCTTCGCGGGTCGCCAGTTCGATGGCGGCGGCGGTCACGTCGTTCTGCAGGTCGACGAATTGCTTCGGCGCCCGGGAAGTACCTTTCTCGTGCGGCACCTGGAACAGCGCCAGGGTGGGTTCTTCGAGACGGCTCAGGGCTTTCGGCAACACGGCTTCAACGGTCTGGAAACCGGCTTCGGACGCAGCGCGCACGCCGCCTTCAAAACCGTCAGCCAGCGAATCGCCAAGACCGTAGACGCCGTTGATGCCACCGACGCACACGCGTTTTTGCGGTGCTTCGCCCGGTACGAAACCGAGGATGTCTTCGCGCCAGATCGGCTTGCCGCCAAGGTGCGACGCCAGGTGAACCACCGGGCTGTAACCACCGGAGCTGGCGATCAGGTCGCAGTCGAGCCATTCGCCCGGGCTGGTGACCTTGTGGCCTTTGACATCGATCGCCGCCACGCGGGCAGCGGTGACGTGCTTGCTGCCACGGGCCTCGATCACGGCGCTGCCAGTGAGGATGCGAATGCCTTTGGCGCGCGCTTCTTCCACCAGTGCACCACGCGGATTGCTGCGCGCGTCGGCGATGGCGACCACTTGCAGGCTGGCGTCGAGCCAGTCCAGCGCCACCCGATAGGCGTGATCGTTGTTGGTCGACAGCACCAGCTTTTTGCCCGGTGCCACGCCGTAACGGCGCACGTAGGTCGACACTGCGCCGGCGAGCATGTTGCCCGGCACGTCGTTGTTGCCGTAGACCAGCGGACGCTCGTGAGCGCCGGTCGCCAGCACCACACGCTTGGCGCGGACGCGGTGAATGCGCTGACGCACCTGGCCGATCGGAGCACGGTCACCGAGGTGATCGGTGAGGCGTTCGTGAATGGTCAGGAAGTTGTGGTCGTGGTAACCGTTGACCGTGGCGCGCGGCAACAGCAGCACGTCCGGAGTGTTCTTCAATTCAGCGATGACACTGGCCACCCACTCCATCGCAGGCTTGCCGTCGAGGCTTTCGCGGGAGTCGAGCAGGCTGCCGCCGAACTCTTCCTGTTCATCGGCGATGATCACCCGCGCACCGCTGCGCGCAGCCGCCAGGGCAGCGGCCAGACCGGCCGGGCCGGCGCCGACGATCAGCACGTCGCAGTGCTGGTTCATGTAGTCGTAGGTGTCCGGATCGACCTCGGTCGGCGAGCGACCTAAACCTGCAGCCTTGCGGATGTACTTCTCGTAAGTCATCCAGAACGATTGCGGATACATGAAGGTTTTGTAGTAGAAACCCGGTGGCATCAGCTTGCCGCCGACCTTGCCGAGAATTCCCATCATGTCGTTGTTGACGCTCGGCCAGCCGTTGGTGCTGGTGGCGACCAGGCCCTGGTACAACGCCTGTTGCGTGGCGCGCACGTTGGGAATCTGGGTGGCTTCGGTTGCACCGATCTGCAGCACCGCGTTCGGCTCTTCGGCACCGGCGGCGAAGATGCCGCGTGGACGCGAATACTTGAAGCTGCGGCCAATGATGTCGACGCCGTTGGCCAGCAGGGCTGCGGCCAGCGAGTCGCCTTCGAAACCTTTGTAGGTCTGGCCGTTGAAGGTGAAGCTCAGCACTTTGTTGCGGTCGATCCGTCCACCGTTGGACAGGCGATTGGTCTGGCTCATACCTTCTCTCCCAGCGCCGTCGTGGCTGTTTTCGCAGTGTCAGCCTTGTCGGTGAATTGCGGCTTGGTGCCGATCTTGTAGGTTTCGAGAATCTCGTAGGTCACGGTGTCGCGGGTGACGTTGAAGTACTGGCGGCAACCGGCGACGTGATCCCACAACTCGTGGTGCAGACCGCGAGGGTTGTCGCGGAAGAACATGTAGTCGCCCCACTCCTCGTCGGTGCAGCTGTTCGGATCCAGCGGACGCGGAATGTGCGCCTGGCCGGATGCATGGAATTCCTCTTCGGAGCGCAGTTCGCCGCAGTGAGGACAGAAGATATGCAACATGGGGATTTCTCCTGTTAGTGGGCGACAGCCGCAGCGCCGTGTTCATCGATCAACGCACCGCTGTGGAAACGGTCGATGGAGAAAGGTGCGGCCAGCGGGTGCATTTCACCTTTGGCCAGACTCGCGGCAAACACGTTGCCCGAGCCAGGTGTGGCCTTGAAGCCACCAGTGCCCCAACCGCAGTTGAAGAACATGTTCGGCACCGGGGTCTTCGAGATGATCGGGCAGGCGTCCGGCGTGGTGTCGACGATGCCGCCCCACTGACGGTTCATGCGCACCCGCGACAGCACCGGGAACATCTCGACGATGGCCTGGATGGTGTGCTCGATCACCGGATACGAACCGCGCTGACCGTAGCCGTTGTAGCCGTCGATACCGGCGCCGATCACCAGGTCGCCCTTGTCGGACTGGCTGATGTAACCGTGCACGGCGTTGGACATGATCACGCTGTCGATGATCGGTTTGATCGGCTCGGACACTAGCGCCTGCAACGGGTGGGATTCGATCGGCAGACGGAAACCGGCGAGTCTGGCCATGTGCCCGGAGTTACCGGCGGTCACCACGCCGACGCGCTTGGCGCCGATGAAACCCTTGTTGGTTTCAACGCCGATGCACACGCCGTTTTCCTTGCGGAAACCGATCACTTCGGTCTGCTGGATCAGGTCCACGCCCAAGGCGTCGGCGGCACGGGCAAAGCCCCACGCCACGGCATCGTGACGGGCCACGCCGCCGCGACGCTGAACGGTTGCGCCCATCACCGGGTAGCGGGTGTTTTTCGAGCAGTCGAGGTACGGAATTTCGTCCGCGACTTGCTTGGCGTTGAGCAGTTCGCCGTCCACGCCATTGAGGCGGTTGGCGCTGACCCGACGCTCGGAATCACGGATGTCCTGCAGGGTGTGGCACAGGTTGTAGACGCCGCGCTGGGAGAACATCACGTTGTAGTTCAGGTCTTGCGAAAGGCCTTCCCACAGTTTCATCGCGTGTTCGTACAGGTGCGCCGACTCGTCCCACAGGTAGTTGGAGCGGACGATGGTGGTGTTGCGCGCGGTGTTACCGCCGCCCAGCCAACCCTTCTCGACCACGGCCACGTTGGTGATGCCGTGTTCTTTGGCCAGATAGTAGGCCGTCGCCAGACCGTGCCCGCCGCCGCCGACAATGACCACGTCGTAGACCTTTTTCGGGGTCGGCGTGCGCCACATGCGCTGCCAGTTTTCGTGGTGGCTGAGGGAGTGTTTGAAGAGGCCGAAGCCCGAATAGCGTTGCATAGTCATGTACTCCAGAACGCTCAGCGATAAACCGGGAAGTCAGCGCACAGGGCCGAAACCTGCTGGGCGACATTGGCCTCGACATCGGCATCGCCGAGGTTGTCGAGGATGTCGCAGATCCAGCCGGCCAGCGTCACGCACTGGGTCACCTTGAAGCCGCGGGTGGTCACCGCCGGGGTGCCGATGCGCAGGCCGGAGGTGACGAACGGCGACTGCGGGTCGTTCGGTACGGCGTTCTTGTTGACGGTGATGTGCGCGCGACCGAGGGCGGCATCTGCGTCTTTACCGGTGAGGCCCTGACGGATCAGGCTGACCAGGAACAGGTGGTTGTCGGTGCCGCCGGACACTACATCGTAGCCACGTTTGATAAAGACGCTCGCCATCGCCTGGGCGTTGTCGATCACTTGTTGCTGATAGGCCTTGAAGCCAGGCTCAAGCGCTTCCTTGAAGCACACGGCCTTGCCGGCGATGACGTGCATCAGCGGGCCGCCCTGGGCGCCGGGGAATACCGCCGCGTTGAGCTTCTTCTCGATCTCTTCGTTCGCCTTGGCCAGGATCAGGCCGCCACGCGGACCGCGCAGGGTCTTGTGGGTGGTGGTGGTGACCACATCGGCGTACGGCAGCGGGTTCGGGTACAGACCGGCGGCCACCAGACCGGCAACGTGGGCCATGTCGACGAACAGCAGCGCGCCAACCTTGTCGGCGATCTGACGGAAGCGCGGGAAGTCGAGGGTTTTCGAGTAAGCCGAGAAACCGGCGACGATCATTTTCGGTTTGTGCTCGACGGCCAGACGCTCGACTTCGTCGTAATCGATCAGGCCGGTGTTGGTGTCGATGCCGTACTGCACGGCGTTGTACAACTTGCCCGAGGACGAAACCTTGGCGCCGTGGGTCAGGTGACCGCCGTGGGCCAGACTCATGCCGAGAATGGTGTCGCCTGCTTGCAGCAGGGCCAGGTACACGGCGCTGTTGGCCGAGGAACCGGAGTGCGGCTGGACGTTGGCGTAATCGGCGCCGAACAGTTGCTTGGCGCGTTCGATGGCCAGCGCTTCGACCTTGTCGACGTGCTCGCAGCCACCGTAGTAGCGCTTGCCCGGATAGCCTTCGGCGTATTTGTTGGTCAGGCCGCTGCCTTGCGCTTCCATCACGCGTTTGCTGGTGTAGTTCTCCGACGCGATCAGCTCGATGTGATCTTCCTGACGTTGCTCCTCGGCATTCATCGCCGCCAGCAGTGCATCGTCGTAACCCTGGATCCGGTCTTGCTTGCTGAACATCGCGTCTCTCCCAGCGGCATCTGTGCGCCATTCGTCTCGGTAAGGCACGGCGTTCAGCCAGTGCCCTTTGATGCGATGGTATGGCCGGCGCAGGGAGGTCAAATGCCTACGGACGCCACGCAAAGGTGCGTTTACGACATGGCGGGGACGACGGACTCAAACAAGCAGCTGGCGCAAGGCCAGAAGGACCATGAAATGCGCGGGATAGAGCGCATACGCCCAGCGCCGCATGGGTGGCGCGTGGAGGTAAGTGGCGTGTCGCAACAGGATCATTCCGAGCAGTGGCGCCATCAGGCAGGTCGCAATGCCGAGGATGGCGACGATGTTGCCGAACTGCGCGGCTTCGTACAGCACCCGCCATTGATTCGCGGCCACACACACCAGCCCTGGTAGCAGGCTGAAATACCAGGGCCGATGAAATACCAGCAACATCGCCAGCGGCAGCAGGACGCCGAACAGACCGAACATCAGCCGCTCCGGGAACATCGCCGCCGCCAGTAAGGCTCCGACTCCCAGCAGGCGTGAAATCAGCACTCGATCCTGCCAGCCTCGCGCCACCAGCAAACCCAGCGCCAGCGTGGGCATCACGTTCAAGGTGTCGGGCGCGGGAATGTACAGACGGTAGGGAATTTCACTGATAGCGCTGAACAGCAGCAACCAGCCCAGATAGCGCCATTCGGTCTTGCGTGCGCCGTCCCGGGTCAGATTCGCCGCCATCGCCAGGCAGAACCACGGGAACGCCAGCCGTCCCGGCACATACAGCCAATCGGCGCTGATCCCGACATATCGCAGGTGATCGAGCAGCATGCTCAGCAGCGCCAGCCACTTGAGCAGATCGAGTGCGCCGTCGCGCCGGCTCAGGTGCATAATCGGCTCGCATCCTTGTAAAGTTTTGACAGCGACATCCCGTGTGCTCCCCGGATGATCTTCGGTACAGTGCGCACCATCATTGACCCCACGAAGCGCCACAAGCGCCTCGATTACGGAAGCCGGCCATGACCGACAAGAGCCAACAATTCGCCAGCGACAACTATTCCGGTATCTGCCCTGAAGCCTGGGCTGCCATGGAACAGGCCAACCACGGCCACCAGCGCGCCTATGGCGACGATGAGTGGACAGCACGCGCCTCCGATTATTTCCGCAAGCTGTTCGAGACCGACTGCGAAGTGTTCTTCGCCTTCAACGGCACCGCCGCCAACTCCCTCGCGCTGTCGTCGCTGTGCCAGAGTTACCACAGCGTCATCTGCTCGGAAACCGCCCACGTCGAAACCGACGAATGCGGCGCACCGGAATTTTTCTCCAACGGTTCGAAACTGCTGATCGCCGGCACTGAAAACGGCAAGATCACCCCGGCCTCGATCCGCGAGGTCGCGCTCAAGCGCCAGGACATCCACTACCCGAAACCGCGCGTGGTGACACTGACCCAGGCCACCGAAGTCGGCAGCGTCTACACCCCGGAAGAAGTCCGCGCCATCAGCGACACCTGCAAGGAACTGGGCTTGAACCTGCACATGGACGGCGCGCGCTTTTCCAACGCCTGCGCCTTCCTCGGCTGCTCGCCGGCGGACCTGACCTGGAAGGCCGGTGTCGACGTACTGTGCTTCGGCGGCACGAAAAACGGCATGGCGGTGGGTGAAGCTATCCTGTTCTTCAACCACAAACTGGCCGAAGACTTCGACTACCGCTGCAAACAGGCCGGGCAACTGGCTTCGAAGATGCGCTTCCTGTCGGCGCCGTGGGTCGGCATCCTGGAAAACGACGCCTGGCTCAAATACGCCCGCCACGCCAACCACTGCGCGCAACTGCTGGCTGAACTGGTCAGCGACATCCCGGGCGTGGAACTGATGTTCCCGGTCCAGGCCAACGGCGTGTTCCTGCAACTCTCGGAACCGGCCATCGCCGCCCTGACCGCTCGCGGCTGGCGCTTCTACACCTTCATCGGCAAGGGCGGCGCCCGCTTCATGTGCTCGTGGGACACCGAAGAAGAACGCGTACGCGAACTGGCGCGCGACATCCGCGAAGTCATGTCGGCCTGATCGCCTCCCCGTGGCGTTGATCGTTCCCACGTCGAGGCGTCGAACCGTCTGCGTGGGAATGCATCCGGGGACGCTCCGCGTTCCTCTCAGCAGCACCGCAAGATTCAAGGATGAATCCCATGGGCCGAAGCCGCTACACCATCACCGAATCCGACAAACCTCACTTCCTGACCTGCACGCTGGTGGAGTGGCTGCCACTGTTCGTCCGCCCTTATCTCGTCGACCACCTGCTCAACTGTTGGCGCTATCAACAAACCCATCAGGAGCTGAAGCTCTACGGCTACGTGATCCTGGAAAACCACCTGCACTTCGTCGCCCAGGCGCCTGACCTGAGCAAATGCCTGAGCCAGTTCAAATCCTTCACCGCCCGACAGATCATTGATGATCTGCAAAGTAAGGGTGCAGAAAGAGCATTGAATCGGCTTCGCTTCAGCAAACGGGCACACAAGGAAGATCGGGTGTATCAGATGTGGCAGGAAGGTGCTCACGCAGAGATGGTCTACAGCGAAGAAGTCATGCGCCAGAAACTCGATTACATCCACAACAACCCGGTAAAGCGCGGTTATGTCGAGCTGCCTGAGCACTGGCGGTATTCGAGTGCCCGAAATTATGCAGGGCTGGAGGGGTTGATCGAGGTTCAGCGCTGGTACTGAAGCCCCCGATATCCCACCCGCAGATCGTTCCCATGCTCCGCGTGGGAATGCCTCCCGGGACGCTCCGCGTTACTGCCACACCACCGACGCAACGCCTGCCACCGTCATGACGCGGAGCGTCAAAGGCTGCATTCCCACGCAGAGCGTGGGAACGATCACTACTCAAAGCGACAACTGAATTCCCTACCGTCGCCACAGACATCGGCCTCCCTACTCCGATCGTTCCCATGCTCCGCGTGGGAATGCATACCGGGACGCTCCGCGTTCCTGCCGCACCACCGACGCAACGCCTGCCACCGTCATGACGCGGAGCGTCGAGGGCTGCATTCCCACGCGGAGCGTGGGAACGATCACTACTCAAAGCGACAACTGAATTCCCTACCGCCGCCACAGACATCGGCCTCCCTACTCCGATCGTTCCCATGCTCCGCGTGGGAATGCCTTCCGGGACGCTCCGCGTTCCTGCTGCACCGCCGATGCAATGCCAGGCACCGTCGTGACGCGGAGCGTCAAAGGCTGCATTCCCACGCGGAGCGTGGGAACGATCAGGCTCCCCCCTTCCATTTCAGCTCCATCGTCTACATTGTTTGTCGAGCCTTCGCTCGCATAACAATAAGCAGGAGCTTGCGCATGTCGCTAAAAGGCAAAACCTTGTTCATCACTGGCGCCAGCCGTGGCATCGGGCGCGAGATTGCGCTGCGGGCTGCGCGGGACGGGGCCAATATCGTGATCGCGGCCAAGAGCGCCGAACCGCATGCCAAATTGCCCGGCACCATTCACAGTGTCGCGGCGGAAGTCGAAGCGGCCGGCGGCAAGGCACTGGCGTTGCAAGTGGATGTACGCGATGAAGACGCGGTGCGTCAGGCGCTGGCCCAGGCCAATGAACATTTCGGCGGGATCGATGCGCTGGTGAACAACGCCGGGGCGATCAAGTTGACCGGTGTGCAGCACATCGAACTCAAGCGTTTCGACCTGATGCATCAGATCAACACCCGTGCGGTGTTGCTGTGCAGCCAGGCGGCGTTGCCCTATTTGAAGAAGTCCTCTGGACACATTCTCAACCTGTCACCGCCGCTGAACCTGGCCAGCAAATGGTTCGCGCAATACAGCCCCTACACGGTGACCAAGTACGGCATGAGCATGCTGACGATCGGGATGAGCGAGGAATTCGCCCACTACGGGATCAGTGTCAATTCGCTATGGCCGCAGACCATGATCGCCACGGCGGCGATCGAGTTTCAGCTGGGCAATCGCGAGTCGTTCAAGCATGCGCGCACGCCGGCGATCATGGCGGACGCGGCACATGTGATTCTGAACAGCAGCGGACGGCGGATTACCGGGCGGTTGTTGATTGATGAGGAGGTTTTGCGGGAGAGCGGCGTGACCGAGTTCGATCATTACCGTTTTGAACCGGGAAGTGATGCGAAGTTGATGACGGATTTGTTTGTCGACTGAACGACAACCCCTGTGGGAACGAGCTCGTTCCCACAGGATTCATGCCTCCATCAATATTCGATCCGTACATCCCCCTTCGGCACGCTGCAGCAAGAAAGAATGTACCCCTCCGCCTCGTCGTCCTCGGTGATCCCGCCGTTGTGATCCATCTCTACCTCGCCGCCGAGCTTGAGCACCTTGCACGTCCCGCAGATCCCCATGCCACAGGCTTTCGGGATCATCAGGCCGACCTTGGCCGCCGCCGCATGCACGGTCTCGCCCGGAGCCACGCGGATGCTCTTGTCCGATGAGGTGAATTCCACCAGGTGCAGATCCGCCGCCGGGATTTCCGGTGCTTCGGCGGCCTGCTCGGCCTGTTCCACCGCATCGGCGCGGGCTTCCGGCGGCGTGGCGCCGAAGGACTCCTCGTGATAGCGCTTCATGTCGTAGCCGGCGTTTTCCAGCAGGCGCTTGACCGCTGTCATGTATGGCGTCGGGCCGCAGCAGAAGACTTCACGCTCAAGGAAGTCCGGCACCATCAGTTCCAGCATCTTGTGGTTGAGATAGCCGCGATAGCCGGCCCACGGCTCGCCCAGCCCGTGCTTCTCGCAGATCAGGTGCAGGCTGAAGTTGTCGATCCGCGACGCCATGTGTTCCAGCTCGCGGTGGTAAATGATGTCCTTCGGTGAGCGGGCGCTGTGGATGAACGTCATGTCGACGTTGCCGTTGGTGTCGTAGAACCAGCGCGCCATGGACATCACCGGGGTGATACCGACGCCACCGCTGAGGTACAGCACTTTCGGGCTCGGGAAGTCGATCGCGTTGAACAGCCCGACCGGTCCGTGCACCGCCAGCTCCTGACCTTCGTGCAGGGTGTCGTGCAACCAGTTGGACACCTTGCCCCCCGGCACGCGCTTGATGGTCACCGAAAAGCTGTACGGCACCGACGGCGAGCTGGAGATGGTGTACGAACGCATGATCGGCTGGCCTTCGATTTCCAGCTCCAGGGTCACGAACTGCCCGGGCTTGAAGAAGAACAGGATCGGCTGGTCGGCCATGAAACAGAAGGTGCGCACGTCCCAGGTTTCCTGGATGACTTTGACGCAACGGACGATGTGTCGGCCATTGGCCCAGGTCTGGGTGGTGACCGGATTCAGGAAGCTGTTCGACATGCTGTTCTCCACGGCCGACTGTCGGCCTTCATGTGGCGATTCTGCGTATAGCGTGAACGCCCCGTTTACCTATCCGCGACATTCACATACTTATCGCGACCAGCCCCCAACCACCGGGGGTTGCGCGTCGGGAACAGATTGCACCATGTCGCCCATGGATAAGGTTCCCGCCTGCGCCGGCCCCACACTCGCCCCAACACAAACGGTTTCTTTACACCTTGCGTAGCACCCTTTAGCCGCACACCCGATCAGCCACTTTCGCGGCCACGCAGATGGCCTTGAGGAATTCATCGATGGACACCGCAAAAATCAGCCTGGGCGACCTGCTGGAACCCGCACGCAAGGCCACCGCACAAATGCTGCAGGAGCGCGAGCGCACCTTTTCGCTGCCGCAACCGTTCTACAGTGACGAGCGCCTGTTCGATATCGACATGCAGGAGATCTTCCAGAAAGAGTGGTTGATCGCCGGCATGACCTGCGAGATCCCGGCCAAGGGCAACTACCTGACCCTGCAGATCGGCAAGAACCCGATCATCGTCATTCGCGGTGCCGAAGGCGTGGTGCATGCGTTCCACAACGTCTGCCGCCACCGTGGCTCGCGCCTGTGCACCAGCGACAAGGGCAAGGTCGCCAAACTGGTCTGCCACTACCACCAGTGGACCTACGAACTGGACGGCCGCCTGCTGTTCGCCGGTACCGAGATGGGCGCCGATTTCGACATGAATCAGTACGGCCTCAAACCGGTGAACGTGAAGACCGCCGGCGGCTACATCTTCATCAGCCTGGCGGAAAACCCGCCGGCCATCGATGACTTCCTGTCGACCCTGAACCACTACATGGAACCCTACGACATGGAGAACACCAAGGTGGCGGTGCAAACCACCTTGATGGAAAAGGCCAACTGGAAACTGGTGCTGGAAAACAACCGCGAGTGCTACCACTGCAACGGTTCGCACCCGGAGTTGCTGAAAACCCTGCTGGAGTGGGACGACGTCACTGACCCGCGCGCCGACCAGGCGTTCAAGGATCACGTCGCCGCCTCTGCCGCTGCCTGGGAAGCCGAGAAGATCCCTTACGCTCACGCCAGTTTCGGCCTGCGCAACCGCATCGTGCGCATGCCGCTGCTCAAGGGCACCGTGTCGATGACCATGGACGGCAAACAGGGCTGCGCCAAGCTGATGGGCCGGATCAAGAACCCGGACCTGGGCTCGATGCGCATCCTGCACCTGCCGCACTCGTGGAACCACTGCATGGGTGACCACATCATCGTCTTCACCGTGTGGCCGATCAGCGCCCAGGAAACCATGGTCACCACCAAATGGCTGGTGCACAAGGATGCGGTCGAAGGCGTGGATTACGACGTCGAACGCATGCGCAAGGTGTGGGACGCGACCAACGATCAGGACCGTCGTCTGGCCGAAGAGAACCAGCGCGGGATCAACTCCACCGCGTACCAGCCGGGGCCGTACTCCAAGACTTATGAGTTCGGCGTGGTCAACTTCGTGGACTGGTACAGCGAGCGGATGCTGAGCAACCTCGGCGCCGAGCCTGCACCCTACCTCAAAGGCGTCCCGGTTCAGGGTTAAACCCGCGCCGTACAACAAAACCCGCAGACGTCGTCCGACGCTGCGGGTTTGTTTTTTCATGCCTTACTTCGCCATGATTCTCATGCTCGAAACCTTGCCATCCAGCGTGTTGCTCGGACCGCCTCGAATGACGCGGTAGGCACCCGCGTCATAACTCCTCTCGAAGCTGCCAATAATCACCGGCGTAGTAATGTCGCTTATAAAATCCACCCGTGCGTAGCCCTGGTTTTCATTCACGTTCTTATTTCCATAGACCATGAAACTGGAGCCGCCCTTGGCTTTCACAACCTTCGCGGACCGCGCTTCATCGTTATCACAGTCACCGCTGAAGTTGAATGTCCGGGTGGTCGCGAGGTTCACCGTACAAACAACATTTTCAGTGGCGGAATTGCCCTCGTAGAACACCACACTTGCGTCACGAAAGTCGCCTGGCGCCGGTGATTTTCCTATCGAAATACGCGAGATCTTTCCATCCAGACCGTTATTACGAACATGGGTTACTTTGATATCGGCGCTTTCAAAGTTGGCCTCGAAACTGCCAAGTCTTACTGATTCATTGATCCCGATATCACGTTTAACATCAACAAAGGTGTAATCGTCACTGGTATTGCCACCGGACGAGTCATAAACACTCAGACGTGTACCTTTGGCGATACCACGCAACTCAAGCGAGCGCGCTTCATCATTCTCACAACCCCGTGCAGGCAAACTGAAATCGAGATCCTGCCCCGCCGGAACGACACAGACACTGTCACCGGTCTTGTCCACATTGTTTTTCGAGTAGAAGTAGAAACCACCCTGAGTCAATGCGGCTGCGTAGGGGAAGGCATCCCCCGTCTGATTGAAATCAATCGTCAGGAAGCTGGGGGCGGTGCGCTTGCCCAGTGCGCTTGCACAATGGTTATCAACACGGCGCTCAAGCCAGGTCAGGTTGTTATCGGTACTGCCCGCATGCAGTGATGTCGCGCCCCAGCCGTGGAACTGGTTCATCACGAACAGCCTTGGCCATTGAGTGAATCCAGTGACTGACACGGTCGGATGGTAATTCGTCCAGCGCGAAGGGCAACTCCATTCATGCTTGAGCGAAGTAATGCCCAGATCCCAGTAGTTCTGGCTTTCCCATTGACTGTCCTGCAGCACATTGATGGTCTTGCCATTGACGTTGTACTCCCCGGCATTTCGGTCGGTGAGAATAACCAGTCGCTTGCCGCTGCCGATCATCTGCTCAAGCGTCGGCCATGTACGGGTGTTCGGATAGGCCTTGGGATCGAATACCCAATCAGCCAGACCTGGCACCCGATTCATCGCATTGTTGAATTCGGCCCTTCCCACAAGGTTTTCCAGCAACAGCGTCACGACAGCGTTGGGATTACTGCGCAGATAAGGCAGAAATACATTGTTCAATGCATCGGCAAATTTCATGTCCGTACGTATGTCGCAAGTACCTTTTTCTCCGGTGTGACACAGATAGGCATCGGCCCCACCCGTCAGGTTTCCGGGGTGCAAGTCCAGCATGAAACCACGAACGCCCCGGTTGAGCTGAGTGCGCATGTCATCCAGATAACCATTGTGAGCAGTGACCCACGAATATTCGTTGAACGGCTTCTTGAAGTCAGTGATACCCGGCGCTGTTTCAGCGGCGGACACTAACGACAAAGAACCAAGCTGGGCACACAAGAGCCCCAGCGAAAGTGCTGTTTTCTTGATAGCAAACATTGTTCAATCTTCCATGATAAAAGTCCCGACAATCGAATGACTGCCGGCAACTTATTTACCGAAAAATCAAACAAGTCGCATATCGAATATATAGTTCCGAATGTTTTTATAATTTTGAAAAACAAAAATGCGCCCAACCGGGCGCACTTGAGTTAAATACACTAGATTGATCGCCAGCGAACTTCCCCATTCTCGGCGATAAATTCTTCAACGATATTTTCGCCATCCAGCCGAACTTTCGCATATCCGTTCAACACCCGCAGCGGGTAGTCCGGATCGTTCGCATCCTGCGTCTCCGAAAACAGCACCCGCGAATGTCCGTTCAGCTCGCTGGTGGTGCCGTAAGGAATCGCGCCGTGCCCGGCACAGCGCGCATGCAGCCCACCTTGTGGTGCGTAGACGATGCCGTTGTGCAGATGCCCCCAGTACCAGTAATCCGGCTCGCGCCCCAGTGCATCGCACACCGGCTGATACAGCGCGGTCTTGTTGTGCCCGGTGATGTCAAAGCCCTGATGGTGGCTGAGCACCATGAGTTTCTTGCGTTTCGGCAGGCCCTTCATCCACTCGATCTGCGGCTTGTTCAGAGTGCCGTCCATGTACAGGTTCATGACGTCCGAGGCATACGCCGTGTCCAGACCGACAATCAGCCAGTCGTCGTTGATCAGGGCAAAGTAGCTGGTGCCCTGCTGCCCCGGAAAACGCGCGGCCAGTTCCTTGAAATAGCCGTGGGCGCCGCTGTACATCTCGTGGTTCGAATTAAGGGTGAACGAGCCGCGGGTACCCATCGGCCAGCCCGCCATGTCGGTGTCTTCCTGAGAATGGGTGCCGGCGTAATAAACGTCCCCCAGGTGAATGGTGAAATCGGCATTGGCCAGTTGCATCTGGTTGGCCACCGACACCGCCGGCGCATGGCTGTTGAACGGACCGGTGCCCCAATCGCCGGCAATCGCCAGCGTTACCTGGCGATCCATTTTCACCAGTGCCGGATCGGTGCCGAAGGTCGCGTGATGGCGCAGGTTTTCAATCCACTTGAGCAGCGCCTCGCTCCACAGCAGATCCAGCAGTTCCCACTTGCGACAGCCCAGCAGCGTGCCGTCCTTGAGCACTTTGGTCTGCAGTTGATCGGGCGATTGCGGCAGCGGCGTCGCGTTGCCGATGCGCAGGATCGACAAGCCGTGGGACAGCTCCCACGGCACCGCCGGTTCGTCGTCCGGCAGCTCGCCGTGCTTGAGCACGTATTGCGCCTGATCGTGACCGCGCTGGAGCAATTTGATGATGGCTTGAAACTCCTGCGGCTCGAGTTCGCTGATGAGCTTCATCCAGGCCATTTCGATGCGCGTGAACAGGCCATGCAGGCGCACCTTGACCTTGTCGTATTCGTGTTTCAGATGACCGACCGCTGACATGACGTAATCCTCTATCCGTAAGGGTTCACAGGGTTTTCATGAATTCGATCAGCGCACGCTTGTCGTCGTCCGACAGCGTCGTGCCGTACAGGTGACCGCTGTTGTGGTTGCCTTCCAGGCGCGTGTCGTAGGTGAAGTCCGCCGAGGCCTTGGCCTGGGCGCCGCTGGTCACGAAACCGACGTTGACCGGGTCGTAGACATCGGAGCCGGTGATGAACACCTGCGGACGTTTTTCCGGCGGTTGCAGCAAGTCCCACAGGGTCGGCACCGAACCGTTGTGCAGGTACGGCGCGCGCAGCCAGATGCCGTCGGTGGGCGTGTTGCTGTAGCTCTGGGTCTTGCGGTAGGCGCCAAAATCGAACGGCGGTTTCTTGAAGGTATGGAACGCCGCCACCAGCCCGGTAGTGAACGAGTTCAGCCGGTGCGGATCGGTGCCGAGCTGGTCGATGTTGGTGGTGACCTGCCCGGTGTCGGCGCGACCGAAGTCGTGACAACCCGCGCAGTTGGCCTCCCACACCGGTTTGCCCTGAGCGACCCTGGCCTGATCCAGTGCCCACGGCCACGCCGGCGCCTTGTGTCCGAGCAGCCAGTTGGTCACCCGGTTGAAACTCGGCGGCAGCACCGATTCCGGCGTCGCGCCCACGGCCATCGCGGCGGCGTAGTTGCGTTCGTGGATCTTGTTGTTATTGCCGTCCCAGTGCAGGTACATCGATTCCCGGGGTTTCTGGTTCCACACTTGCGGCAGGTCGACGGTGCCGATGGTCGAGTCATCCGGGAAGCCGAACACCACCATTTTCGTCGGGTTGAAGGTGTCGGTGCGTCCCGGCCCCTGTTGCGGGCGCAGCTTCTGCCAGGCGTAGGCCTGCTTCTGTTTGAGCAGCGCGGTCTTGGCCATCGGGATGATCAGGTAACGGTTGTAGAGCTTCTCGAAAAAGCCCAGCTGGAACTTGCTGTTGATCGCCGCCATCACCGCGTCGGTGGTGAATTTCGGATCGCTGGCGCAATCGTAGGCGAACCACTGGAAGGCTTGCAGTTGCAGGGTATTGGCCGGCGCGCTCGGCACATTGACCGCGACGTCGCTGGCATTCGCCCGGTAGGAGCCGGTGTGGCACAACGCGCAGTTCGGCTCGACGGTCGGGTAGCCGATCTGCCGCTTGGCCATCCCGATCGGCAGGTCCTTGCCGTTCTCGAACAGGAAACCGAAGACTTCCCAGCCGCCGGGTTTCGGCAGTTTTTCCGGGCACATCTGCGGCAATACCGAGAACAGGTAATAGGGAATCCGCGCTTCGATGCCCAAACCAATCGCGGCGTATTTGTAGTGATCTTCGTCGGAGGCGTACTCCTGCTCCGGCACCACGCGCAGCATCTGATACCAGGTCTGGTAACCGATGAACGCCAGCAGCGCGACCACTACCAGCGTACCGACCTTGAACGCGTGGTTCTGCCAATGCCGCGCCCACGCCGCGCGCCATTCGCGCCAGCCGTCACAGAGCAGCGCCAGTGGCCGGTTTTCAGGCGTGGTGCCGAGGTACAGCAGAATGCCGAGGATCAGGAAAAAGCTCAGGTCGCCCATCAGCATCGGCACGAACACCGAACCCTGACTGCTGGTGTTGATCAGGTAGATCCAGAACGCCACGGCGATCAGCCGCGTCAGCACGCACAGCCAGGAATGCACCACGTAGCGCGGCGCGTTGAAGCCCGAGGGCATGTAGAACACGCTGATACCCACCAGCAGCATCCCGGCGTTTTCCAGCCACGGGTCGGAGAGTTGCGGCGGCAGGCCGACCACCGATGTCAGCAACCCCGGCGCAAACAGCGCCGGGATCGCGAACACCATGTTCATCGCAATGCCTAGCCAGATGAAGCGTTGAAACCAGCGGATGTAGCTGTCCATATCAGTTCCCCAGATCCTACCCACGTCGACGCGTCGAACCGTCCGCGTGGGAATGCATCTCGTGACGCTGCGCGTCACAAAAGCGGACGCAGAGCGTCCATGGCGGCTTTCCCACGCAGAGCGTGGGAACGATCGACGGCTATCCGAGGGCGGTTTTCTCCAGGTGTTCAAGGATGATCGGATACACATCGACCACCGCGTTCTTGCCGAACATGCAATCGATGTGACCGTAACCCGGCACCACATGCCGGCTGTAGCGCTCCGGCCCGTGCTTCTCGCAAACCCGCTGATAGGTCTTGAGCGTACTTTCCGGCAGATAACACTGGTTGTCGGCGCCGCTGATGAAGCAGATCGGCATGGTCAGCCGATCGAAGTGCGGCATGTACACATCGTGCCCTTTGAAATCCACCAGATGCCCTTTGCGCACGATCAGCGCCAGGTGTTCGAAGGTCTCGATGTTGGACTCGCCGAACAGCTCGTGCAGGTTGTCGTGCAGTGTCTCGTTGAGGGTGTCGTGGCGATACAGCGAGGCGTACATGAAGGTGATGCGGTGGCACACCGGGTTGGTGCAATAGCCCTGGGCTTCGATCCGCGCGTAGCCGTTGAGCGCCTTGTCGTAGAGCCGGTTGAACCAGTTCTCCTTGCTGTCGGCGTAGGCGGTCATCGATTTGATACCGATCGCGTCGAGCATCCCCGGCAAGTGCAGACCGGCCTTGAGCCCCGTCGCCGTCGCGACCACCGTGTCGGCGGCGATCTGCGAGCAGACCACCGAACGCACGCCTTGCAGCCCGGCGAGCAGCGACATGAAGAACGTGGTCGCGCCGTAGCAATGCACCACGCATTGCACGTCCTTCGCGCCGGTCTTCTGCTGGATCTGCGCAATGGCGGCCTTGAAGTCGTACTGGGCGATCTGGTCACCGTTCCATTCCTTCTTGCTCGCCGGCAGCAGGATGCTCACCCGGAAATCCAGCAGCCACACGTCGTAGTCGTGCTTGCAGAGAAACTCCAGCAGGTTGGTCTGGATGGTATCGGTGGAAAAGATATTCGAGCCCACGCCCAGACCATGCACCAGCATCACCGGGCCTTTGCTGCCAGCCTGATAGCGGGTCAGACGCAACTGCACGCCATCTTCGGTGGAGAAGAAATGCACGGCCGGCGTCGGCGCATCCAGCGGCCGTTTCAACCGTGGCGGCGCGTCGGGGTTGAAGTATTTGTCACCGGCGAACACCCCGCCGTAACTCTCCCAGAGAATCCCGGCAAAGAACTTGCCGAACCGCGCCAGCCCTTCGATGCGCTCGCGCTCGTTGCGCGCATTGAGGACCTTCATGGTGGTCATCTGTTTGGCGAAGTCGGTCGGCTTGATGTGCATCACGCCAGAGCCGATCACTTCGCCGGTCTTGTCCGGCCCGCGATACAGCGTGACGTAGAGGGTGCTGGTGTCGTGCCAGATATTCAGCACGCCGTTGTCTTCCGGCACGGTCTTGAAGGCGCTGAAGAAGTAGTCGTTGCCGTCCTCGGCGGTCAGTTTCATGTCGTACTTCATGTGGCGCGTGTCGACCTGCTGCTCGAACTGCTCGAACAGGTTGAACACGCCGTTGCTGGCGGTCAGCGGCTGCGGCGACAGCGCCGGGGCGATCACCGTGCCGACGATGGTCGCGGCGTGCTCCGGCTCCTTGATCATCCGGTTGAGGTCGTTGGCGGTGATGGTCAGGGTGAAGTCGATCGGCGAGTTGTCCGCCTCGCCGCGCTTGGCTGCCGCCTCATAAACCTTCAGGTCGGTGCTTTGTGCGGCGGTGAACGCGCGGGAGAAGTAGCCCTTCATGGTCTCGGTGAATTGCACGCCAAGGGTCGGTGGCACCGGTTGTTTGCGCGGTGCCGAGGGCAATGTGTAATCGATCTTCCAGCCCCGGTCGGCGGCCAGCAGGCCCATGTTGCGCTCGCTCACGGCGGAGATGGTCAGCAGCGGGTTGACCGCCAGTGACGTCGGGATCACCGCGCCGTCGGTCACGTACAGATTGGCGTAGACGTCGGTGCCGGTCGCACCACTGAACACCTGGCCCTTGTGGTTGACCACGCCTTGCGCGGCGTCATCGCCCATCACGCAACCGCCCAGCGGATGCACCGAGACGATGCTGTGCTTGAGCAGCTTGGTCCAGATCGGGTTCTCGACCCAGATCCCGCCCAGGGCCTTGGTGCTCTGGTACAGGCGTTCGTTGCCGATCTTGAAGTTTTCCTGCTCGCCGACGCCCGGCCAGTCGATACGCAGTTGATCCTTGCTGTCGAGGACCATGCGTCCCTGACCATTGTCGTGGCTCATGATCAGGTAGGTCTGCATGTTGTGCAGCGCGCCGTGATACGGGCCGCGCAGAAAGCTTTCCGCTTCGCGCTCCTTGTACTTCACTTTGCCGCTGAAGCTGTCGTCGGTGGGCTTGCCGATCATCTCGGCGAACCCGGCCATCGCCGGCACCATCGGCCGGCCGAGCGCTCCGGGGATCGAACCTTCCTCGATGACCATGCGACTGCTGCGGTCACCCTCGGTGCGCATGTCGATGATCGAGGTGATGCACGGGCCGACCGGTTGCAGTTCCTTGGCCGAATGCGCGCCGAAACCGATGCCGTTGATGGTCTGCTCGCAGTTGTGGCCGAAGCCGAGGATGTCGCCGTTGCCGCTCATGTTCTCGCCGATCTGGCCGGACATCACCAAGCCCTTGTCCCGCGAGCGCAGCAGAATTTCGGTGGAGCCGAGGGTGCCGGCGGACACCACCACGATGTCGGCTTTCACGAACAGCGTCGGCGCGTCGAACTTCTCGCGGCCGCTGTCGAGGTATTGGAAGTGCACGATCCAGCCGTTGCCGTCGCGCTCCAGATGCCGCACCTGGGCCTGGCAGAAAATCTCCGCGCCGTGATTGGTGGCGTCCGGCAGGTAGTTCATCAGCGTGGTGTTCTTGGCCTTGTTGTTACAGCCCGAAACGCAGTCGCCGCAGTGGTTGCACGGCAGTTGCTCGACGCCGACGTGGTTGAGGTTGTTGGGCAGTTTGTCGAAGGTCACGTTGATTGGCGGCTTGTAGAAGTGCGCGCCTTGCTTGAGGAAGTCTGCGGATTTTTTGTTGGCGTCGAGTTTCGGCAGGTTTGGCGCGGTGCTCGGGTAGGGGTTGGGTTTGAGCATCTCCCGGGCCCTTTCGTAACCCGCCTTGAGCAGGCCGTCGTGGTCCTCGCGCACCGCCAACGGCCAGCGTGGATCCTTGAACACATCGGCTGTCGGTTCCAGCGAGACGTTGGCATTGATCAGCGACGTACCGCCGAGGCCGCAACCGACCACCACGTTCTGCTGCGCGTTGACGTGCAGATCGAACAACCCGGTGCGCGAGCCGATATGGCCGTCCGGGTCGTGCACCTGCAACTCCTCGGTCGCGGCGATCATGGTATTGGGATATTCGCCGGGCTGAATCTCCCGACCGCGTTCCAGCAGACAGACCCGTTTACCGGCCCGGGACAGGCGCGACGCGGCAATGCCGCCGCCATACCCGGAGCCGATGACGATCACGTCGTAATGTTCCTTGATTTCGCTGATGGGCGTTGCGATCCGTGTCATGAGGGGGTTCCTCTCTCAGGCAGATGGGGCAACTCTGCGGTTGCCTGCAATCAATGGGCGAACGGGCACCTGGCCTCCGGGAAATCCCGACGGCAGTACAGCGGTTTGGGCAGGAATCAGGCGCTACAGACGGGCGTGCTGATTGGCGGCACGACGCAACGTGCGCTTGCGCGGCGAAGGTGCCGGCAGCGCGCGGAGCGTGCAGGGACTGAGGGGTAAGCGGTGGGGCCGGGTATCCATCACGCGTTCTCCCTGAACCAGATGTGGATAAGTGACAGCTGTCCTTGTGCCATTGCAGTGAAGACAGGCACCGGATCGAAGTCAAGGCAGGCTCTTAGAACTGTATGAAATGTGATCAATTGCCGTTTGGACTAAGCGCGCCGGGGGCTGCAGAGTTCAGCGAACAAGTTATCCACATAGCCACCCACAGCTAATGGGGACAACTGTGGATGACATGCAAAAATGATCGGGGTTTTGTGAAGAAAAACCGTGACTTATTCAGAAACAGGGTTTCCACTTGCGATTGATTGTTTTTTGATCAAATCTCTGCACATCCCGGATTACTTGGCTTTCAAGGGATGGCAAACACCTTATCCACAGAAGCGCCAACAGAGTTCGGGGGTAACTTGGCGTGCGCTGTGGAAAAACGCTGGAGGCGTTGATAAATCGGGGTTTGCGAGGGAATTGACGGGTTGAAAGGCTGAATTGAACGTTTTTTGATCAAACCTCTGCAAGCCACGTTTTATATGGCCCCTGGCGGATAGCGAACATCTTATCCACAGAAGCGCCAACAGAGATTGGGGGCAAGTCTGCAAGTTGCCCAAGGGAAAAAGCTCGTAAAAACCGCGAGTCAGGCTGGTTGTTTTTTGATCTGATGGCTGGAGCGCTTGATTGGCGTGGGGTGCAGGGAGGGGCGAACACGTTATCCACAGATCCGCCAACAGGGATTGTGGGTAAACCGCCCTCTCCCGTGGGAGAGTGTCAGCAACGTTTGTTTAGCGGACCACACCTTCTTCGATCAGCAGCTTCAGAATGGCTTGCGCACCGGCCTGCGCGGTAACGCCTTTGAGCACCTGCCCACCACCACCGCTGGCCTTGGCCGTCGCTGCCTTCATCCGGTCCGCCCCGCTCTTGGCCTTGATCACCTTCAACCGTTTCGGCCGGGGCTTGGCCGGTTGCAGGGTCGCCACCGCAAGCAATTCGTCCTCCACCACTTCCACGTCTTGAGCCTGGAGAACACCGCGCCGCGCCGGGCCGTAAGCACTCTGCCGAGGTTTGGGTGCGGCGTTATCCACAGTCGCCAGAAACGGCAGGCGCACCTTCAACCGGCGCCGCTGCCCACGGGGCAACGCTTGCAGCACCAGTGCCGAACCGTCGTTGATCGACTCGACCTGCGCCAACCCAACCACCAGCGGCCAGCCCAGTCCTTCGGCCAGCAGAAACGGCAGCATCCCCGAGCCTTCGCCGGTTTCCGCCTGGCTGCCAGTCAGTACAACCTGTGCACCGGCATCACGCAGATACTCGGTCAACGCCGGCAGCGCATCGGCGCCAGCCGGTTGTTCCAGCACGTGCAACTGTTCCAGTCCCATGCCCAGGTAGGCGCGCAGCGCCGGTTCCGCGATGTCGCCGGCGTGCAGCACTTGCAGGTTGTCGCCCGCCAGTTGCAGGCCGAGTTCCACCGCGCGGGCGTCCTGATCGGCACGGCGCGGGCGGCCGGAGGTCGGGTGGGCGCCGATTGAAACCAGACTGATGATCTTTGTGCTCATAACCGTTCCTTAAGCCGCATCGCGCTTGGCTTCGTTGCGGTAAGCCTCTACCGCCGCGATCAAGGCCTGAAGAATTTCCGCGCTTTCGCCGATCACCGACAGGTCGGCACGCTTGATCATGTCGCAACCCGGATCGAGGTTGATCGCCACCACCTTGTCGCAGGCACCGATGCCTTGCAGGTGCTGGATCGCCCCGGAAATCCCCACGGCCACGTAAACCCGCGCGGTGACCCAGGTGCCGGAAGCGCCGACCTGACGGTCGCGGGCCATGAAGCCATCGTCCACCGCCACCCGCGAAGCGCCTTCGGTGGCACCGAGGGCGGCAGCGGTCTTGTGGAAAAGCTCCCAGTCCTTGACCCCGTTGCCGCCGGAGAAGATGAACTCGGCTT
The DNA here is from genome assembly GCF_056626735.1 of Pseudomonas sp. 1. Lineage (NCBI taxonomy): Bacteria > Pseudomonadati > Pseudomonadota > Gammaproteobacteria > Pseudomonadales > Pseudomonadaceae > Pseudomonas > Pseudomonas sp. 1. Next base: position 184,160 of record NZ_JBWXMQ010000005.1, on the reverse strand, counting down.
CGGCCATTGGAATCGCTGCCGGGTCCACCGCCACCGCGCCCAGATCCTCGATCCGCGACAGGCTGCGCGCGACGGGTGTGGATAACTCCACCGGCAGCGCTTCGTGACGGGTTTCGCTGACCGGTTCGGCGCACTCGGCGGACGCCAGAATCAGCCGCGCGACCGGGCGGGCCAGATCCTGCAACCCGGCACCGGCGCGGCCAATGCACTCCTGATCCTTGACCTGCCACACCCGCGTGGCCGGGCGCTCGCCCAGCGCCGCCGCGAAGCGCCGACCCAATTCGCCACCACCGCTGCGGCTGTCCGGCAGCAACCAGTGACGCGGGTTGAACTGGTTATCCACAGCCCGCAGACCCTGGATCCGTTGTTCCGGTGCATAACCGCTGAATTCTTCGCCTTCCAGCACCAGCAAGCGGTCAACGCCGGCCGTGGCGAAAGCGTTTTCCTTGTGCTCGCCGAACACCACGGCCAGCACCGCACCATCGCTGCCGGCCAGTTGACGGGCCAGGCCGAGCAGATCGCGGTCGTGGCTGCTCAAACGGCCACCGACCATGTCCGGCACCACGCTGATATAGAACGCCGGAGCCGGCACCTGATGCAGCGGCAATTGCACTTCGACCGCTGCCGAGCGTTTGACCGCCCCGCCCTGCTGGGCGCCGCTGCGGTCGATGCGCTTGATGCCGTTCGGCCCGATAAAGCCGATGCCGTGCAGGTTCTTGCGGATGATCCCGTTCGGGCCCATCCAGCTGTGTTGCGCCGGTTGCATGGCCGCGTGCAGCGGGTGCAGGCGGTTGCGTGCGATCCACTCGGCGCGGGGGTCGCGGCGGATAATGTCGCTCATCAGTGGGCCTCCGCAGGTTCACGTTTGGCCGGGGTGGCAGGCTTGTTCGGCGCGGCGTCTTCGAGCAGCGCGTCGGCCACCAGTTCGGCGATGTCCTTGATCAGCGGACGCGGTTCGACCACGCCTTCGAGCATCGCCGTGCACTGTGGACAACCCACGGCCACCAGCTCGGCGCCGGTCTCGCGGATGTCTTCCATGCGCATGTCGGGGATCCGCTGCTTGCCCGGAATGTCGGTGATCGGCGCCCCGCCACCGCCGCCGCAGCAGCGCGAACGGAAGCCGGAACGTTGCATTTCCTTGATCTCGATGCCGAGGGCGCGCAGCACTTCGCGCGGCGCCTCGTACTCGCCGTTGTAACGGCCGAGGTAGCACGGGTCGTGATAGGTCACGCTGTTGCCTTTGTGCTGACCGAGGTTCAGCGCGCCGACCTGGATGATTTCCGCCAGATAAGTGCTGTGATGCTGCACGAGATAATTGCCGTCGAACGCGCCGTACTCGTTTTTCAGCACATGGAAGCTGTGCGGATCGCAGGTGACGATGCGGTTGAAGCTGTATTTGGCCAGGGTCTGGATATTGCGTTTGGCGAGCAGCTGGAAGGTCGCTTCATCGCCAAGACGCCGGGCCACATCGCCGCTGTCGCGCTCTTCCAGCCCCAGCACCGCGAAGTCGACCTTGGCCGCTTTCAGCACTTTGACGAAGGCGCGCAGGGTGCGCTGGTTGCGCATGTCGAAGGCACCGTCGCCCACCCAGAACAGCACGTCGGTGGACTTCTTCTCGCTGAGCAGGTTGAGGTTCAGGTCCGCCGCCCAGTTCATCCGCCCGCCCGGGGCGAAACCGCCAGGGTTGTCGGTGGCAATCAGGTTTTCCAGAACTTCGGCACCCTTGTTCGGGGTCGCGCCTTTTTCCAGGGTCAGGTGACGGCGCATGTCGACGATGGCATCGACGTGCTCGATCATCATCGGGCATTCCTCGACGCAGGCGCGGCAGGTAGTGCACGACCACAGGGTTTCGGCATCGACCAGACCGTTGACGATCGGTTGATGCGGATTGCCGCTGTGTTCGCCCACCGGTTTGCCCGGATACGGGCTGCCGGCGAACTGGGCATCGGTGCCGCCGGCGAGGCCGACGACCATGTCCTGAATCAGTTTTTTCGGGTTCAGCGGCTGGCCGGCGGCGAATGCCGGGCACGCGGCTTCGCACTTGCCGCACTGCACGCAGGCGTCGAAACCGAGCAGTTGGTTCCAGGTGAAATCCTTGGGCTTTTCCACACCCAGCGGCGCGGTCGGATCATTCAGGTCCAGCGGTTTCAAACCGGTGGAACGGCCGCCACCAAAACGTTCGGCGCGACGGTGCCAGGCCAGGTGCAACGCACCGGCGAAGGCGTGCTTCATGGGGCCGCCCCAGGTCATGCCGAAAAACAGCTCGGACACGCCCCACAGCACACCGACCCCGAGAATCGCCGCCAGCACCCAGCCACCGAAGTTCTCCGGCAGGATCCCGGCCACCGGCAAGGTCACCAGGAAGAACGAGGCCGAGAACGCCAGCAGGCTTTTCGGCAGGCGCATCCACGGGCCTTTCGACAGCCGCGACGGCGGGTTGAGCCGACGCCGATAGACGAAGATCGCGCCGACGAACATCACCGCCGTCATCAGCAGCAACGCGTAGCCAAGAATGCGGTTATGCAGGCCGAAACCGTGCACCAGAATCGCCAGCACGATCGACGCCACCGCACCGCCCGCCGTGGCGACGTGGGTGTTGGCAATGTATTTGTCCCGCGCCACCACGTGGTGCAGATCGACCATGTAACGCTTGGGCATGGCGAACAGGCCGCCGATCAGATCGACCTTCGAGGCCCGGCCCCGGCGCCACATGGCCACCCGCCGCAACGCACCCAGCACCGCAAGGGCCAGGGCTGCGAACAACAGGATTGGAAGAAGGGTGTTCAACATGGTGAAGCTCCCACCAGTACAGCCTGGAGAAACACGTTCGGCGTGTTCCTGTGGGAGCGAGCTTGCTCGCGAAAGCGCCGGGTCAGTCGATGCAGCGGTGACTGACAGAATGCATTCGCGGGCAAGCCCGCTCCCACAGGGTCATGTGCAAGCTTTTAGAAATCCTTGCAGAGGCGCAGGGCGTCATAGATCGCAGCGTGGGTATTACGCTGCGCCACGCAGTCACCGATGCGGAACAGCAGGTAACCGTCGCCATTGCTGCTCAACGAAGGTTGCGGCTGGATCGCGAACAGCGCCTCGACATCGATCTGGCCCTTGTTGCGCGAGCCGTCCTTCAGCGCGTAGTAGATTTCTTCGTCCGGACGCACGCCGTTCTCGACGACCACCTGATCCACCACCCGCTCCTCTTTGGCGCCGGTGTATTCGTTCTCCAGCACCGCGACGAGTTTGTCGCCTTCGCGGTAGACCTTCTCCAGCATCATGTCGCCGGTCATGATCACTTCTTTCGGGTACATGCTGCGGTAGTAGGTCGGGAACGACGTACCGCCGATGGCCACGCCCGGCTTGATGTCGTCGGTGACAATCTCGACCTGGCTGCCCTTGTCCGCGAGGAAGTCGGCCACCGACATCCCGGTGAACTCGCAGATGGTGTCGTAGACCAGCACGTTCTTGCCCGGCGCAACCTTGCCGTCGAGCACGTCCCAGCTGCTGACCACCAGCCCTTCGGCAGCGCCCCAGTGTTCGTTCTGCTCCAGGTAAGGGTGACCGCCAACAGCCAGCACGACGATGTCCGGACGCAGGTCCATGATGGTGTCGGCATCGGCGGCAGTGCCCAGACGCAGGTCGACTTTCAGCCGCGCCAGCTCCAGCTGGAACCAGCGGGTGATGCCGGCGATCTGGTCACGCTGCGGCGCTTTCGAAGCCGTGGTGATCTGCCCGCCGATGAATTCCTTCTTCTCGAACAGGGTCACGTCGTGGCCACGTTCGGCCGCCACGCGGGCAGCTTCCATCCCCGCCGGGCCGGCACCGACGATCACCACCTTGCGTTTCGGCCCGGTGGATTTCTCGATGATGTGCGGCACGCCCATGTATTCACGGGAGGTCGCGGCGTTCTGGATGCACAGCACGTCCAGACCCTGGTACTGGCGGTCGATGCAGTAGTTGGCGCCGACGCACTGTTTGATCTGGTCGACCTGGCCCATCTTGATCTTGGCGATCAGGTGCGGGTCGGCGATGTGGGCGCGGGTCATGCCGACCATGTCGACGTAACCACCCTCCAGAATCCGCGTGGCCTGGTTCGGGTCCTTGATGTTCTGCGCGTGCAGCACCGGAACCTTGACCACTTCCTTGATCCCGGCCGCCAGGTGCAGGAACGGCTCCGGTGGATAACTCATGTTCGGAATCACGTTGGCCAGGGTGTTGTGGGTGTCGCAACCCGAGCCGACGACGCCGATGAAATCGAGCATGCCCGTATCGTCGTAATACTTGGCGATCTGCTTCATGTCTTCGTGGGACAGACCGTCCGGGTGGAACTCGTCGCCGCAGATGCGCATGCCGACGCAGAAATCGTCACCCACTTCGGCGCGCACGGCTTTCAGAACTTCGAGACCGAACTTCATCCGGCCTTCAAAGGTGCCGCCCCATTCGTCGGTACGCTTGTTGACGCGCGGGCTCCAGAACTGGTCAATCATGTGCTGGTGCACGGCCGACAGTTCGACGCCGTCCAGACCACCGGCCTTGGCGCGGCGAGCCGCTTGCGCGTAGTTGCCGATCACCCGCCAGATTTCTTCCGGCTCGATGGTCTTGCAGGTGGCGCGGTGCACCGGTTCGCGGATGCCCGACGGCGACATCAGGGTCGGCCAGTGAAAACCGTCCCAACGCGAGCGACGGCCCATGTGGGTAATCTGGATCATGATCTTGGCGCCATGCTTGTGCATGGCGTCGGCGAGATTCTGGAAGTGCGGAATGATCCGGTCGGTGGACAGGTTCACCGAACTCCACCATTGCTGCGGGCTGTCGATCGCCACCACGGACGAACCGCCACAGATCGCCAGGCCGATGCCGCCCTTGGCTTTCTCTTCGTAATACTTGACGTACCGTTCGGTGGTCATGCCGCCGTCGGTCGCGTAGACCTCGGCGTGCGCGGTGCTGAGCACGCGGTTGCGGATGGTCAGTTTGCCAATTTGAATTGGCTGAAACATTGCTTCGAAAGCCATGGCGGGTTCCTCGACTTACAACGGCTTGACGGTGAACAGGCCGTCGTCGTGGCCTTCTTCGGAGCCACCGTAGACCTGCTCGGCCACGGTGCGGATCTTGCTGCCGCGAGCGGCGAGGATCTGATCCATCGCTCCGGCAAACCAGCCGGTGAACATGTAGTCGACCTTGCGCCCGACCTTGCCGTAGACGTAGACGAACGCCGAGTGTTCGAGCTTGACGCTGGCGGTGCCTTTGTCGAGGTCGATGTCCTGGATCTTGAACAGGCCCCAGCCGCGCTGCGACAGGCGCTTCATGTAGTGCTCGAACACCGCGACGCCTTCCAGACCGTGGCACTCGGCTTCTTTTTCACACCAGTGCCAGGCGGATTTGTAGCCGGCCTGGTAGAGGATTTCGGCATAGGCCTCGGCGCCCAGCACTTCCTCGATGCCCATGTGGTTGTTGACGAAGAAATGCCGTGGCACGTACAGCATCGGCAGGGCGTCGGAGGTCCAGACACCGGTCTCGCTGTCGACTTCGATTGGCAATTGCGGGGCGATCTTGGCCATGGAAACTTAACTCCAGAAAAATTTTGGTGTTGCCCCCGGCGCGGACGGCCGGGGGAAAGTATTCGGGAAGCGGCGGCTTACTCGCCCCAGACGTCTTTCAGGACGTTCACCCAGTTTTCACCCATGATCTTGCGTACCACGCGCTCGGAGTGGCCGCGCTTGAGCAGGGTTTCGGTCAGGTTCGGGAACTCGCCGACGGTGCGGATGCCCAGCGGGTTGATGATCTTGCCGAAGTTGGTCAGACGGCGGGCGTAGCCCTTGTCGTGGGTCAGGTATTCGAAGAAGTCCTGACCGTGACCCTGGGTGAAGTCGGTGCCGATGCCGATGGCGTCTTCGCCGACCAGGTTCATGGTGTATTCGATGGCTTCGGCGTAGTCGTCGATGGTCGAATCGATGCCCTTGGCCAGGAACGGCGCGAACATGGTCACGCCGACGAAACCGCCGTGGTCGGCGATGAATTTCAGCTCTTCATCGGATTTGTTGCGCGGGTGCTCTTTCAGCCCCGACGGCAGGCAGTGGGAATAGCAAACCGGTTTTTTCGATTCGAGGATGACTTCCTCGGAGGTCTTGGAGCCGACGTGGGACAGGTCGCACATGACGCCGACACGGTTCATTTCGGCGACGATTTCGCGACCGAAGCCCGACAGGCCGCCGTCACGTTCGTAGCAACCGGTGCCCACCAGGTTCTGGGTGTTGTAACACATCTGCACGATGCCGACGCCGAGCTGCTTGAACACCTCGACATAGCCAATCTGGTCTTCGAACGCGTGGGCGTTCTGGAAGCCGAAGAGGATGCCGGTCTTGCCCTGCTCCTTGGCCTTGCGGATATCGGCGGTGGTGCGGACGGGGATCACCAGGTCGCTGTTTTCACGAATCAGTTTCTGGCTGGCGGCGATGTTGTTGACCGTGGCCTGAAAACCCTCCCACACCGACACGGTGCAGTTGGCCGCCGTCAGACCGCCCTTGCGCATGTCTTCGAACAGCTCGCGGTTCCATTTGGCAATGATCAGACCGTCGATAACGATGCTGTCGGCGTGTAATTCGGCTGGGCTCATCAGGCGTCCCCTTATTGGCGATTCATGCGCCGAATCGTCTGCCGGCGCTTTGGGGCCAGCATATGCCTCGGTGCGCGACCAGCCGGGTGCAAAAACGACAGGGGAATTGCCGAAAGCGTCAATCCGCGACAAACGAGACTACCTTTTTCCCAAAGGAGCCATTCGTTCCATTGAAGGCTTCATGAGGAAGCCATATCTTCGCGTTGTTCAGCATGCCTGATCGGAAGCGGCCACCTAACTAGATGTTTTTTATACAAAATACCCTCAGAATGAAATCGTGCGGCGCCGCCCCAAACGAAGCGATCAGCGCCTTGATCATTAAATAATCAAATTGTCGAAAAATCTAATGTCAGGGAGGAGATATCAAAGATGATTAAGAAAAGCGGAGGTGGCGCAGCCACCAACAGCGGAATAGATTTCCAACAACGTACAGCTGCATTTTTTACCTTATCGATGGCCCTCGACTTGGACTGCAGCAGAATTCTGGATCGCACTGAAACAACTAAAGTCATACAAGTTTCATTCGAGTCAGATGACGAAATCGATGACATAGTACTTACTCACGACAAATCGAAAAGCTACCTACAGGTTAAAAGAAAGCTTTCTTTATCCGACAATAAGCAATCAGAATTCTATAAAACAATAGAGCAATTTGTAAGACAACATAAAATCTCTCAAAATAAAGAAGATTGTTTTTGCATCGTAACAAGTCGAGACTCCTCAAGAAGAATTCTTTCAGAACTAAAAAAAATAACAAAATCTTCTCGACTTGCCCAAGACTATCTTTCAAGCAGCCCTTTATCACAGAGCGAACGCTTGGTTTTAGACACCGTCTACAAATGCATAAACAAGGCTTATGCAGATAACAACCTAAAGCACCCGACTGACTTAGACAGGAAAAACCTTTTAGCGAAGTTCCACATCATAGAACTCGATATCGAAAGTGGCGGCGTGTACGAAAATGCTTTTCTAACCTCTATCGCCAGCAATCTGTCTACAAAGCCAGACTTAATCTGGAACATGATTATTTCAAAAACGCTCGACTGGTCAAAAAAGCGATCATCCGTAGATATACTCGGCATTAAATCCCAGCTAAATCAATTCATAAACAACAATTCCGACGAATCGGAAAACCCTCAAAAAACAGAAAACTTTTTCGAGCTCGTTTTCGATCCTAACAACTACAGGATATGCTCTGGCAGAGAAGTTTTGCTAATTAAAACCTCAGAAGAAGACAAGCATACCACTTTGATATCCTTCGCCCGTTTTGATGACAGCGGGCATCCCTATCTAAAATTCCATGATAACTGCATCGAGCTAAAAGACGGTTCCACTCGTAGACTTTACGGCCGCTTCTCTACATTCAAAGGTGCAGAAAGATATCTACTGGACAACAAGCTAGACGACAAAAAGCTACTTATAGTAGAAAACGAAAATCAGCACGACTTCGACAGTGACCATGTGTCAATTGCACACTCTGAAAAAGTTAGAAATAAAATGCTGGAAAACACTGAGATTTCTAAGTGCATGCACTGTGGCCAAGGGTTATCGCAAGAAATCTTAAATGTTGAGATCGATGAAGAACATATTCCTTTTGATGTTGGCCTAATTCATAAAGAATGCCAGAGGCCATCAGACCGAGTACTGGGTCGATCAACAAATCCCGGTATGGAAAAGCATCCAGAACTGAAAAATTTCGATTACAAAAAATGGTTCTCCGCACTAACTAGAAGTCAATCACTTTGGGGCAGTTATACGAACCTCAACGAGTCAATAAAAAATATACTCTGGAATTCCAGCGCCGCATTTACTCAGAAAGGAAATTTTTGCATTAAGGTTAGCCTTGCAGACGGGTCAATCAAATTCATACTGCAACGTGGAAAGGTTCACCGATTCTCATCTGAAAATGCTGATGCCGCGTGCAATAGCTTCAAAAGAATGCTTATGGAGGCAAAAAAAAAGAAAAACCCTCTTTGTTACTCTGAAAACGGGGAAATGTTTGCCACAAGAGATCAAATACTAGGACTTTCACGTTCTTCTTTTGACGCTATAGAGTGCAAAAGCTTTGAGAAAGTAACGTATACACGTGGGATTTCAACATTTTATGATACGTGCGAAAATTTTTATGCCCCTCTAATAGCACTTACAACATCAGACGAAGAATATATTTTATTTAACGAAACACTATTCCTACTCACAAACCCTATGGAGCTTGGATCTTTTTTAAAAAACTGGAAGTCAATAGACTTCAACCCACTTTCCTACCGTATAAAAATAATTGAAAACGACTCTCAATTCGACGAGCTGGTAATATCACTAATAGCAAAAGATCATAAAATCCTAGTAGATCCACTATTTGATAGCGAAGCCTCACTTGCGAAAGGATCTGTCATTCTGGAAATGGAGATGTTCAAGCTATCAAATGCAAAATTCGTACTCCACTCCTTTACCAACAAAGATAAAGCCACACAAACAATAATATTGAAAAACCAACACAGAGACCTAAGCTTCTTACTTTCGAATGAGTGCAAAATCTCTCAATGCACATGCTTTGGATGCCAAACTTTAGATTCCATGACCAAACTTCATGGATTAGACAACATCACTATTCATCAGACTGGCCCTACCAGTTCTGCTGTCGTCATAGATGAAGCAGCAATTGCAGTCGACGAAGACGACTTATTCAATATGGTAGTCGACTGGGAACCTTGGGAAGTAACAAGCCAGAATCCTGAATAGAAAAATCAAATTAAATAGATGTGCCTTTTACCAAGAAGGCACATACAGATAACCGGCGGCGAGCATCCCAGGGCCACCTAACAACAGACAATGTAAAGATGGCTGTATATTGACTGGAAGCCTACTCCCATCTATTTTTCCTAAACTCCCATACTCATTGGGTATATGTTCCGCCAAGGGCTTTCTCATGCCCATTAAATCCGCTGTGCTTAATATAGAGCAATGCAATGAAATCGATCTTCCTGGCCCTGGCCCTGATTGCGACCGGCGTACACGCCGCCGAAGAGTCCGACAACAACCCGTGCGACGCGGTGGAAAACGACATCCAGACCCTGGAATGCTCGACCTACAGCCGCACCACCGCCGAGGACCTGCTCAAGGACAACTACAAAAGCCTGAACGAGCGCATGCAGTCGACCTACGGCAAAAACCCCGCGCAACTGGCCGACATCACCGCCAAACTCAAGGCCGCCCAGCAACAATGGCTGAAAACCCGCGACGCCGACTGCGCCGTCGAAGCCTTCCCGGCGACGGACGGCAGCAAGGCGTTCAAGATTGCGCAGAATGACTGCGTGGCGCGGATGAGTGACGAGCGGTCGGAGTTTTTGGAGTCGATCGGGCAGGAGTGAGTTGAAGATGGAAAGCATGATTCCCCACGAAGTCGTTAGCCGCATCGTTGATGGCGCCCTCCCGGTTCGCGCCTGGCGCGAACATCTCAACCTGACTCAGGAAGAAGTGGCGAAACGCATGGGCATTTCACAGCCTGCCTTTGCCCAGCAGGAAACCGTTGCAAAGCCGCGCAAGGTCACTCGCGAAAAGATTGCAGCGGCGTTTGGTATCACCGCCAACCAGCTTGAGCTGTAAGCTGCACCTCTTCCGCCAATCAAGGGATTCACATGAACATCTGCGGTATCGAAATCAAAGGCAGTGAAGCGATCATCGCCGTGGCGTCCCTCGACGGTTCGGTGCTGAGCCATGTCGCGCTGAACACCAAGAAAATCGCTCTGGACGATGACGACGAGGCGGCCAACGTCAAACTGTTCGCCGCGCAGGTCGCATCGTTTGTGCGCGAGAACTCCATCGATCGCATCGCGATCAAGAAGCGCAGCAAAAAAGGCGAGTTTGCCGGTGGTCCGACCACGTTCAAGATCGAGGGTGTGTTTCAGTTGCTGGACGGTTGCGAAGTGATGTTGCTGTCGCCGCAGACGATCAATGCCCAGGCCAAGAAGCACCATTTCGAACTGCCGGGGACGCTGAACAAGTATCAGCATGAAGCCTACAAGGCAGCGTGCTCGGCGCTATTGAAGAAGTAGGAATTTATCCAGCCAACACAAACCACTGTGGGAGCGAGCTTGCTCGCGAAGAGGGAGTATCAGTCGACATATTTGTTGTATGACCCGCCGCATTCGCGAGCAAGCTCGCTCCCACAGGTTCTTTTTCTGACCTCAAAATCAAGCCTGAGCGGTACGCCGATCCTCTCTCGGACACCGGGCAAACTTCGCCCGGTAGCTGCGGGTGAAGTACGACGGGGATTCGAACCCGCAGGCGATGCTGACTTCCAGCACGCTCATGTCGGTCTGGCGCAACAGCTGCCGGGCCTTTTCCAGCCGCAAGCGCAGATAGAAATTGCTCGGTGTGTCGTTCAGGTGCAGGCGGAACAACCGCTCCAGTTGCCGCCGCGTCACCTTGATCGATTCCGCCAGTTCGAGGGTGGTCAGCGGCGGTTCGCTGTGCTGCTCCATCTCGCCAATCACATGCACCAGCTTCTTGTTGCTGATGCCGTAGCGCGTGGCGACTTCCATGCGCTGGTGGTCCTTGCGCGGACGAATCCTTCCCAATACAAACTGCTCGCTGACCTGGATCGCCAGTTGCGGGCCGTGGGCCTGGGCGATCAGATCGAGCATCAGGTCGATGGACGCGGTGCCGCCGGCCGACGTGATGCGCCGACGGTCGATCTCGAACAGCTCCTGGGTGACGCTGAGCTGTGGATAAGATTCCTTGAAGGCGTCGATGGCTTCCCAGTGCAGGGTCAGGCGATGACCATCAAGCAGGCCTGCTTCGGCGAGGACGAAGCTGCCGGTGTCGATCGCGCCGAGGGTTACGCCTTCGTTGTCCAGCCGTCGCAGCCAGTGCTCCAGCGCCGGAGTGGCAAATTTCAACGGCTCGAACCCGGCGACCACCAGCAGCGTCGCCCCTTTCTTCAGCGGCTCCAGCGCCGCATCGGCGTTGACCGACATCCCGTTGCTCGCCAGCACCGCTCCGCCATCGGCGCTCAAGACGTGCCAGCGGTACAGCTCACCGCGAAAGCGGTTGGCCACCCGCAGCGGTTCGATCGCAGAGATGAAACCGATGGCCGAAAAACCCGGCATCAACAAAAAGTAGAAATCCTGGGACATGGTGCGCACTCGGTCAGCGGGTAGCGTGCAACGTTGATACGCCAGTTGTCGGCGGCATTCAAGAGCACAGGTCGCTACAGTGCAAGAGCCAGTCGCCGCAGTGCGTTTTCACAGGGGCATTGCTGCGTAACTTGGCATCACCGGCGCGACAGACGCCGGGACCCACAATAACGACCTGCCGAGGAACCCGACATGAAACGACTGATCAGCAGCTGTGTTCTCGCACTCAGCGGTACCGCGTTATTAAGCGCCAGTGTCATGGCGGCCGATTCCGCATCGTGTCAGAACGTGCGCATGGGCGTGGTGAACTGGACCGACGTGATCGCCACCAGCGCCATGGCTCAGGTGCTGCTCGACGGACTCGGCTACAGCACCAAACAGACCAGCGCCTCTCAGCAAATCGTTTTCGCCGGCATCCGCGACCAGCGTCTGGATCTGTTCCTCGGCTACTGGAACCCGCTGATGACCCAGACCATCACCCCGTTCGTCGACGCCAACCAGGTCAAGGTGCTTGAAGCACCGAGCCTCAAGGACGCCCGCGCCACCCTCGCCGTGCCGACTTATCTGGCGGACAAGGGCCTGAAAACCTTCGCCGACATCGCCAGATTTGAAAAGGAACTGGGCGGCAAGATCTACGGCATCGAGCCAGGCTCGGGTGCCAACACCCAGATCAAGGCAATGATTGCGAAGAACCAGTTCGGCCTCGGCAAGTTCCAGCTCGTGGAATCCAGCGAGGCCGGCATGCTCGCCGCCGTCGATCGCGCGGTGCGCCGCAAGGAAGCCGTGGTGTTCTTCGGCTGGGCGCCGCACCCGATGAACGTCAACGTGCAGATGACTTATCTGACCGGCAGCGAAGACGCCCTCGGCCCGAACGAAGGCATGGCCACCGTGTGGACCGTCACCGCGCCGAAATACGCCGAACAATGCCCGAACGTCAGTCGCCTGCTGAGCAACCTGACGTTCACCGCCGAAGACGAGAGCCGGATGATGCAGCCGCTGCTCGATCACAAGGACGCTTTCGAATCGGCCAGGCAATGGCTCAAGGATCACCCGCAGGACAAACAGCGCTGGCTCGAAGGCGTCACCACGTTCGATGGCAAACCGGCGGCTGAAAACCTCCAGCTCACCAGCAAATAAACCGCAACGAAAGAACCACTTCGCAGCCCGCCACGGGCTGCGAACAGACCCATCACGCCTGAAGGAAAACGCACCATGAACCACGACGTCATCATCACCTGCGCACTCACCGGTGCTGGCGACACGACCGCCAAAAGCCCTCACGTGCCGGTCACTCCAAAGCAAATCGCCGCCGCCGCAGTAGAAGCGGCCAAGGCCGGCGCCACCGTCGTGCACTGCCACGTCCGCGACCCGCAGACCGGCAAGTTCAGCCGTGACGTGGCGCTGTACCGCGAAGTCATGGAGCGCATCCGCGAAGCCGACGTCGACATCATCGTCAACCTCACCGCCGGCATGGGTGGCGACCTGGAAATCGGCCCGGGCGAGCGCCCGATGGAGTTCGGTCCGAACACCGATCTGGTCGGCCCGCTGACCCGCCTGGCCCACGTCGAAGAACTGCTGCCGGAAATCTGCACCCTGGATTGCGGCACCCTGAACTTTGGCGACGGCGACACCATTTACGTCTCCACCCCGGCCCAACTGCGCGCCGGTGCCAAACGCATCACCGAGCTGGGCGTGAAGGCCGAGCTTGAGATTTTCGACACCGGTCACCTGTGGTTCGCCAAACAGATGATCAAGGAAGGCCTGCTCGACAACCCGTTGTTCCAGCTGTGCCTGGGCATCCCGTGGGGCGCGCCGGCCGACACCACCACCATGAAAGCCATGGTCGACAACCTGCCGGCCGACGCTGTGTGGGCCGGGTTCGGCATCGGTCGGATGCAGATGCCGATGGCCGCGCAAGCGGTGCTGCTCGGCGGCAACGTGCGGGTCGGTCTGGAAGACAACCTGTGGCTGGACAAGGGCGTGCTGGCGACCAACGGCCAACTGGTCGAACGCGCCACCGAAATCCTCAGCCGCCTCGGCGCCCGTGTGCTGACCCCGGCTGAAGGTCGCAAGAAGATGGGCCTGACCCAGCGCGGCTGACGGCCACACATCAAACCCTGTGGGAGCGAGCCTGCTCGCGAAGAGGCCGGTACATCCGAAGCATCTTCATCAGCAGTGCCGCCGCATTCGCGAGCAAGCTCGCTCCCACAGGGAATCACCGAATTTTCCTAGGAAATCACCATGAGCTTTATCACCGAAATCAAAACCTTCGCAGCACTGGGCAGCGGCGTCATCGGCAGCGGCTGGGTCGCCCGCGCCCTCGCCCACGGCCTCGACGTGGTGGCCTGGGACCCGGCGCCGGGTGCCGAAGCGGCGCTGCGCAAACGCGTCGCCAACGCCTGGGGCGCGCTGGAGAAAAACGGCTTGGCGCCGGGCGCTTCGCAGGATCGCCTGCGCTTTGTGGCAACCATCGAAGAGTGCGTGCGCGATGCGGACTTCATCCAGGAAAGCGCCCCGGAACGCCTCGAACTGAAACTGGATTTGCACAGCAAAATCAGTGCGGCGGCCAAGCCGAACGCCCTGATCGGCTCCAGCACTTCGGGCCTGTTGCCGAGCGAGTTCTACGAGAGCTCGACCCACCCGGAACGCTGCGTGGTCGGTCACCCGTTCAACCCGGTTTACCTGCTGCCACTGGTGGAAGTGGTCGGCGGCAAGAACACTGCGCCGCAAGCCGTTCAAGCGGCGATGAAAGTCTACGAATCCCTCGGCATGCGCCCATTGCATGTGCGCAAGGAAGTGCCGGGCTTCATCGCCGACCGCCTGCTCGAAGCGCTGTGGCGCGAAGCACTGCATCTGGTCAACGACGGTGTGGCGACCACCGGTGAAATCGACGACGCGATCCGCTTTGGCGCCGGTCTGCGCTGGTCGTTCATGGGCACGTTCCTGACTTACACCCTGGCCGGTGGCGATGCCGGCATGCGCCATTTCATGTCGCAGTTCGGCCCGGCGTTGCAGCTGCCGTGGACGTACCTGCCGGCACCGGAATTGACCGACAAGTTGATCGACGATGTGGTGGATGGCACCAGCGATCAGCTGGGCCGGCACAGTATTTCGGCGCTGGAGCGCTATCGTGATGATTGCTTGCTGGCGGTGCTTGAGGCGGTGAAGACCACCAAAGAAAAGCACGGGATGAGTTTCAGCGAGTAATCCTTGCGCCAGCAATTCCGGCCTCTTCGCGAGCAAGCTCGCTCCCACAGGGGACTGCATTTCAACTGTGGGAGCGAGCTTGCTCGCGAAGACGGCAACCCAGACAACATCAATGTCGGAACAAATGCCATGCCAACCCTCACCACCTACCAAACCAGAATCATCCCCGACTGGGTCGACTACAACGGCCATCTGCGCGACGCCTTCTATCTGCTGATCTTCAGCTACGCCACCGACGCCCTGATGGATCGCCTCGGCATGGACAGCAACAACCGTGAGGCCAGCGGTCATTCGCTGTTCACCCTCGAACTGCACCTCAACTATCTGCACGAAGTGAAGCTCGACGCCGAAGTCGAAGTGCGCACGCAGATCATCGGCCACGACCAGAAACGCCTGCACATCTATCACAGCCTGCATCTGGCCGGCGGTGACCAGGAACTGGCCGGCAACGAACAGATGCTGCTGCACGTCGACCTCGCCGGCCCGCGTTCCGCACCGTTTACCCCGGACACCCTGGGCCGTCTGCAAGCCATCGTCGCCGAGCAGGCCGACCTGCCCGCCCCTGCTTACATCGGCCGGGTCATCGCCCTGCCCCCAGCCCGGTAAATCCATCCATCGCAAGGAGCCGCCATGCAATCCGCCGTCGCAGTTGCCGATTTCCGTACTTATCCGTTGATCAGCGCGCTGAACGGCGTGCAGACCCTGGCGGATCGCGTCCTTATTGAATGGGCCGACGGGCGTGTCAGCCCGTTCCACCATGTGTGGCTGCGGGACAACTGTCCGTGTCCGCACTGCGTCTACAGCGTCACCCGCGAGCAGGTGTTCGAGATTGTCGACGCAGCGCCGGATCTGTCGCCCTCCGCTGCGCATATCGACACCGATGGCTGCCTGCGCATCGACTGGCAGGACGGCCACCTCAGCCGCTTCGATGCGGGTTGGCTGCGGGCCCACGCCTACGACGACGAATCCCGCTCCGAACGCCTCGCCGCCAAGCCGAAACCCTTCCTCTGGCGCAGCGATTTGCAGCTGCCGGTGTTCGACTATTCAGCCCTGATGCACGACAGCGCCGCACTGCTGCAATGGTTGCTGGCGGTACGCGACATCGGTCTGACCCAGGTGCGCGGCGTACCCACCGAGCCCGGTTCGCTGAAGCTGATCGCCCAGCGCATTTCATTCATCCGCGAGAGCAACTTCGGCGTGCTGTTCAACGTTCAATCCAAGGCCGATGCCGACAGCAATGCCTACACCGCTTTCAACCTGCCATTGCACACGGATCTGCCGACTCGCGAGCTGCAACCGGGGCTGCAATTTCTGCATTGTCTGGTGAACGATGCCGAGGGTGGCGAGAGTATTTTTGTCGACGGTTTTGCGATCGCCGAAGCGCTGCGTCAGGAAGATCCCACGTCGTTTCAGGCGCTGTGCGAAATCCCGGTAGAGTTTCGCAACAAGGACCGCCACAGTGACTATCGCTGCCTCGCCCCGATCATCGCTCTGGATGCCTTGGGCCGGGTCGCAGAAATCCGCATGGCCAACTTTCTGCGCGGCGCGTTCGACACGTCCGTGGAACAGATGCCGCTGCTGTATCGCGCTTACCGACGCTTCATCGCCATGACCCGCGAGCCGCGCTTCCGGGTGATGCAGCGACTCAACCCGGGCGAGCTATGGTGCTTCGACAACCGCCGCACCCTGCATGCGCGCAATGCCTTCGACCCGTCCACCGGGGCCCGGCATTTTCAGGGCTGCTATATCGACCGGGACGAATTGCTGTCGCGGATTCTGGTGTTGCAGCGCTAGCCCGCGTCAGCCTTATTCGCAGACAAAAAAAGCCCCGATGCAAGCCGTGACAGGATCGGGGCGAGGGTACTGTTGAGGAGCTGCCATACCGAGGGTGACCAAACCTTCGTGAAGCGAGCTGAGGCCAGTGTGCCCACTCCCCTGGCCGGCAAGTTAGCCGAAAACGACCTGTTCATAGCCGTCGCGGCCACTGCGACAAATCGCCCTTGCCGTGCCTGGGCATGCCTACCAGAATCGAGCCACGACCTCCGTTGCCAAAGAAGGATTCGCGTCATGATGTATGCTGATTTGATCGATCAGGAAGACCTGTTGGGCCAGCTCAAGTCGTTGGGATTCGAAGTACCGTCGGGCTCCACTGCCCAGCAGGCCTGTGAATGCGCGGTGCGGGGGCTGGACGATGTGCGGGCCAACACGCTGCGCACCATGGTCAAGCAGATGTACACCAGCAGCGCAAGCATTCAGCCGATCGTGCGCGAAGCCATCGACAAGCAGTTGCTGCCGGCACTGGCGCAGTACCAGCAAACCCGCGCCTGACAACCCCTCATCGCTGGCAAGCCAGCTACCACAGGATTTGTGCCGGACATAGTTAAAGTGTTCAGCACAAATCAGTGTGGGAGCTGGCTTGCCAGCGATTGAACGATGACTCGATTCAGAGCCTTACGCTGGCAAAAGTGGACTCGTTGCGTGCCTGACTGAGCGCCGACATCGGCCCGGACAGCGGCGACATCACGATGGCCTGCGGCAGCGGCATCATCGCCACCTGCTGGGTGGTGTTGGAGCCGACGCGCTCGTCGCGCGGCGGAATGCCGAAGTACTCGCGGTAGCACTTGGAGAAGTGCGGCGTCGACACGAAGCCGCAGACCGACGCCACTTCAATGATCGACATCGGCGTCTGCTTGAGCAGTTGCCGCGCGCGGATCAGGCGCAACTTGAGGTAGTAGCGCGACGGCGAGCAGTGCAGGTATTTCTGGAACAGGCGCTCAAGCTGGCGACGGGACACGGCGACGTACACCGCCAGTTCGTCGAGGTCGATCGGCTCTTCCAGGTTGGCTTCCATCAGCGCAACGATTTCCTGCAGTTTCGGCTGGTTGGTGCCGAGCATGTGCTTGAGCGGCACGCGCTGGTGATCCTGCTCGTTGCGGATGCGTTCGTAGACGAACATCTCGGAGATCGCGGCTGACAGCTCACGACCGTGATCGCGGCTGATCAGGTGCAGCATCATGTCCAGCGGCGCGGTGCCGCCGGAGCTGGTGAAACGGTTGCGGTCGAGGGTGAACAGGCGGGTGCTCATCGCAACGCGCGGGAAAGCTTCCTGCATCGCCGCCAGACATTCCCAGTGCACGCTGCAATCGAAACCGTCGAGCAGACCGGCGCAGGCCAGGGCCCAGCTGCCGGTGCACACGGCGCCGAGGCGGCGCGACTGACGCGCCTGGCTTTGCAGCCACGACACGTGTTCACGGGTAACGGTGCGCTGAATGCCGATCCCGCCGCACACGATGATGGTGTCGAGGGCCGGAGCTTTGTGCATGGAGGCGTCGGGGGTGATCTGCAGACCGTCACTGGCCCAGACCTGGCCACCGTCGACGGTGAGGGTGGTCCAGCGATACAGCTCCCGACCGGACAACTGGTTGGCCATGCGCAGTGGTTCGACTGCGGAAGCCAGGGAAATCAGCGTGAAATTGTCCAGCAGCAGAAAGCCGATGGATTGAGGCGCACGGTTCTGGGGTTGAGCCCCGGAGTTGAACGACGTCATCGCGGTATCTCCTCACACAAAGCGGGTGATGGCCTCAGGCGGAGGCTCTTGTTATTGCCATCGTTCTCTTGCGTGAGACGGGCTTTGTTATGACAGAGCAATTGCCATGCCTAAATTTGAATGGCTGTTCAATAACTCCTGAAAACGACGTCGCGACGCGTCTATACAAGCGCTCCAACGAAGGGTAATTCGAAGTGCCATCAGCGGCCGCGAATGCCCTGCTCCGAAGCGTGTGAGCAAATCGGTAGCACTTGTGGGAACTGGCCTGCGCACGATTGTCCTACAGTGTCACCGCAGGCACAGGTGACGGACGGTAGCGCCTTCGAATCAGGCGCTGGAGGTGGGAAAGACGCTTATCTGATAACGACGCGCCAAAAGGTGGCGCGTTTTGATTCCGGTGTGCACTTAACGCGCAGTTTTGACTGGTCCGGCCTCATCGCTGGCAAGCCAGCGATTGGGGCGACCAGCTATCAGCATTCCACCGCGCTGACCGCCAACCCGCCCCGCGAAGTCTCTTTATATTTGTCATGCATGTCGGCGCCGGTATCGCGCATGGTGCGGATCACCCGGTCCAGAGAAATGAAGTGCTGACCATCGCCACGCAAAGCCATCTGCGCCGCATTGATCGCCTTCACCGCCGCAATCGCATTGCGCTCGATGCACGGCACTTGCACCAGACCACCCACCGGATCGCAGGTCAGGCCGAGGTTATGTTCGAGGCCGATTTCCGCCGCGTTGCACAACTGCTCCGGCGAAGCACCGAGCACTTCGGCCAAACCGGCCGCCGCCATCGCACAGGCCGAACCGACCTCCCCCTGACAGCCGACTTCAGCGCCGGAGATCGAAGCGTTCTTCTTGCACAGAATCCCCACCGCCGCCGCCCCGAGGAAGTAATCGACCACGTTGGCGTCGGTCACCGCCTCGCTGAATTTCATGAAGTAGTGCAACACCGCCGGAATGATCCCCGCCGCGCCGTTGGTGGGTGCCGTGACCATGCGGCCGCCGGCGGCGTTTTCCTCGTTCACCGCCAGGGCGAACAGGTTGACCCACTCCATCGCGCTGAGGGTCGAGCCGATCACGTTGGGCTTGTTCAATTCCTGAAGACTGCGGTGCAACTTCGCCGCACGGCGGCGCACGTTGAGGCCGCCGGGCAGGATGCCTTCGTGCTTGAGGCCCTGCTCGACGCAATCCTGCTTCGCCCGCCAGAGTTTCATCAGGCCGGCGCGGATTTCCTCTTCGCTGCGCCAGACCTTCTCGTTGGCCATCATCAATTCGGCCACGCGCAGGTTGTGGGTCTTGCACAGTTCCAGCAGCTCCACCGCGCTGGAGAAGTCGTAGGGCAATTCGGTGCGATCCAGATCCACCACGCCGCTGGAGGCCTGTGCCTCATCCACCACAAAACCGCCGCCGACCGAATAGTAGGTGTCGCGATGCAGCTCGCCGTGATCGCCTTCGGCAACCAGGGTCATGGCGTTGGGGTGGAACGGCAGGTTCTCGTCGATCAGGCGCATGTCGCGGCCCCATATAAAGGGCACCGACAAACGACCGTCGAGCAACAGCGTGTGGGTTTCGCGCAGGGCCTGGATGCGCGGACCGATCTGCGACGGGTCGATCGCGTCCGGCCACTCGCCCATCAGGCCCATGATCACCGCGTTGTCACTGCCATGACCGACACCGGTGGCCGACAACGAACCGAAAAGCTGCACCTCGATGCGGCGCACCTGCTCCAGCAGGTGTTTGTCGCGCAATGACTCGACAAACAGGGCGGCGGCGCGCATGGGCCCGACGGTGTGGGAACTGGAAGGGCCGATGCCGATTTTGAACAGGTCGAAAACGCTGATAGCCATTGCTGCAGAGCTCCTGAGAGTGCCGGTCCGGGGCATGAAACGCCCGCTGGCGGAGCTGCTACGCTCAAGCTGCGATCCGCCGGAATGCCCGCATCATCGGGCTTTTCCCGGGTCGCTCGGCGTCTGACACCGACGTACTCATGCCCACTAACGCCGTGCCGGTTTCAGCCCGTGTTTTCGCCGTTTTTATGCGGTTCAGATGGCCAGACAGGGCAGAAAAAAGCTGTAAACGACGTCACTGACACTGGATGCGACCATCCCTGTACTGGATACGACGCACCCTGTAGGCGTCAGATTTTCACTGGTACATGATCGTATCGACTCGATTGCAAGGCGCTGCGGTAGAGCTGTCTCCAGAACGCCATCCAACCGCAACCCATAAGTGCGGTGGTCCAATCGGAACACTGCCAAAAAAAACACCAAGGAGTCCCCATTCATGAAAGGTTCCCCGTCGTTGTTGTTGGCCGCCATGCTGAGTCTGCCATTGCTGGCTCAAGCCGCAGAACCGGCGCAGTGCAGTACCGTGAACTTCTCCGATGTCGGCTGGACCGACATCACCGCAACCACCGCCACCACCTCCGTCGTGCTCAACGCCCTCGGCTACAAGACCAAGACCACCATGATTTCCGTACCCGTAACCTACAAGTCTCTGGCCGACGGCAAGAACATGGACGTGTTCCTCGGCAACTGGATGCCGACCATGGAAAACGACATCAAGGCCTACCGCGACGCCGGCACCGTAGAAACCGTGCGCACCAACCTCAAGGGCGCCAAGTACACCCTCGCCGTTCCGCAAGCCTTGTATGACAAGGGTCTGCACGACTTCGCCGACATCGCCAAATTCAAGAAAGAACTCGACGGCAAGATCTACGGGATCGAGCCGGGCAACGACGGCAACCGCCTGATCCAGAGCATGATCGACAAGGACGCCTTCGGCCTGAAGACCGCCGGTTTCAAGGTCGTCGAATCCAGCGAAGCGGGCATGCTGTCGCAGGTCGACCGTGCGCAGAAACGCGACACTGCCGTGGTGTTCCTCGGCTGGGCACCGCACCCGATGAACAAGCGCTTCAAGATTCAATACCTGACTGGCGGCGATGATTTCTTCGGCCCGGACTTCGGCGCGGCGACCGTCGCGACCAACACCCGCAAGGGCTACGTCGAGGAATGCAGCAACGTTGGCCAACTGCTGAAAAACCTGGAGTTCACCGTCGACATGGAAAGCGAACTGATGGGCAACATCCTGGACGACAAGATGAAGCCTGACGCGGCCGCCAAGGCCTGGCTGAAAAAGAATCCACAGGTGCTCGATACCTGGCTCGCTGGCGTGACCACCATTGACGGCAAACCAGGCCTGGAGGCCGTGAAAGCCAAGATTGCCCAGCCTTGAATTAAGGAGCATCGCTTATGCCGGGCGGCGTACGCCGTCCGGGCTGTTTATTTCCTTGCATGCGGACGTTCACTACCATGCTGATTGATCAGAAAATCCCTTTAGGCCAGTACATCGCGGGCTTCGTTGAATGGTTGACGCAACACGGCGCCAACACCTTCGACGCAATCGCCGTGACCCTGGAAACGATGATCCACGGCGTGACGTTTGCGCTGACCTGGTTCAACCCGCTGGTGCTGATTGGCCTCATCGCCCTGCTGGCCCACTTCATTCAACGCAAATGGGGCCTGACCGCGTTCGTGGTCGCCTCCTTCCTGCTGATCCTCAACCTGGGGTACTGGCAGGAAACCATGGAAACCCTCGCCCAGGTCATGTTCGCGACCCTGGTCTGCGTGGTCATCGGCGTGCCGCTGGGCATCGTCGCCGCGCACAAACCGATGTTCTACACTTTGATGAGGCCGGTACTCGATCTGATGCAGACCGTACCGACCTTCGTTTACCTCATTCCTACCCTGACCCTGTTCGGGCTGGGTGTGGTGCCAGGCCTGATCTCGACGGTGGTGTTCGCCATCGCCGCGCCGATCCGCCTGACCTATCTGGGCATCCGCGATGTCCCGCAAGAACTGATGGACGCCGGCAAGGCCTTCGGCTGCTCGCGTCGCCAACTGCTTTCACGGATCGAACTGCCTCACGCCATGCCGAGCATCGCGGCCGGCATCACCCAGTGCATCATGCTGTCGCTGTCGATGGTGGTGATCGCGGCACTGGTGGGCGCCGACGGACTCGGCAAACCGGTGGTCAACGCACTGAACACTGCTGATATCGCCCTGGGCTTCGAAGCGGGCCTGGCGATCGTACTGCTGGCGATCATGCTCGACCGTATCTGCAAACAACCCGACGCCAAAGTAGGGGGTGACGCATGAGCATAATTCGCTTCGATAACGTTGACGTGATCTTCACCAGAGATCCGCGCGAAGCACTGAAACTTCTCGATCAAGGCTTGACCCGTAGCGAAATCCTTAAAAAGACCGGGCAGATCGTCGGTGTCGAAAAGGCCAGCCTGGACATCAACAAAGGCGAGATCTGCGTACTGATGGGCCTGTCCGGCTCCGGCAAGTCGAGCCTGCTGCGCTGCATCAACGGCCTCAACACCGTAAGCCGCGGCAAGCTGTTCGTCGAACACGAAGGCAAGCAGATCGATATCGCCTCCTGCTCCGCGGCCGAGCTGAAAATGATGCGCACCAAACGCATCGCGATGGTGTTCCAGAAGTTCGCCCTGATGCCCTGGCTGACGGTGCGCGAGAACATCAGTTTCGGTCTGGAAATGCAGGGCCGTCCGGAGAAGGAACGACGCAAACTGGTCGATGAAAAACTCGAACTGGTGGGCCTGACCCAATGGCGCAACAAGAAACCCGACGAGCTGTCCGGCGGCATGCAGCAGCGTGTCGGCCTGGCCCGTGCGCTGGCGATGGACGCCGACATTCTGCTGATGGACGAACCGTTCTCCGCCCTCGACCCGCTGATCCGTCAGGGTTTGCAGGATGAGCTGCTGGAGCTGCAACGCAAGCTGAGCAAGACCATCGTATTCGTGAGCCACGACCTCGACGAGGCGCTGAAACTCGGCAGCCGAATCGCGATCATGAAAGACGGCCGGATCATCCAGTACAGCGTGCCGGAAGAGATCGTGCTCAATCCTGCGGACGATTACGTGCGGACCTTCGTCGCCCACACCAACCCGCTGAACGTGCTGTGTGGTCGCAGCCTGATGCGCACCCTGGACAACTGCAAACGCATCAACGGTTCGGTGTGTCTGGATCCGGGTGGCGACTCGTGGCTGGACCTGGCCGAAGGCAACACCATCAAGGGTGCGCGGCAGAACGGTTCAGTGCTGAACCTGCAGAACTGGGCACCGGGGCAAGCCGTGGAAGGACTGGAACGCAAACCGACACTGGTGGACTCGAACATCGGCATGCGCGACGCGTTGCAGATCCGTTACCAGACCGGCAACAAACTGGTGCTGCACGATAACAATCATGTGGTGGGAATTCTGGGCGACAGCGAGCTGTATCACGCGCTGCTCGGCAAGAACCTGGGGTAAAGAGAACAGACACAAAAACGCCGCGAGAGGATCGCGGCGTTTTTGTTTGCGTGATGATCGTTCCCACGCTCCGCGTGGGAATGCCTCAAGGGACGCTCCGCGTTCCAGCCGCGCTGCCGATTTCAAGCTTGGCATCGATAGGACGCAAAGCGTCCTGGGCTGCATTCCCACGCGGAGCGTGGGAACGATCCTGGATCACAACTCAGCTATAGACCCGGCCAAGGAGTTGCCGATGGCTTTCAAACTGATCGAGCACATCGCGCGTGATCTGATCCTGTGTGAAGCCCATCAGGTCGTAGTCCTGGCTGCCGTTGTGCAGGTACACCTCGGCGCGGTAGAAACGCTGGCGCGCTTCATCGGACTGAGCCGACTCGCTCGGGGTGGCCAGATAGCCGTCCAGGCTCACTTCGTAGACAAAAGGGTTGCCCTCTTCCATCTCGACCCGTACGCCCATGCAGCGCTTGGATTTGCCCAGCAGCGTCTGCACTTCCAGACCCTGTGCACGCATTTGCGCAGCGGCATCTTCCAGTGCCGGGCTGACGTGTTTGTCCATGAAGCGCTGCACCACCGACTGACTCGGTTGCAGATCCAGTTGAGTCAGACGCTCGCTGAAACCACGACGACCGCGTTCAGCCAGTTGCGCCTGCTCCTGTTCGATCTGCATGTCCTGACGCATCGCCTTGTGCAGGCCGAACATGAAGCACACCAGCACCACCGAGAACGGCAGACCGGCCAGCACCACCATGGTCTGCATGGCTTCGAAGTTACCGGCGAACAGCAGGCCGATGGTCACCAGGGTGATCACGACCGACCAGAAGATCCGCAGCCAGTGAGGGGCGTCTTCGTCGACGTTGCCGCCCTTGCAGGACAGGTTCGCCATCATCACCGCGCCGGAGTCGGCCGGAGTCAGGAACAGCACGAAACCAACGAAAATCGACACACCGATGACGACTTTCGACGCCGGGTAGTGTTCAAGCAGTTGATAGATCGCCATCGACGGCTGTTCCAGCGCCGTCTTGCCAAGTTCCACCGCGCCCTGGTTCATCACCAGATCCAGCGCCGAGTTACCGAAGATCGACAGCCACGCCAGGGTGAAACCCAGCGGAATCAACAACACGCCGGCCACCAGTTCACGCACGGTGCGACCACGGGAAATACGCGCGATGAACATGCCGACGAATGGGGCCCAGGAAATCCACCAGGCCCAGTAGAACAGAGTCCACAGGCCCAGCCAGCGGTCGGACTTCTCGCTATCGCCTTCATAGACGTACAGGTCGAACGTCTTCATGACTACGCCATTGAGGTAGTCGCCGATGTTCTGCACGAAGCCGTTGAGCAGGTGCAGGGTCGGGCCGAACAGCAGGACGAAAATCAGCAGGCCGCTGAACAGGATGATGTTGAGGTTGGACAGACGACGGATGCCGTTTTCCACACCGGACACGGCAGCGATGGTCGCCACGGTGCTCATCACGATGATCACGATCAGCAGGTTGGTGTTGCTGTGTTCCATGCCGAACAGGTTTTCCAGACCCGAAGACACTTGCAGCGAGCCGATCCCCAGGTTGGTCACCAGACCCAGCAGGGTCACGAACATGCCGAAGCCGTCTACCGCATGACCGGCAGCGCCCTTGACCCAACGCTCGCCCACCAGCGGGTACAGCGCCGAACGCAGGGCCAGCGGCTGGTTATGACGGTAAGCGAAATAAGCCACGGCCAGACCGACCAGCGCGTAGATCGCCCAGCCGTGCAGGCCCCAGTGCAGGAAAGTCAGCTGAACAGCCTGACGCGCCGCCAGGTTGGTGGCCGATGCACCTTCCGGCGGGTTGAAGTAGTGATCCAGCGGCTCGGAAGCGCCGAAGTACAACAGCGAAATACCGATACCCGACGAGAACAGCATCCCCGCCCAGGCGCCGTAACTGAAGTCAGGGGTATCGTCCTTGCCACCCAGTTTGAGTTTGCCGTAGGAGGAAAACGCCAGGCCGACCACGAAAACGAGATAAGCGGCGATCACCACCATGTAGTACCAGCCGAAGCTGCGGGACAACCAGGCCTGAGCCACTCCCAGCATTCTGCCGGCCTCTTGCGGGGCGATGATCAGAATGGCGGTCAACAACAGAATCAGCGCGGTAGAGGTGTAGAACACCCAACCGTTGACCGTCACCTTCTCGGGCGGGGTCTTTATAAGCGAGGCAGAACTCATGGCACAAATGCTCCAGGCAGTGCGAGAGAAGAACACAAGGCAACACGGAACCCGACCAATCGGTTAGTTGGCAGCCGACCGGCGGGTGATATAAAGACACCCCGAAAAAAGCCCGAACCTGCAGAGATGGCACCGCGAATCGCCGTCGTGGCCGAGGCATGGACGTTCATCCGAAACCTGGCCTTGAGCGTCTTGCCCATTCAACACGTCCATCGAACGTCGAACCGCGCCTTGCCCCGCGCAGGTTTCGAGCATTTTCGGATGTCGGTTTATCGCCACTTACACGTAGGAAAAATCTGTAGGCAGCGACGATTTGTCGCAGATCTTATTCTTTGTTGATTGAACGTTCAATCAAAACAAAATAGACTGGCCCTCAATCCGCCAGGCGTTCATCGCCCGTCGGAAGGCCTAAGGAGATGTGCAAGATGCCCAAGGTCGGTATGCAACCCATCCGCCGCCAACAACTGATCGAAGCCACTTTGCAGGCGGTCGATCAGGTCGGAATGGGGGACGCCAGCATTGCGCTGATCGCCCGTTTGGCCGGTGTCTCGAATGGCATCATCAGTCACTACTTTCAGGACAAGAATGGCCTGATCGCCGCCACGATGCGGTATCTGATGAGCGTCCTCAGCGAGAACGTCACCGCGCGCCGTCAGGCGCTGGCAGACAGCAGCCCACGGGCGCATCTGCAGGTGATCATCGAAGGCAACTTCGACGCCAGCCAGGTCAATGGCCCGGCAATGAAAACCTGGCTGGCCTTCTGGGCCACCAGCATGCACCAGCCGTCTTTGCACAGGTTGCAGCGGATCAACGATCACCGTCTGTATTCCAACCTGTGCTGCGAGTTCCGCCGTGTGTTGCCGCTCGAAGATGCGCGCACCGCCGCCCGTGGACTGGCAGCTCTGATCGACGGCTTGTGGTTGCGCGGCGCGCTGTCGGGAGACGCTTTCGACACTGCGCAGGCGCAACAGATCGCTTACGAATACATGGATTTCCAATTGGCCAAGCAGGTGAGCTAGAGCACAGAGAAAACGCTCGGCCCCCTGAACTGTCACCGACCAGCGATGCCACAGCTACATGGCTCACCCGGTGACCAACGCCAACCACTAATGCACTTGCGAGGACACTATGGCCCGTTTCGAACTGCAAAAACTCTACATCGATGGCGCGTACTCCGACGCCGGCAGCGATGCCACCTTCGAAGCCATCAACCCGGCTAACGGTGAAGTCCTCGCACACGTGCAACGTGCGACCAAGGAAGACGTCGAGCGTGCTGTGGTCAGCGCCGAAAAGGGCCAGAAAATCTGGGCCGCGATGACCGCCATGGAGCGTTCGCGCATCCTGCGTCGCGCCGTCGACATCCTGCGCGAGCGCAACGATGAACTGGCTGCCCTGGAAACCCTGGACACCGGTAAAGCCTTCTCCGAAACCAAGTACGTCGACATCGTCACCGGCGCCGACGTGCTGGAATACTACGCAGGCCTGGTGCCTGCCATCGAAGGCGAGCAGATCCCGCTGCGTGACACCTCGTTTGTCTACACCCGTCGCGAACCGCTGGGCGTTGTCGCCGGTATCGGCGCGTGGAACTACCCGATCCAGATCGCCCTGTGGAAATCCGCTCCAGCCCTGGCGGCCGGTAACGCGATGATCTTCAAGCCAAGCGAAGTCACCTCGCTGACCACCCTGAAACTGGCCGAGATCTACACCGAAGCCGGCGTTCCGAACGGCGTGTTCAACGTGCTGACCGGCAGCGGCCGTGAAGTCGGCACCTGGCTGACCGAGCACCCGCGCATCGAGAAAGTCTCCTTCACCGGCGGCACCGACACCGGCAAAAAGGTCATGGCCAGCGCTTCGGCTTCGTCGCTCAAAGACGTGACCATGGAACTGGGCGGCAAGTCCCCGCTGATCATCTGCGACGACGCCGACCTGGATCGCGCCGCCGACACCGCCATGATGGCCAACTTCTACAGCTCCGGTCAGGTCTGCACCAACGGCACTCGCGTGTTTGTGCCGAGCCACCTGAAAGCCGCTTTCGAAGCCAAGATCGTCGAGCGCGTCGCCCGTATCCGCGTTGGCAACCCGGAAGATGAAAACACCAACTTCGGCCCGCTGGTCAGCTTCGCGCACATGGAAAACGTGCTGGGCTACATCGCCAAGGGTAAAGAAGAAGGCGCCCGCGTTCTGTGCGGCGGCGAGCGCATGACCGACGGCGAATTCGCCAAGGGCGCGTTCGTGGCTCCGACCGTGTTCACCGACTGCACCGACGACATGACCATCGTCCGTGAGGAAATCTTCGGCCCGGTGATGTCGATCCTGACCTACGAAACCGAAGAAGAAGTCATCCGTCGCGCCAACGACACCGACTTCGGCCTGGCCGCCGGTATCGTCACCCGCGACCTGAACCGCGCCCACCGCGTGATTCATCAACTGGAAGCCGGTATCTGCTGGATCAACGCCTGGGGCGAGTCCGACGCAAAAATGCCGGTTGGCGGTTACAAGCAGTCGGGCGTCGGCCGTGAGAACGGCATCAGCTCGCTGAACAACTTCACTCGCATCAAATCGGTACAGGTCGAACTGGGCGATTACGTCTCGGTGTTCTAAGACCCGAGTTCTGTATTGCTCGCGAGGCCGCCTTCGCTGGCAAGCCAGCTCCCACAGGTCGGGTGCCGCCCACCCAATCTGTGGCAGCCCCGATCCCTGAGGGAGCGGGCTTGCCCGCGAATCGAGTGCAAAGCACTCGCCAGGCCTGACCTGACCAACTTTCAAAGAGGGTGCATGCAATGTCCCAAGAATTCGATTACATCATCGTCGGTGCCGGCTCTGCCGGTAACACCCTGGCGACCCGCCTGACTGAAGACGAAGGCGTCACCGTCCTGCTGCTCGAAGCCGGCGGCCCGGACTACCGTTTCGACTTCCGCACGCAAATGCCGGCCGCTCTGGCCTTCCCGCTGCAAGGTCGTCGCTACAACTGGGCATACGAAACCGATCCAGAGCCACACATGGACGGTCGCCGGATGGAATGCGGTCGCGGCAAGGGCCTCGGCGGTTCCTCGCTGATCAACGGCATGTGCTACATTCGCGGCAACGCGATGGACTACGACGGCTGGGCGAAACTGCCAGGCCTGGAAGACTGGACCTACCTCGATTGCCTGCCGTACTTCCGTAAAGCGGAAACCCGCGACATCGGCCCGAACGACTACCACGGTGGCGACGGTCCGGTCAGCGTGACCACGCCGAAGGCGGGCAACAACCCGCTGTTCCACGCGATGGTTGAAGCTGGCGTACAGGCCGGTTACCCGCGCACCGAAGACTTGAACGGCTACCAGCAGGAAGGTTTCGGCCCGATGGACCGCACCGTGACGCCGAACGGCCGTCGTGCTTCCACCGCCCGGGGTTACCTGGACGTGGCCAAAAAGCGTTCGACCCTGACCATCGTCACTCACGCCCTGACTGACAAGGTTCTGTTCGAAGGCAAACGTGCCGTTGGCGTGCGTTACCTGGTCGGCGCTGCCGAAGAGCGCGTTGAAGCCCGCGCCCGCAAAGAAGTCATCGTCTGCTCCGGCGCGATCGCTTCGCCGCAACTGCTTCAACGCTCCGGTGTCGGCCCGGCGAAACTGCTGGAAAGCCTCGACATCCCGGTCGTTCACGATCTGCCGGGCGTCGGCGAAAACCTGCAGGATCACCTCGAGCTGTACCTGCAATACGCCTGCACCCAACCGGTTTCGCTGTACCCGTCGCTGCTCTGGTACAACCAGCCGGCCATCGGTGCCGAGTGGCTGTTCAACGGCACCGGCATCGGCGCCAGCAACCAGTTCGAAGCCGGCGGTTTCATCCGCACCCGTCCGGAATTCGAGTGGCCGAACATCCAGTACCACTTCCTGCCGGTGGCGATTAACTACAACGGCAGCAACGGTGTGAAAGAGCACGGTTTCCAGGCGCACATGGGTTCCATGCGTTCGCCGAGCCGCGGTCGCGTCCAGGTCAAATCCAAGGATCCGCGCCAGCACCCGAGCATCCTGTTCAACTACATGGCCACCGAGCAGGACTGGCAGGAATTCCGTGACGGCATCCGCCTGACCCGTGAAATCATGCAACAGCCTGCACTGGACGCCTTCCGTGGCCGCGAAATCAGCCCGGGCATCGAAGTGCAAACCGATGAGCAGCTGGACAAGTTCATCCGCGAGCACGCCGAAACCGCGTTCCACCCTTCCTGCTCGTGCAAGATGGGCACCGACGAGATGGCCGTAGTGGACGGCCAGGGCCGCGTGCATGGCATGCAGGGTCTGCGTGTGGTCGATGCTTCGATCATGCCGATCATCACCACCGGCAACCTGAATGCGCCGACGATCATGATGGCCGAGAAAATCGCCGACAAGATCCGTGGTCGTCAGCCACTGCCGCGCAGCAAGGCGCCGTACTACGTCGCTGGCGATGCGCCGGTGAAAGGCAAGCCGATGCGTGAAGTGAGTACTGTTGCTCAGTAAGCCGTAACACTCCCCCGCCCTGATCGCTTCCACGTTTTGCGTGGGAGCGATCAGCTGTTTCCTACACCCCCTCTTCACTTGATCCTACCCCCTCGCAGGCCTACTCTAGTCCTCGCCCAATCGTTTCACCCCCCTCCCCGCCGCATCCGCTGCGCCGCTGCTCCCATGACAAGGAGGTTCCCTGATGTTCGATTTCCACCCCCAGCTCAAGCAGCGCTTCGCTGCCTTGCGCACGGGCGCCGAGTTCTTTTCCTTGAGGTATGTCCGCGAGTCCGGCCAGTACCTGTCGGTGCGCAAGAACGTCGCCGAACCGCCGAGCCTGAGCCGTGATGAAGGCGCGATGCTCACCGTCCGGGTCAACGGCGTCGAAGCCTATGCCGCGACCAATGACCTGTCGCAACAAGGCCTGCAAGCCGCCCTCGAGCGCGCCGAACAACAGGCCCGACGGATCAAGCCGCACGCCCTGCTCGACCTGAGCCAGCAGCCGGTGTCCAGCGACCGCGCCGACTACTTTTCACCCAATCTCGAACAACCCTTTCCGTCCCTGAGCGAATGCTTCGAGCTGCTCGGCGCGGAATCCGCCTCGGTGCCAAAGGATGAGCGCCTGGTGAATTGGCAAGTGAGCATCGGCATCACCCACGTCGAACAGATCTACCTGAGCAGCGCCGGCGCCGAATTGCGTCAGGCCCAGCGTTTCGTCTACCCGGGCCTGGACGTCACCGCCTACGACGGCAGCGACAGCCAGACCCGCAGCCTCGGCCGCGAGAACTTCGGCCAGCAGGGCGGCGCTGACGTGATCAGCCGTTGCGGCCTGATTGGCGCCGGCCCGCAAGTCGCCGATCAGGCACTGCAACTGCTGCTCGCGCCGAACACCCCGCAAGGCCCTCGCGACCTGCTGCTGATGCCCGACCAGATGATGTTGCAGATCCACGAATCCATCGGCCACCCGCTGGAGCTCGACCGGATCCTCGGCGACGAGCGCAATTACGCCGGCACCAGTTTCGTCAAAGCCTCGGATTTCGGCAGCCTGCAATACGGCTCGAAACTGCTCAACGTGACGTTCGATCCGGGCATTCCCGAAGAACTGGCGAGTTACGGTCACGATGACGACGGCTCCAGGGCCAGCAAGCAATTCCTGATTCGCGAAGGCCTGCTGGTCCGGCCGTTGGGCGGTGCCTTGTCGCAGTTCCGCGCGGGTCTGGACGGCGTCGCCAACAGCCGCGCCTGCGGCTGGAACCGACCGCCGATCGACCGCATGGCCAACCTCAACATCGAGCCGGGCGACCAGCCGCTGGAGCAACTGATCGGCGGTATCGAAAACGGCATCCTGATGAGCACCAACCGTTCCTGGTCGATCGACGATGCACGCAACAAATTTCAGTTCGGCTGCGAATGGGGCCAGTTGATCGAAAACGGCGAACTCAAGGGCGTCGTGAAGAATCCGAACTACCGGGGCATTTCCGCGCACTTCTGGAAGAGCCTGCGCGCCGTCGGCAACGCCGGCACCACCCAGGTGCTGGGTACTCCGAACTGCGGCAAGGGCGAACCGAACCAGGTGATCCGCGTCGGCCATGCGTCACCGGCCTGCGTGTTCAGCAATGTTGATGTGTTTGGGGGAGACGCCTGATGAGTATTTCCAAGAACCCGTCCGAGGCGTTCAAGGTGCTGGTCGACTGGCTGCGCGATGCCGTGCGCGAGCCGGAACAGTTCACCCTGAGTTATGACGCCGAATCCTCGGCCTTCGTGCGCTTCAACCACGCCAAGGTGCGTCAGGCCGGGCAAGTCCAGCAAGCCGGTATCGGCCTGAAACTGATCGACGACGGTCGTCATGCCGACCTGCACATCACGTTGTCCGGTGAGCAGGCCACCGATCTGCAACGCCTCGCCGAAGGCTTGCAGCAACTGCGCGAAACCCTGCCGTTGCTACCGCAGGATCCGTACCTGTTGCTCAACCACAACAGCTGGCAGAGCAAGAACGTGCAGGAACATCCACTGCCGGACACCGAGCAGGTGGTGGCTGAAATTGCCCAGGCGGCCGAAGGTCTGGATCTGGTCGGCTTCTACGCTGCCGGCCCGATCAGCCGCGGTTTCGCCAGTTCTTCCGGCGCATTCGGCTGGCATCAGGCCAACAGCTTCAACTTCGACTTCAGCCTGTTCCACGAAAACGGCGAAGCGGTGAAGGCCAGCTACGCCGGGCATGACTGGAACAGCGAAGACTTCGCCAAACGCATCCAGCAGGCCCGCGAGCAACTCGAGTTTCTGGGGCGACCGCTGCGCACCCTGCCGCCCGGTCAATACCGCGCCTATCTGGCGCCGGCGGCCCTGGAAGAAATCATGGGCATGCTGTGCTGGGGCGGTTTTTCGGCGCAGTCGATTGCCAGCAAGAGCAGCCCGTTGCAGAAGCTGTATGCCGGCGATCAAGCGTTCAGTCCGCTGGTGTCCCTGGACGAAAAAGTCAGCGACTCGCTGAGCCCGGCGTTCTCCGGCGAAGGTTACCCGCGCAGCGATCTGCGGTTGATCATCGAAGGCAAGGCAGGTGATCAATTGGTCGGTTCGCGCAGTGCTGCCGAATACGGGCTTTCGGCCAACGGCGCCGGTGGTGGCGAATCGCCGAGCGCGCTGAACATGGGTGCCGGTGATCTGCCGCAGGCCGAGATCCTCAAGCAGTTGGGCACCGGTTTGTACATCAGCAACCTGTGGTACCTGAACTTCTCCGATCAACCGGCGGCGCGACTGACCGGCATGACCCGGTTTGCCACGTTCTGGGTCGAGAACGGAGAGATTCAGGCGCCGGTCAGCACCATGCGGTTCGACGACAGCGCCTACAGCCTGCTGGGTTCGCAGCTGGAAGCATTGACCGCCGAACGGGAATTGCTGCTGTCGGCGAGCACTTACAGCCAGCGCAATACCTCATCGGCACTGTTGCCGGGGGCGCTGGTGAGCCGATTGACCCTGACTCTCTAACCTTCCGACCTGATCGTTCCCACGCTCTGCGTGGGAATGCAGCCCGGGACGCTCCGCGTCCCAGCCAAAAGCGGACGCAGAGCGTCCATGGCGGCGTTCCCACGCAGAGCGTGGGAACGATCATCTTCCAGACAACAAGAGGTTCCATGCCCAACCGCCCGCCACTCGACGCCATCACCGCCCGCTGGTTGCCGTGGGTCGTCGCCATCGCTTTCTTCATGCAGTCCCTCGACGGCACCATCCTCAACACCGCCCTGCCGGCCATGGCTAGGGACCTGGCCGAAGACCCGTTGCGCATGCAGGGCGTGATCATCGCCTACATGCTCACCGTGGCCCTGCTGATTCCGGCCTCGGGCTGGATCGCCGACCGCTTCGGCACCAAGAAAATCTTCTTCGGCGCGATCCTGCTGTTCAGCCTCGGCTCGCTGCTCTGCGCCTTGTCGAGCAGCCTGAGCATGCTGATCGGCGCACGCGTGATCCAGGGGCTCGGCGGCGCGCTGATGCTGCCGGTCGGACGCTTGGTGGTGCTGCGCGCCTACCCGCGTTCGGAACTGGTGCGGATCATGGGCTTCATCACCATTCCCGGCCTGCTCGGTCCGCTGATCGGCCCGACCATGGGCGGCTGGATGGTGGAATACCTGACGTGGCACTGGATCTTCCTGATCAACCTGCCCGTCGGCGTCATCGGTTGCTATGCGGTGTGGAAATTCATCCCCGACCTGCGCGGCACCGAGCGCACGCGCTTCGACAGTCTGGGATTTCTGCTGTTCGGTGCGGCGATGGTGCTGATCACCATCGCCATGGAAGGCCTCGGCGAACTGCACCTGCCGCACTTGCGGGTGATGTTGCTGCTGTTCGGCGGCATGGCGTGTCTGGCGGCGTACTGGTTACGCGCCGGGCACATTGAAAACCCTTTGTTCGCGCCGTCGCTGTTCAAGACCCGCACCTTCGCCGTCGGCATTCTCGGCAACCTGTTCGCTCGCCTTGGCAGCGGCGCCCTGCCGTTTCTGGTGCCGTTGCTGCTGCAAGTGGCGCTGGGTTATTCACCGTCCCAGGCCGGGATGAGCATGTTGCCTTTGGCCGCAGCCGCGATGGTCGCCAAGTGGGGCGCGCGACCGCTGATCGAACGTCTGGGCTATCGCATCGTGCTGACCGGCAACACCCTGCTGCTGGGAATCATGCTGGCGAGCATGGGTCTGGTCAGCGAGCAGACGCCGTACTGGCTGCTGCTATGCCTGCTGGCGATTCTGGGGGCGATCAACTCGCTGCAATTCACCGCCATGAACACCGTGACCCTGATCGATCTCGACGACGCCAGCGCCAGCAGCGGCAACAGTTTGCTGTCGGTGGTGGCGCAGTTGTCGCTGAGCCTGGGCGTGGCCTGCGCCGGTGCGTTGCTCGGCGGCTTTACGGCACAAGTCGGCAATGACGGCGTTGAGACCGTGTTGGGCGCATTTCAGCTAACGTTCGTGACCGTGGGGATCATGGCGATGCTGGCCGCGACGATTTTCTCGCAGCTATCGAAAGAGGACGGACGGCGTACCAAACGCCGTGAGGAACATATCGAGCATTGACCGGGGTCCGCGTGGCGAGGGAACCGGCCCTCGTCACAGGCTTTGCGTTCGTCCAGAACTTTCGAGGAAAGTGGCCAGAGGCTGCTACACTGCGCGACATTTTGTTTTGCAGGCCAGTCCCGTGACCACCATCGCCACCGCTTTTAATACTTTGCCGCTGTCCGCCGCCATGCTGGCTAACCTCGACTCCCTCGGTTATGCCCAGATGACGCCGATCCAGGCGCAGAGCTTGCCGGTGATCCTCAAGGGGATGGACCTGATCGCCCAGGCCAAGACCGGCAGCGGCAAGACCGCCGCGTTCGGTATCGGCCTGCTGAACCCGATCAATCCGCGCTACTTCGGTTGCCAGGCGCTGGTGATTTGCCCGACCCGCGAACTGGCCGACCAGGTCGCCAAGGAAATCCGTCGTCTGGCCCGTGCCGAAGACAACATCAAGGTCCTGACCCTGTGCGGCGGCGTGTCCTTCGGCCCGCAGATCGGCTCGCTGGAGCACGGCGCGCACATCATCGTCGGCACGCCGGGCCGCATCCAGCAGCACCTGCGCAAGGGTTCGCTGGTCCTCGACGGCCTGAACACGCTGATCCTCGACGAAGCCGACCGAATGCTCGACATGGGTTTCTACGACGCCATCGAAGACATCATCGAGCAGACCCCGGCCCGCCGTCAGACCCTGTTGTTCTCGGCCACCTATCCGGTGGGCATCAAGCAACTGGCGTCGAAGTTCATGCGCGATCCGCAAACGGTCAAGGCCGAAGCGTTCCACGACGACACCCAGATCGAACAGCGCTTCTACGAGATTTCCCCGGAAGAACGCATGAGTGCGGTGACCAAGGTTCTGCACCACTTCCGTCCGGCCTCCACCGTGGCCTTCTGCTTCACCAAGCAGCAAGTGCAGGAAACCGTCGATCATCTGACCTCCAAAGGCATTTCCGCCGTCGGCCTGCACGGTGATCTGGAACAGCGTGACCGCGATCAGGTGCTGGCGATGTTCGCCAATCGCAGCACCTCGGTGCTGGTGGCTACCGACGTCGCCGCCCGCGGCCTGGACATCGATTCGCTGGACATGGTGATCAACGTCGAGCTGGCCCGCGATTCGGAAATCCACATTCACCGCGTCGGCCGTACCGGTCGTGCCGGCGAGAAAGGCATCGCGGTCAGCCTGGTGGCGCCGTCCGAAGCGCACCGCGCGCAAGCCATCGAACAATTGCAGAAAACCCCGCTGAACTGGGATCAGTTGGACAACCTCAAGTCCCAGGGCGGTGCCCCGCTGCAACCGCCGATGAGCACGCTGTGCATCGCTG
Source organism: Pseudomonas sp. 1 (assembly GCF_056626735.1). Taxonomy (NCBI): domain Bacteria; kingdom Pseudomonadati; phylum Pseudomonadota; class Gammaproteobacteria; order Pseudomonadales; family Pseudomonadaceae; genus Pseudomonas; species Pseudomonas sp. 1. The sequence continues at coordinate 147,809 of NZ_JBWXMQ010000005.1, read as the reverse complement.
GCGGGCGCAAGGACAAAGTGCGTCCGGGCGACATTCTCGGCGCACTGACCGGCGAAGCCGGCATTCCGGGCGCTCAGGTCGGCAAGATCGCGATCTTCGATTTCCAGTCTTACGTGGCGGTTGAACGCACCGTGGTCATGCAGGCGCTGCAGCGTTTGAACAACGGCAAGATCAAGGGCCGTTCGCTGCGCGTTCGGGTTTTGTAAGAACGCTTAAATGATCGTTCCCACGCTCCGCGTGGGAATGCCGCCATGGACGCTCTGCGTCCGCTTTTAAATCGTGACGCGGAGCGTCACAGGATGCTTTCCCACGCAGAGCGTGGGAACGATCTGCGTGGTCATTGTGTGAGGACACCGTTTTGCGCTCTACCGAAGTCGTGATCATTGGCGCTGGCGCCGCAGGGTTGATGTGTGCACTGACCGCCGCCGGGCGCGGGCGTCAGGTGTTGCTGCTCGACCACGCGAACAAGGCCGGCAAGAAAATCCTGATGTCCGGCGGTGGGCGCTGCAACTTCACCAACATGTACACCGAACCGAGCAATTTCCTCTCGCAGAATTCGCACTTCTGCAAATCCGCGCTGGCCCGCTACACCCAGTGGGATTTCATCGGCATGGTCGCCAAGCACGGCGTGCCGTATCACGAGAAGAAACTCGGTCAGCTGTTCTGTGATAACAAATCCAGCGACATCCTCGGCATGCTCCTGGACGAATGCGATCAGGTCGGCGTCAACCTGCACCTCGACACCTCGATCCAGACCATCGAAAAGGTTGAAGGCGGTTACCTGCTCGACACCACACTCGGCCAGATCCAGTGCCAGTCGCTGGTGATCGCCACTGGCGGGCTGTCGATCCCGACGCTGGGCGCCACCGGTTTCGGTTACCAGGTCGCCAAACAGTTCGGCCACGAGCTGCTGCCGACCCGCGCCGGGCTGGTGCCGTTCACCATCACCGATCAGCTCAAGGAGTTGTGCACCGAGCTGTCCGGCACCTCGGTGGATTGTCTGGTCAGCTGCAACGACCAGAGCTTTCGCGAGAACATCCTGTTCACCCACCGCGGCCTCAGCGGCCCGGCGATTCTGCAGATTTCCTCGTTCTGGGAGCCGGGCGACACAGTCGAGATCAACCTGCTGCCGGATCACGACGCCGCAAGCTGGCTGCAACAGCAGACCGCCGAGCGTCCGAACAGCGAACTGAAAACCCTGCTCGGCGAAATCTTCACCAAGAAGATGGCCAACCTGCTGGCGGACAACTGGTTCGTCTCCAAACCGATGAAGCAGTACACCCACGCCGAACTGGCGGACATCGCGCAGAAACTCGGCAGCTGGAAAGTCGTCCCGGCCGGCACCGAGGGCTACCGCACCGCCGAGGTAACGCTGGGTGGGGTCGACACCCGCGAAGTGTCGTCCAAGACCATGGAATCGCTGAAAAGCCCGGGCCTGTACTTCGTTGGTGAAGTGCTGGATGTCACCGGGCATTTGGGCGGATTCAACTTCCAGTGGGCGTGGGCCTCTGGCTACGCCGCCGCGCAGTACGTCTGATAAACACAAATCAAACTGTGGGCGAGACTGCTCCCACATTTGTTATCGGTGAAGCTGTAGGGAACACTTTTTGCTGTCAGATGTGATCGGCGCCATTGCGTCGGCGTCATTACTGGCTCAATTTAGCGGCATCGCCTCGGAAGGCCTTCGCACTTCATGTCCTCGACCTCGTTTCGTCAGTCTTTGCGGCGCCTGTGGGCGCTGGATAAATTCAGCTACAGCGTGCGGGTGTTCATCGCCCTGACCGGCAGCATGGCGCTGTGCTGGTATCAGGATGAAATGGGGCTGCTGATTCCGCTGTTCCTGGGGATCATCGCCAGCGCCCTGGCCGAGACCGACGACAGTTGGCAGGGCCGCCTCAACGCGCTGGCGGTGACGCTGGTGTGTTTCAGCGTCGCGGCGCTGTCCGTGGAATTGCTGTTTCCCTACCCCATCGTTTTCGTCATTGCGCTGGCACTGGCCAGTTTCGGCCTGACCATGCTCGGTGCGCTCGGCGAGCGTTATGGCGCGATTGCTTCGGCGACCCTGATTCTTTCCGTCTACACCATGATCGGCGTGGATCAGCGCGGTGGCGCGGTCACGGATTTCTGGCATGAGCCGATGCTGCTGGTGGCCGGCGCCGCGTGGTACGGCCTGCTGTCGGTGCTGTGGCAGGCGATGTTTTCCAACCAGCCGGTGCAACAGAGCCTGGCGCGGCTGTTCCGTGAACTGGGCTTTTACCTGAAGCTGAAAGCCTCGCTGTTCGAGCCGATCCGTCAGCTGGACGTCGAAGCGCGGCGCCTGGAACTGGCCCAACAAAACGGTCGGGTGGTCGCAGCGCTGAACAGCGCCAAGGAAATCATCCTGCACCGGGTCGGCAACGGTCGGCCCGGCTCGAAAGTCAGCCGTTACCTGAAGCTGTACTTCCTGGCGCAAGACATTCACGAACGCGCCAGTTCTTCGCACTATCCCTACAACGCCCTGGCCGATGCGTTTTTCCACAGCGATGTCCTGTTCCGCTGCCAGCGCCTGCTGCGCCAGCAAGGCAAGGTCTGTCGGGCGCTGGCCGAATCGATCCAGATGCGCCAGCCATTCATTTACGACGCGAGTTTCGCCGAAGCCCTGAGCGACCTGCACGCTTCCCTCGAACACCTGCGCATCCAGAGCAACCCGGCCTGGCGCGGACTCCTGCGTTCGTTGCGCGCACTCGCCGCCAACCTCGGCACCCTCGACCGGTTGCTCAGCGACGCGAGCAACCCCGATGCGCTGGCGGATGCCACCGACAGCAGCCTGCTCGACCGCTCGCCGCGCAACTTAAAGGATGTGTGGATTCGTCTGCGCACGCAGCTGACGCCGACCTCGCTGCTGTTCCGTCACGCCCTGCGCTTGCCGTTGGCACTGAGCATCGGCTACGGCATGGTGCACCTGATCCACCCGTCGCAGGGTTACTGGATCATCCTCACCACGCTGTTTGTCTGCCAGCCGAACTATGGCGCGACCCGGCGCAAACTCGGCCAGCGGATTTTCGGCACGGCGATCGGCCTGACGATTGCCTGGGCGCTGTTCGATCTGTTCCCGAGCCCGCTGGTGCAATCGTGCTTCGCCATCGCCGCCGGCGTGGTGTTCTTTACCAACCGCACCACCCGCTACACCGTGGCGACCGCCGCGATCACGATCATGGTGCTGTTCTGCTTCAACCAGGTCGGTGACGGCTATGGTCTGTTTGTGCCAAGACTGTTCGACACCTTGCTCGGCAGCCTGATTGCCGGGCTTGCGGTGTTCCTGTTCCTGCCGGACTGGCAGGGTCGGCGCCTGAACAAGGTGCTGGCCAACACCCTCACCTGCAACAGCATTTACCTGCGCCAGATCATGCAGCAATACGCCGCCGGCAAGAGCGACGACCTCGCCTATCGACTGGCCCGGCGCAACGCGCACAACGCCGACGCGGCACTCTCCACGACGCTGGCGAACATGCTGATGGAGCCGGGGCATTTCCGGAAGGAAGCCGACGTCGGTTTCCGCTTCCTGGTGCTGTCGCACACCTTGCTCAGCTATCTGTCAGGCCTCGGCGCGCACCGGGAAACCCAACTGCCGGCCGAGGTGCGTGAGCATCTGATCGATGGTGCCGGGGTGAGTCTGGCGGCGAGCATCGATGAAATCGCCCAAGGTCTGGCGAGCAAACAGCCGATTGCGATTCAAAGTGATGAGGAAGAAGCGCTGGCCAATGAGCTTGAGCAGATGCCGGACGAAATCGACGAAGGCCAGCGGCTGGTGCAGACGCAACTGGCGTTGATCTGCCGCCAGCTCGGCCCGTTGCGCACGCTGGCGGCGCACCTGATCAAAGACACAGCCGAAGACTGAGTTGGCCGCACAGGCCTCATCGCTGGCAAGCCAGCTCCCACAGTGTCGGTGTGGTACACAAAATATGTGAACTGCCGCTGTACCTGTGGGAGCGGGCTTGCCCGCGAAGAGGCCCGTTCGTGCACTAAAAATCTTTCAGGCTACATTCCGTGTTGCCTGAGCAGCTTGTCATAGCTGCCATCGGCCTTCATCGACGCAATCGCCTTGTCGAACCCGGCCACGATCTGTTCGTGCTGCGGGTTCTTCAGGCTGACCAGAATGTGCAGGCTGTTCTCGCTCAGCGGCTTGGGCAGAAACTCCACTGCGTTGCGTACTTTCGGTGACTCCCGAGCCAGGTAATAGCGGGCGACGTATTCGTCTTCCAGGGTCAGCTTGACCCGGTCCGCCGCCAGCATGCGCACGGCCATCGCGAAGTTATGCACAGGGACTTTCTGTAACGCGGCGTCGGCATCGAACGGCGCCGAATAGGCGTAGCCGCGCACGACCGCAATCGGATAGGTGTGCAATTCCTGCAGGTTGTTGTATTCGATGGGCGAGTCTTTGCGCTTGAGAAAACGCACGCGATTGAGCAGATACTCGGCAGAAAACTGCCCCAGCTTCGTGCGCTCGTCGTTGTACCAGGCGTTGACCAGCACGTCGTAACGCCCTTCGCCAACCCCCATCAACGCCCGCGCCCAGGGCACCTGCTCATAGGCGCTGGCATAACCGGCACGGGCCAGGGCCGTGCTGACGATGTCGGTTGCCAGCCCACCGTTGACCAGCGTGTCATCGGTAAAAGGCGGCCAGACGTCGAATACCAGACGCAGTTTCTCCGCTGCAGCGCTTTGACCCAGCAACAGCAACCCGATCAAAGCAAAGGCTCGATGCAATCGCGGCATGCTTGAAAATCCTTAGCGGGCGGGCCGCCCGGCGTGTTTTCAGTCAAAACCCCAAGGCCCCTTACCGGCGAATCCCAGGCCCTAACATTAGCTCATTGAAGCCATCGCACAGCGCTTCCCAGCAGATTACACAAAGTACGGCGGACCGCGATATTGGAATGATGGCATTTTGGCCTTTGTCACAGATTTCTCAGCCATACAGACTTATTTCGGCGCTGCGCTTAGTATCGGGCGACGTAGTTCAAGGAATCGGAAGATGACAATCGAGTGGGTCTGCAAACATCACAGCGATCTGGGACTGGAGCAGCTGTACGCCATTTTGAAATTGCGCTCGGAAGTGTTCGTGGTCGAACAGCGTTGCGCGTACCTGGATCCGGACGGACAGGATCTGGACGGTGACACCTGCCATTTGATGGGCTGGGACGGTAATCAACTGGTGGCGTACCTGCGCCTGCTGGACCCGGAATCCCAGGGCGGCGACGTGGTGATCGGCCGCGTGCTCACGGCGCCGGCCGGGCGTGGCAAGGGGTTGGGCCATGAAATGATGGAACAGGCGCTGAAACAGGCCGAGAAGCGCTGGCCTGAAGTGCCGATCTACCTGTCGGCCCAGGCGCATTTGCAGGGGTATTACGGGCGGTACGGGTTTGTGGTGGCGGGTGAGGAATATCTTGAGGATGACATTCCGCACATAGGAATGCGTCGGTCTTGAGATTTCCCCTTCGCGGGCTTGCCCGCGAAGGGACTACATCGGTCAGGGATACTCGAGAACAGCCTTGATCTGCCGCAAATTGCGCTCGATCCACCCCCGATCAATCGCCCCCCACTCCCGAATCCGATAACGCCCCGCATGATTGCGCGCGCCCTCTTCCTGTTCGAACTCGCAGACGATATCCAGATCCGCCAGCGCCGCAATGGTGTCCTGCGCCGTACGCCGGGGCATGCCGGTGATCTCGGTCAGCGCCGGCACGCTGCTGGCCAGGCCGCTGTCGATCAGGTACGCCACGTACAAGCGCCGGTAGAAACTGCTCTTGGTCTTGCTTACGTCCATGCATGCGCTCCGGTGTTTGATGTCTTATTGCATGTCCAGCCACGTCAGGTACACCCGCAGGTCGAACTCGATCTGGTGATAGCCCGGCAGCATGTGCTCACATAATTTATAGAACGCCTTGTTGTGATCCGACTCTTTGAAGTGGGCCAGTTCGTGCACGACGATCATCTTCAGAAACTCAGGCGCGGCGTCCTTGAACAGCGAGGCGATGCGGATCTCTTTCTTGGCCTTGAGCTTGCCGCCCTGCACCCGCGAGACCGTGGTGTGCAGGCCGAGGGCGCGGTGGGTCAGGTCGAGGCGGTTGTCGAACAGCACCTTGTCGATGGCCGGGGCGTTGCGCAGGTATTCCTGCTTCAAGTCCAGCGCGTAACCGTACAACGCCTTGTCGCTCTGCACGTCGTGACGGCCCGGATAGCGTTGGCTCAGGTAATCACCAAGGCGGTTGTCAGCGATCAATTGGCGCACCTGATCCTGCAGATTCGCGGGATAGGCCTGGAGGTATTTCAACGCAGTCATGGGGCGGCACAGATCATGAAAAGGCCGCCAGTGTAGCGAATTCAATCGGCCAACGCGCTCCAGTCGAACGGCTCGGTAAAGCGTGCGGTGTCCTCGGCGACCAACGGCCGCGCCACCAGGAAGCCCTGCACGTACTCGCAACCATGAGCTTGCAGCCACTGATATTGCTCGACGGTTTCCACGCCTTCGGCAATCACCAGCAAGCCGTATTCCTTGCATAAGTCGATGACCGTGCGCACCAGCGAAGCGTCGCGAGACGAGTCCGGCAATCGGGCGATCAGGTGCCGATCGAGTTTGAGGGTATCCAGTTCCAGATCGCGCAGATGCGCCAGCGAGCAGGACCCGGAACCGAAATCGTCCAGCGCCACCCGCACCCCGAGATTGCGCAGCAGCTTCAGCTGTTTGCGGGTCTCGTCCGGGTTGATCGTCAGCGCCTCTTCGGTCACTTCCACTTCCATCTGGTGCGGCTGCAAACCATGGCGCTCCAGCACCTGACGCAATTCGGTGACCAGATTCGGCAGGCCGAACTGGGTGTTGCTCAGGCTCACGCCGATCACCAGATCTCCTGAGAACTCGGCCTCCCACGCCTTACGCTGCCCGGCGCTGCGATGATAGATCCAGCTGCCGAGCCGGCTGATCAGCGTCGCCTCTTCCAGCAACGGCAGGAACAACCCCGGCGGCACGTCGCCGACGCTCGGGTGCTGCCAGCGCAGCAACGCCTCGAAACCGCGAATCCGGCCATCGCCAATCGCCACCTGCGGTTGGTACACCAGATTGAAATCGCGGTTTTCGATGGCGTTGCGCACGCTCTCTTCCAGCATCAGCCGCGAGCGCGCGCGGCCGTTCATTTCATGATCGTAAAAGCGATATTGCTGACGCCCGGCACGCTTGGCCTCGTACATGGCGATGTCCGAGGCGCGCATCAAACCGTCGAGGTTGTTGCCGCAATCCGGGTAGGTGGCGATGCCGATGCTCGCACCCAAAGCAATATCGAGGCCTTCGATCTGCTGACAGATCGACACCCGCTCGATGAGTTTCTCGGCGATCTTCGCCGCTTGTTCGGGGAATTCCAGATCCAGCAGCGCGGTGAATTCATCGCCACCCATCCGCGCCAGAATGTCGAACGGCCGCAGGCAGGCTTTCAGTTGTTCGGAGACCCAGCGCAACACCCGGTCCCCGGCATCATGCCCGAGGGAATCGTTGACCCTTTTGAAGCCGTCGAGATCGAGGTACATCAGCACCCAACTGCTGTCCGTACGCTCGCCGCGCAGCAGCAGGTTTTCCACAGTCTGGTAGAAACCCCGGCGATTGAGCAGCCCGGTCAGCGGATCGGTGACCGCCTGAAATACCAGCTGTTGATGCAGATGGCGCACCACCGACATGTCCAGGACCGTCACCACCATCGCGTGCTGTTCACTCGGCAACGCTGCGCAGGACAAGGCCACCGGCACCTGCTGGCCTGGTGCGGTACGCAGCAACGCGTCGTGTAAGCGCAACGTCTCGCCGCGTTTGTAACTGGCATAAAACTCGGAATCGACCCACAGCGGAATGTGCGGTTTCTGCAGGAAATCGAGAAACTCCTGCCCTTCCAATTCCTTTACCGGTGCATTGAGCAGCCGGGAAATCGCCGGGTTGGCGAAGCGGATCAGACCCTCCTCGCCCAGTACCAGAATCCCTTCGGCAGCGTTATCCAGCACCGACGCATTGAAGGCCCGCGCCGACTCCAGATCCTGACTCAGGCGCTGCAACGCCCGGCGATTGCGTTGATGTTCCAGCAACGCCTGGACTTTGGGTTTGAGAATCTGCGGATCGAACGGTTTGAACAGGTAATCCACCGCACCGCTGGCATAGCCCTTGATCACGGCGTCCTGGGACTGCTCGTTGGCGGTGAGAAAGATGATCGGGGTCAGGCGCGTGCGCTGGCTGCCGCGCATCAGACGCGCGACTTCAAAACCGTCCATGCCCGGCATCTGCACATCCAGCAGCACCAGATCGACGTCGTGTTCGAGCAGCAGGCTGAGGGCTTCGAAACCGGAAGCTGCGGTCATAACCTGCCAGTCCTGGCGCTGCAGCAAGGCGCGCATGCTGATCAGATTTTCAGGGTAATCATCAACGATCAAAAGGACTGAGCTGCCTTCACCTGGCTGGGGTTGCGCGCATTCCATGCTGCTTCTCTTGTCGGGACATCTTGTGTCGGGGCATCTCGGATCAGTGTTCCGGCGTTTTCTCGTGAAAACCGTACAGTCACTGAGCGTTCACTCTAGTCCGGGATCTGTAAAAGCAATAGCTGTCATCCAGCCATCATTTAACCAAACCGATAGGCAGCCGACTAACGGTCACCGCTGAAGCCCTCGAAAACCGGGAAACATGGCATTTCGACAGGTTGTTGACGCCAATCATCCGCCAGACGGCCGTTAACAAAAAATCCCACTACGCTTATAAAGGCCGCCCCCAAGAACCGCGGGCTAGAGCATCTGGCACGCGCGTACAACTGCAACAGAGTGGAAGAACCGACATGATCGACCTCGCAACCTGGAACCTCAGCGTTCCCGTTGGCAGCCCGCCCTACACCGTCGAAACCTCCAGACTGGTGAACGGCTTCAAGGATCAGTACTTCCATTCCGACACCGGCACCCTGTTCTTCTGGTCCCCGGTGACCGGCTCGAAAACCGAAAACGCCATCTACCCGCGTACCGAACTTCGTGAAACCTACAGCAACGGCACCCTGCGCAACTGGTATTACCCGGACGCCGACAACCTGCTGCGCGCGACCCTCTCGGTCAACAAGGTGCCCAGCTCCGGCAAGATCGTCATCGGGCAGATCCATGCCTATGAAAGCCAGAAGCCGATGCTCAAGCTTGAGTACCAATACAAAGACAAAACCGAGACCGGCAACCTGGTGATCAAACTGCGCACCCATCCGGATCAGGACGAAAGCCGCGTCATCACCCTCGCCACCGGGATCAAACTCAATCGCGAGTTCAACTACCTCATTCACCTGAGCCCCGGCGGCGCGCTGGGCGTGAGTGCGGCCGGGTATCAGTGGGATTCGCAGATCAGCGCGACGTGGCGTAACAAACCGTTGTATTTCAAGGCCGGCGTGTATGTGCAGGACAACACCGGGTACACCAGCGAGGGCGGGCAGGTGACGTTCAGCAAGCTGGATATCGATCACAATAAATAGCGGTGGCGCACACGTTTAAGGCTGCTGTTTAAAGACGGTTCGCGTTACGTCCTGAAGCCTACAACGGCTTGCGTCGCTGCCTACCGGTACGCCAGAATCCGCCGGCTTGTGCGCCTGGAGGGCCGTCGGTAACTTGATTCGGGTCACTGATTCGCAGTGATCGGGTTTAGTAGCCTGTGGTGTTTTCAGCTACGTGCAACGCGCTGTCCATCAGACATTCCAGTCTGACTGTGATGGTGGCTGTGCGCAGGGCGCTTCGGCGCGCCGGTTAATGCTGAATACTCCCCGGTCTACTAACCTGCGCACAGCTGCCACCCTTCTTTTAGTAGGGAAGGACCGGCAGCTCCTTACAGGAGTTTTCAGCTTATGTTCAAACCTACGCCTAACCCGCCAGAAACCGATCCGGCCTCCCCCTACGATTCCCTCGACCCCAAAAAACTCAACGAAGCCGCCGAACGCGCCCTCGACCACTACCTCTGCCCCGGCGCCCGTATCATGGCCACGGTCAACGAACCCGACCCCATGTACTTCGCCAACCCCGCCTACAACACCGAATCACTGCTGGCCAACGCCAGCGAAACCCTCGGCTCCGCCAGCGAAATGCTCAACAACTTCGCCGCCACCCTCCCTCCCGCCGACCGCAAGACTGCGATAGGCATTGCGCAACTGGTGATGCTTGGAGAACTGGCGGTGAATCAGGCGCTGGACCACGTGGAGCCAAAAACTTAATCAGCAACTGGCTGAGGTAACTCATCTACCACAGAACCCGCCATAGGCGGGTTTTCTTCGCGCAGTACCGAAAAACTGCCAACAATAAATCCGTCACCTTCTTAATACGTCGCAAAAAACCAGTATCGACATATAACTATTCGATTTTGAACAAATAAGTAATTGATATAAAAAACTGTCATATTTGACAGTTAGAAAAACCAGAAAAACAACTCACACTATTGACACCAAAGCCAACAAACCTCGAGTAACCAAGAGAGAGCATCATGGCCAAGTACGTCGTACTTCCAGGAGTAACTCTTTATTACAGCGACGCTGTACAGCACCCACTAAAGTCACCATTCGGGGTTAATATGAAAGACCCTCAAAATGTTGTCTACCAGATTCACGGACTACCTTATGCGTCTTACCAGCGCCTATCCGGTATCAGCATAAAACTCCCCGCCAACACACCAATGGCTGGGGACTTGTCTCTCTATATCGACAACGTAACAATGGAAAAATATATCCAGACAATCATAAAAACCCTACGCACCATTTTCCACTCGACAGCGGCGCGACTCAATAGGTACGCCCGCATGAAGCTTAATAGTTTAGGAGCCATAAATCATGGCACAACCGACATACATAGTGACTTCAGCTACAACGTTTTTTTATTCGGACTCTACAATTCCTGCCGAAAAAACTATCGGCATTGACACTAAGTTTCCCCAAAACGCCGCTTATACACTATATGGAAAACCCTATGGGCAATTCCAGAGGCTAGGTGAATTCAACTTGGCTATTGACCCTTCAATCCCTTTACAAGTTGGCCAAACACCCGATGCATATGGTGACAACATCATGACCAACAACCCTGCCAATTCGTTCTCACATAACCGTCAAATATTAGGACCTCAACCGCTTAAAGTTTTTGCTGGAATGCCGGCCATGAGAATACTGGACACTGGAGATATTGAATGCTACGGCTCGGTGACTGATACAGCGAACAACAGGATTTACATAATCCTCTCCAGCGATCATTACCATACAACAGCCATAACCCAAGAACAACGAAACGTACCAAGTTGGGCCAGACAGAAATTTTTAACTAGTAGGATAAGACACACACGATCGCAGAGCATATAAAAACCGCCATATACAAAATCACAAATCTTCCCTATCAAGCTATATCCCCCCAACAACCAAACGGAGAATCAAACCATGAGCACTTCCACACCAACAATATCAACCCAGCGGTCAGTTCCATTTGTGCTTTTCCCATTCGACTCTATAGGTAGGGGCGCGAAATGCTGGATTAGAAGACCTGACGGCACAAGCGAAACAGTCGTATTAGACAACATAGATATGATTAACAGAAAAATTTACGCCACACGTCTCGACGGAACAAGTATTACCGAGGAAATCTCTGACATTGAACTATACCGAGAGAGCTACGTTGAGTGGCAAGCAGCCACAAAAAAATAGCGAGTTAACTTTTTAAAACATCAAAAGATGATGGAGAACAGAATGACTATCTTTCACTCCCAGGGCGAAGGTTTGCAATACAAAATTGGCGACACTATCAACTTCACCCACGACGGGTCAGCACTTTTCGACATGCGAATAATTGGAATCGACCAGACCGCAACCTCTTTAATTGCCGCACCTAATAGTGCTCCAAGCAAACTGAAACCCTACCTATTCAGGAATACAACACTCCTTACAAAAATAAGTTTCAAAGAACCGCCTAAAAACCAACTTTCAGTTGGTACGCAAACGCTCACTGCTTATCCAAGGAATGGTAATGGTGCAGTCTCAGGCGGCTTGATTGCATTTTGGGGAACGCCCGGTGCCGGGAGCACTAATTGGGATGACGGTGAGCCACCCTTAGTTCCACGCCCAGAGCACGCTTGGAATGTCCCTGATTATCCTGGGCAACAAACAAGTTGGCACTCGAACCTTTGCGTTTGCTGGAGGTGTCAGGCGATTTACGCTGCTGCCACTGCTTCTCTTGGTCATCCTGCAACGCCATGGGGAGATTATAGGTACGGTGACCCAGTGAAACCTTGAAAGATCAGAAAGGTGAGCTTAAAAAAATAGAAAAAAGGGGAGAAAAAGGGGACGGATTTATTTATCAACAAATAAATCTTCCCCTTTTTCCTTCCATGTAGACCATTCGATTTTTATACACCGCAAAATACTCACCAGCCAACGGAGGCACTTCACATGGCTAAGTACATCGTTTCTCCTGCACCTCTAGTTTTTTACTCCGATAGCAATATTCCAGCAGAACGAAAAATAGGTTTCGACCCCAAGGATATGAACAATGTTGCCTACACGCTCTACAACAAACCGTATAGCTTGTTTCGGCAAAATGACTTTAAGTGACTTTAAGGGGACAGATTTATTTAACATATGAATCCGCCCCCATAAAAAGCCCCTCATCTTTCCTCAAGCATTGAAAGACAGCGTGACCACCTTAACTAAAAAAGGAAGCTCTCCATGGCCACCCAATACGTTGTAGTTAAAGAACCATTTGCCCATTTCTATTCAGACACAACAACTGAAAGAGCGGAACCCATCATGGGTGTAAAACCAAGAGACACCAATAACGTCGCCTATACCTTGTACAACAAACCTTACGGCAAGTATCAATTTCTGGGCGGCTGTAATTTTTTGCTTCCAACATCCATTCCTTTCATACCCGGCATGGTCGTAGACTTTTATGCAGACAACACAACCACAGGCATAACTGCAAACTCATTCATCAACCAGCTGACACTACCCAGCAACTTCAACAATACCGATGTAAGGATTTTCATGGGCATTCCAGCCATGGACAAACTGGATAACGGCCTGATCGAGTGCTATGGCTCTGTGACAGACGCAGTGAACAACACTGTTTATGTCATGCAGTCTCTTTTCTTCACGATCCAGAAACCTTAGAAAACCGGATCATTGAATACCAAAGTGAAAAATTGAGGGGGCGTAATTTATAAATTTGCCATACACACCAAACCAATGAGTTCATCTGCAGAATAAATAAATCTGTTATCGGTCACTTTAACACCATCACACCAAGAAACCTGGAGTAACTGACATGAGTACAACACAAAACGTACAACGCCAGGTGCACCTGCGCACTGGCGACAAATTCACCGCGATCACAAAAAAAAACAAATTGGTCGACGGCACCATCGAATCGATAGACGGCGCAAGCGTAAAAGTAAAGAATACAGCAGGCATATTAGAAACTATTAGAAAGACTGATATCACTGCACTGCAGCTAGACAATTTTGATCATATACTTGATTTTATTGGCTCAAAGCCAGTAGTTTTCGACCCGCAGCCTGACTCCCCAAATATCTATCCGGGAATCGCAGAAACCGTAAGCATACCTAGTTTCCCACCCGCCGACCCAAAACCAATTACTGTTAAACCCTATATCCCTCCTGAACCTGATAGCACTCCGTGGATTTGGGATCGCTACAATAATCCCGGGTACGTGGAGGGTTCAAACGGACAACAATTACAACAAGGCTATGTTAGAAGCGACTCAACTACTTATGCATTGAAATTTACCTTCGAAGCGCAAGAAACAATTGAGGAGTCAACTGAAACCGTCAAGGTAAAAAGATATACATACCGCCCTGCATAAGCCAACCGACGACCCCAAGAGCTCTAGAGAACTATGAAGAGCTTATGGGGACAGCGAAACAAGAACTTATGGGGAAAGATTTATTTATCATGCCATTGAGCAAACAGCAGCGCCGTTTGCTCTTACTTTTGGATAACCTCATGGCCCAAGAATATCGTCGCCCATAAAAAATCCGCCTCTCGGCGGATTTTTTATTCAATCAGCTCAACACCCAGTCTCAATTGACCTTGGCGTTCAACTCACCCTTCAGATAACGCTGATACATGCTTTCCAGCGAGATCGGCTTGATCTTCGAAGCATTGCCGGCAGTACCGAAAGCTTCGTAACGAGCGATACATACGTCGCGCATCGCCTTCACGGTTTCGCCGAAGAATTTACGCGGGTCGAATTCGCTCGGGTTGGTGGCCATCAGGCGACGCATGGCGCCGGTGGATGCCAGACGCAGGTCGGTGTCGATGTTGACCTTGCGCACGCCGTGCTTGATGCCTTCGACGATTTCTTCAACCGGTACGCCGTAGGTTTCTTTGATGTCGCCGCCGTACTGGTTGATGATCGCCAGCCACTCTTGCGGAACCGACGAGGAACCGTGCATCACCAGGTGGGTGTTCGGAATGCGCTTGTGGATTTCCTTGATGCGGTCGATCGCCAGCACGTCACCGGTAGGCGGCTTGGTGAACTTGTAGGCGCCGTGGCTGGTGCCGATAGCGATGGCCAGGGCATCAACTTGGGTCTTCTTGACGAAGTCAGCGGCTTCTTCCGGGTCGGTCAGCATCTGGCTGTGATCCAGAACGCCTTCGGCGCCGATGCCGTCTTCTTCACCGGCCATGCCGGTTTCCAGCGAACCCAGGCAGCCCAGCTCGCCCTCAACCGAAACGCCGCAGGCGTGAGCCATGGCGACAGTCTGTTGGGTCACGCGGACGTTGTATTCGTAGTCGGTCGGAGTCTTGCCGTCTTCGCCGAGGGAGCCGTCCATCATCACCGAGCTGAAGCCCAGCTGGATCGAGCGCTGGCAGACGTCAGGGCTGGTGCCGTGGTCCTGGTGCATGCACACCGGGATGTGCGGGAATTCTTCTATCGCGGCCAGGATCAGGTGACGCAGGAACGGGGCGCCGGCGTATTTGCGAGCGCCGGCCGAAGCCTGGACGATCACCGGGGAGTCAGTCTTGTCAGCGGCTTCCATGATGGCGCGCATCTGCTCAAGGTTGTTGACGTTGAAGGCTGGAACGCCGTAGCCGAACTCGGCTGCGTGGTCCAGCATCTGGCGCATGCTGATAAGTGCCATTGTGTGTCTCTCTCCCGGTTTGGGTCGTTAATCGTGCCAGCCTGCCGGAGCGGCGGCGGCTATTCAAGTGATTGCAGATCGGGGGTTGAGGCCCGGCCTGGTGATTCGATAAAGCAAATTCTGTTCTATTCGGCTTTGCAGCCCCGGCCGATCAGATCATTGGTAGCGACCCAGTAGACCAGGCCTTCATTACCTTTGATGTGAAACGCCAGCATGTCGTCGCTGTACAACGTGCCCGAGGCGCCCGGCTCTTCTTTCAGGCGATAGACCTGATCGCCACCGCCCAGTCGCACATCGACTGCCTTCTGGCCGGCGTCGGTGTAACGCCACAGCACCTTGGCCTGGCTGTCGCAGGTCCAGGTGGTCCAGTTATCCACAGGAGCGGACGACTGGAACGGGTTCCACTGCGCACAACCACCCAACAAGCCCAGTGCCGCAACGGCGATCAAACCTTTCATCCGTGTTCCTCGACCGGCAGCGCACGCCGCCGGACTTGAGTAAAGAGTCAGACCGGTCAAGGACAACCATGTTCCTTGGCCGGGGTTTGCGTCTCGTATTTGTCCAGACCGTCCGGCCCCGAGCGCTTGTTCAGCACCGGGTTGGTTTCGGCCTGCCAGTCGGCCTGGTAGCAGCCCTTCTGTGCCTCGCCGGGTGCCGGCTCCGGCGCAGCCTTCGGGTTACTCCCGCAGGCTGCCAATGTACCGGTCAGCAACAACAGCGCTAACGACTTGACCATCTGAACACTCCTTTGCCTGGCCAAACGGGCGGCCTCAGGCCTTGGCCCGGCTTTCCAGGACTTCAACGGCCGGCAGCACCTTGCCTTCGACGAATTCGAGGAACGCGCCACCACCGGTGGAAATGTAGGAGATCTTTTCTGCCACGCCATATTTATCGATGGCGGCCAGGGTGTCGCCACCGCCGGCAATCGAGAACGCCGCGCTTTCGGCGATGGCTTCGGCCAGCACTTTGGTGCCGTTACCGAACTGGTCGAATTCGAACACGCCGACCGGGCCGTTCCACAGGATGGTTTTCGACGACTTCAGCAGTTCGGCGAAGTTGGCAGCGGTTTGCGGGCCGATGTCCAGAATCATGTCGTCGGCAGCGACGTCAGCGATCAGCTTCACGGTCGCTTCAGCGCTTTCAGCGAATTCCTTGGCAACCACAACGTCCACCGGCAGCGGCACGCTGACCTTGGCGGCAATGGCGCGAGCGGTGTCCAGCAGGTCCGGCTCGTACAGCGACTTGCCGACCGGGTGACCGGCCGCAGCGAGAAAGGTGTTGGCGATGCCGCCGCCGACGATCAGTTGATCGCAGATCTGGCTCAGGCTGTTCAGCACGTCGAGTTTGGTCGAGACCTTGGAACCGGCAACGATGGCCGCCATCGGCTTGGCCGGGGCGCCCAGGGCTTTGCCCAGTGCATCCAGTTCAGCGGCCAGCAGCGGGCCGGCAGCAGCGACTTTGGCGAACTTGGCCACACCGTGGGTCGAACCTTCGGCGCGGTGAGCCGTGCCGAAAGCGTCCATCACGAACACGTCGCACAGGGCGGCGTATTGCTGGGCCAGTTCGTCGGTGTTCTTTTTCTCGCCCTTGTTGAAGCGCACGTTTTCGAACAGCACGATGTCGCCGGCCTTGACGTCAACGCCGCCCAGGTAGTCCGTCACCAGCGGCACTTCGCGGCCCAGGGCCTTGCTCAAGTAATCGGCGACAGGCTTGAGGCTGTTCTCGGCGGAGAACTCGCCTTCGGTCGGACGACCCAGGTGCGAGCAAACCATCACGGCCGCGCCTTTTTCCAGGGCCAGCTTGATGGTCGGCAGCGAAGCCAGGATACGCGCATCGCTGGTGACAACACCGTCCTTGACTGGGACGTTGAGGTCTTCGCGGATCAATACGCGCTTACCTTGCAGATCGAGGTCGGACATCTTCAACACGGTCATGGGTCGCACTTCCTACGGTTTTTTTGAAGTCGCTGTCTGCAGATAGTGTTCTGCAACATCCAGCATTCGGTTGGCAAAACCCCATTCGTTGTCGAACCAGGCCAGGATGTTCACCAGCCGGGGGCCGGAAACGCGGGTCTGACTGGCATCGACGATGGCCGAATGTGGGTCATGGTTGAAATCACAACTTGCGTGGGGCAGCTCGGTGTAGGCCAACAGACCTTTGAGCGGGCCGCTGGTGGCAGCCTCGCGCAGGATCCGGTTGACCTCGCCGGCGTCGGTATCGCTCGCGGTCTGCATCGTGATGTCGAGGCAGGACACGTTGACCGTCGGCACGCGTACGGCTTTGGCCTGGATTCGCCCGGCAAGTTCCGGCAGCAGGCGCTCGATACCTCGCGCCAGCCCTGTGGAAACCGGGATCACCGACTGGAACGCCGAACGGGTGCGGCGCAGGTCTTCGTGGTGATAGGCATCGATCACCGGCTGATCGTTCATCGCCGAGTGAATCGTGGTGATCGACACATAATCCAGGCCGACTGCCTGATCCAGCAGACGCAATAGCGGCACGCCACAGTTGGTGGTGCAGGAGGCGTTGGACACCAGCAATTCATCGCCGGTCAGGCAATCCTGATTGACGCCGTAGACGATGGTGGCGTCGACATCCGCCTCGCTGGCCATCGGCTGCGAAAACAGCACACGCGGCGCGCCAGCGTCGAGGAAACGCTGGCCGTCTGCGCGGGTGTGCCAGGCGCCGGAGCATTCGAGCACCAGATCGACGCCCAGCGACGCCCAATCGATGCCTTCGGGGGTGGCACTGCGCAGGACCTTCACGCAGCCGCCATTAATATGCAGACAATCGCCGTCGACCCTCACTTCGCCGGGAAACCGGCCGTGAGTGGAGTCGAAGCGTGTCAGGTATTCGATGCTGGCCATGTCGGCCAGGTCGTTGATCGCGACAATTTCAAACCCTGCCTTCTCGCCTCGCTCGAACAACGCACGCAAGACGCAACGACCAATCCGGCCGTAGCCGTTGAGTGCAACTTTGTAGGGACGCGGTTGAGGCATGGGGTTCTCGATTACCGTGGTGTATCCGTTGATGCGATGGCGCCTGAACCATCGCTATCGCGAGCAAGCTCGCTCCCACATGGGGCATATGTTGCAAACACTATTTGTGTCACACAACAAATCCCCTGCGGGAGCGAGCTTGCTCGCGATGGCGTCAGTTCAGGCGACACCTTTTCTGGATCAGTCTTCCAGCAGCTCTTCAGCCTGACCCAGGATGTTTTCCAGGGTGAAGCCGAACTCTTCGAACAGTGCCGAAGCCGGAGCCGATTCGCCGTAGGTGGTCATGCCGATCACGCGACCTTCCAGACCCACGTACTTGAACCAGAAGTCGGCGTGGGCCGCTTCGATCGCGATACGCGCGCCAATCTGCAACGGCAGGACCGATTGCTTGTAGCTGGCGTCCTGAGCATCGAACGCGCTGGTGCATGGCATGGAAACCACGCGCACCTTGCGGCCTTGCTCGGTCAGTTTGTCGTAGGCCTGAACGGCCAGACCGACTTCCGAACCGGTGGCGATCAGGATCAGCTCAGGCTCGCCTGCGCAGTCCTTCAGTACATAACCGCCACGGCTGATGTTGGCGATCTGGCCGGCATCACGGGTTTGGTGCTGCAGGTTCTGACGCGAGAAGATCAGCGCCGACGGGCCGTCCTTGCGCTCCAGGGCGTTTTTCCAGGCCACGGCCGATTCAACGGCATCGGCCGGACGCCAGGTGTCGAGGTTCGGCGTGCTGCGCAGGCTGGTCAGTTGCTCGATCGGCTGGTGCGTCGGGCCGTCTTCGCCCAGACCGATGGAGTCGTGGGTGTAGACGTGGATGACACGCTGCTTCATCAGAGCGGACATGCGCACCGCGTTGCGGGCGTACTCCATGAACATCAGGAAGGTCGCGCCGTAAGGCACCAGACCGCCGTGCAGGGCAACGCCGTTCATGATGGCGGTCATGCCGAATTCGCGCACGCCGTAGTACATGTAGTTGCCGCTGGCGTCTTCGGCGCTGACGCCTTTGCAGCCTTTCCACAGGGTCAGGTTGGAACCGGCCAGGTCGGCCGAACCGCCCAGCACTTCCGGCAGCAGCGGGCCGAACGCGTTCAAGGTGTTCTGGCTGGCTTTACGGCTGGCGATGGTTTCGCCTTTGGCCGCAACGTCGGCGATGTAGGCGTCAGCCTTCTCGGAGAAGTCGGCCGGCAGCTCGCCGCTCAGGCGACGGATCAGTTCATTGGCTTCGGTCGGGAATGCGGCGGAGTAAGCAGCGAAACGCTGATCCCACTCGGCTTCGACAGCGCGGCCTTTTTCCTTGGCGTCCCACTCGGCATAGATGTCGGCCGGGATTTCGAACGGGCCGTGGTTCCAGTTCAGCGCCTGACGGGTCAGGGCGATTTCCGCGTCACCCAGCGGGGCGCCGTGGCAATCTTCCTTGCCTTGCTTGTTCGGCGAACCGAAACCGATGGTGGTCTTGCAGCAGATCAGGGTCGGCAGCGGGCTTTTGCGAGCGGTCTCGATGGCGGTCTTGATCTCTTCCGGATCGTGACCGTCGACATTGCGGATCACTTGCCAGTTGTACGATTCGAAGCGCTTCGGCGTGTCGTCGGTGAACCAGCCTTCGACTTCGCCGTCGATGGAGATGCCGTTGTCATCGTAGAAGGCGATCAGCTTGCCCAGGCCCAGAGTGCCGGCCAGGGAAGCGACTTCGTGGGAAATGCCTTCCATCATGCAGCCATCACCCAGGAACACGTAGGTGTGGTGGTCGACGATGTTGTGGCCGGGACGGTTGAACTGGGCGCCCAGTACCTTTTCTGCCAGGGCGAAGCCCACGGCGTTGGCCAGACCCTGACCCAACGGGCCGGTGGTGGTTTCAACGCCCGGGGTGTAACCGAATTCCGGGTGGCCCGGGGTGCGGCTGTGCAATTGACGGAACTGTTT
Source organism: Pseudomonas sp. 1 (assembly GCF_056626735.1). Classification (NCBI taxonomy): domain Bacteria; kingdom Pseudomonadati; phylum Pseudomonadota; class Gammaproteobacteria; order Pseudomonadales; family Pseudomonadaceae; genus Pseudomonas; species Pseudomonas sp. 1. Next base: position 127,739 of record NZ_JBWXMQ010000005.1, on the reverse strand, counting down.
CAGGTCGTCGATCGACAGGTCGTAACCGGTCAGGTGCAGCAGCGAGTAGATCAACATCGAGCCGTGGCCGTTGGACAGCACAAAGCGGTCACGGTCGGCGAACGATGGATTGCTCGGGTTGTGCTTGAGGTAGTCGCGCCAAAGCACTTCGGCGATATCTGCCATACCCATGGGGGCACCGGGATGGCCGCTGTTGGCTTTTTGCACGGCATCCATGCTGAGGGCACGAATGGCGTTGGCACGCTCACGACGGCTAGGCATCGCTGATCTCCTGGGTGTGAATAGATTGAAACGGAAAAAAGGAGGGCATTTTCCCTCACCCGAGCGCCTCGGGGCAATGACAGATAGTCATCCGGAGGCGTTTTTCCAATGGATAACATCGGTTTCGGCAGGTGAAACCTTTCCGCTGTTCGTTTGTAGAGTTGACCGGACGGTGAGAAGTGCAATCGAATGCGCCATCCATCGAGCAATATCAAAACTTTTTGATATAGACCTTGCGATGCCTTCCGGCCGTCACTAGACTGCCAGCCCTATGAACTTACGTGTGCCTTCCATTCGCCATGACGATTGCGACGAGCTGGCGGCCCTGTGCAAGGCCGGCGGCGATCCACTGCGGCTGAATGTATTGCGCGCCCTGGCCAACGACTCGTTCGGCGTTCTGGAACTGGCGCAGATTTTCGATATCGGCCAGTCCGGCATGAGCCATCACCTTAAAGTGCTGGCGCAGGCGGATCTGGTGGCGACTCGCCGCGAAGGCAATGCGGTTTTCTATCGCCGCGCCCTGCCCCACACCGAGTTGCTGGGCGGCAAGTTGCACACTGCATTGTTAGAAGAAGTCGACAATCTGGCGCTGCCGGCCGACGTGGAAACCCGGATCGCAAAGGTTCACGGGCAACGCGCTGCCAACAGCCAGGACTTTTTTGCCCGGGTCGCGGAGAAATTCCGCGCCCAGCAGGATTTGATTGCCGGCCTGCCGCAGTACCGTGAAAGCGTGCTGGCCCTGCTCGACAAACTGAATTTCAATGGCGCAGCCACGGCCATTGAAGTCGGCCCCGGCGATGGTGCATTCCTGCCGGAACTGGCGCGCCGCTTCGGCACCGTAACCGCACTGGACAACAGCGCGGCGATGCTCGAACTGGCCCGTCAGGTATGTGAACGTGAACAGCTGGCTAACGTCAGCCTGCAATTGGCCGATGCATTGAATGGCGTGAGCCTTCAGGCCGATTGCGTGGTGTTGAACATGGTGTTGCACCATTTCGCCGCGCCGGCCGAAGCGCTCAAGCACATGGCCAGCCTGCTGCAACCGGGCGGTAGCCTGCTCGTGACAGAGTTATGTAGCCACAACCAGAGTTGGGCCAGGGAGGCCTGCGGTGATCTGTGGTTGGGGTTTGAACAGGACGATCTGGCCCGTTGGGCCACCGCTGCGGGACTCGTTCCCGGGGAAAGCCTCTATGTAGGCTTACGTAATGGTTTCCAGATTCAGGTCCGCCATTTTCAGCGACCGGCTGGCGACACTCACCATCGGTAAATTCAGGAAAACATCGAGATGAGCGAATACTCCCTCTTCACCTCCGAGTCCGTGTCTGAAGGACATCCGGACAAAATCGCCGACCAGATTTCCGATGCAGTGCTGGACGCCATCATCGCCCAGGACAAGCACGCACGCGTTGCGGTGGAAACCCTGGTCAAGACTGGCGTGGCCATCGTTGCCGGTGAAGTGACCACCAGCGCCTGGGTCGACCTGGAGCAGATCGTTCGTGACGTGATTTGCGACATCGGCTACACCAGCTCCGACGTTGGCTTCGACGGCGCGACCTGCGGCGTGATGAACATCATCGGCAAGCAGTCCCCTGACATCAACCAGGGTGTTGACCGCGCCAAGCCTGAAGATCAGGGCGCCGGCGACCAGGGCCTGATGTTCGGCTACGCCAGCAACGAAACCGACGTGCTGATGCCAGCACCGATCACCTTCTCGCACCAACTGGTGCAGCGTCAGGCCGAAGCCCGCAAGTCGGGTCTGCTGCCTTGGCTGCGCCCGGACGCCAAGTCGCAAGTGACCTGCCGTTACGAAGGCGGCAAGGTTGTCGGCATCGACGCCGTGGTGCTGTCGACCCAGCACAACCCTGAAGTGTCGTACAACGACCTGCGCGAAGGCGTGATGGAGCTGATCGTCAAGCACGTGCTGCCTGCCGAACTGCTGAGCAAGGACACCCAGTTCCACATCAACCCGACCGGCCAGTTCATCATTGGCGGCCCGGTGGGTGACTGCGGCCTGACCGGTCGCAAGATCATCGTCGACAGCTACGGCGGCATGGCTCGTCACGGCGGCGGCGCGTTCTCCGGTAAAGATCCATCCAAGGTTGACCGTTCGGCTGCCTACGCTGGCCGTTATGTTGCCAAGAACATCGTCGCTGCCGGCCTGGCCGAGCGTTGCGAGATTCAGGTTTCCTACGCGATCGGCGTGGCCCAGCCTACCTCGATCTCGCTGAACACCTTCGGCACCGGCAAGATCAGCGATGACAAGATCATCAAACTGGTCCGCGAAGTGTTTGACCTGCGTCCATACGCGATCACCACCATGCTCGACCTGCTGCACCCGATGTACCAGGAAACCGCAGCCTACGGCCACTTCGGTCGTGCTCCGCAGACCAAGACTGTTGGCGAAGACACCTTCTCCACGTTCACCTGGGAAAAAACCGACCGCGCCGACGCTCTGCGTTCCGCTGCCGGCCTGTAATTTTCCTGGCGGTACAAGAAGCCCCGCACGGTTCGCCGTGCGGGGCTTTTTCATTCGTACTCCGTGGGAGCGAGCTTGCTCGCGAAGAGGCCCGAATCAGCGACATCACATTCGGACTGGAAACAGCTCGCAAAACACCCATCTCTCTCAACAACAAATCCTCGCCTAGCCTTCAAGCATCTACCTGAGCAAGGACGCTCACGATGCTTGCCACACTGCGCCTGTTTTTGTTTTTCCTGCCGGTTTTCCACCTCAATACCTTCGCTGCCACCTGCCCGGACTGGTCCGCCGACCGGGCATCGAGCGAAGTCGCCGCCCTGCAACAACAGATCGACCGTTGGGACGACGCCTATCATCGCGAAGGCCGATCAGTGATCGCCGATGAGCTGTACGATCAGTCACGCCTGCGCCTGAACCAATGGCGCCGATGCTTCAAACTTCCTTCACCACCCGAGCCGTTGCGCACTGCATCAGGCCCGGTGGCGCACCCTGTCGCCCACACCGGCCTGGACAAACTTCATGACGCTGCGGACATCGCGATCTGGCTGCGCAACCGCCAAAACGTCTGGATACAACCCAAGGTCGATGGCGTGGCGGTCACCCTGATCTATCGCGACGGCCGATTGCATCAGGCAATCAGTCGCGGGGATGGCATTCGCGGGCAGGACTGGACGGCTTCGGCCAAAAAGATCGGAGCCATTCCGCAACAGCTGACGCAACCACAGGATCTGCTGGTGCAAGGCGAACTTTACTGGCGCTTGAACGGACACATGCAGGCACGCGCCGGCGGCGCCAATGCCCGCGCCACCGTGGCCGGCCTGCTGGGGCGCAAGGATCTCGACGCGGAACATGCCGCCGGCATCGAGCTGTTTGTCTGGGACTGGCCGCAAGGGCCTGAGGACTTGCCAGAGCGAATCGCGGCCCTGGCGCAATTCGGCTTTCCCCCCACCGAACCCTACACCCAGGCCGTCGCCAGCCTGAACGACGCGCAACGCTGGCGCGATCACTGGTATCGCTCGCCATTGCCATTCGCCACGGACGGCGTGGTTCTGCGCCAGAGCCAGCGACCGCCCGCCGAACGCTGGCAGGCTCGTCCGCCCTACTGGGCTGTCGCCTGGAAATACCCTTTTGCCCAGGCGCTGGCCGAGGTACGCAAGGTGAATTTCAAGATCGGCCGCACCGGGCGCATCACGCCGGTGCTTGAACTGTTGCCGGTAACGCTCGATGACCGGCAGATCAAACGGGTCAGCGTCAGTTCGCTCAGGCGCTGGCAGGATCTGGACATTCGCCCCGGCGATCAGGTGGCAATCAGCCTGGCCGGGCTGACGATTCCGCGACTTGACAGCGTAGTGCTGCGCAGCAAAGAACGCGCCGATCTGAACGTTCCGCTGGCCAGCGATTTTCATGTCCTGAGCTGCTGGCAACCGACGCCGGGCTGCGAAAGCCAGTTCCTCGCGCGCCTGACCTGGCTCAGCGGCAAACAGGGGCTGGCCCTGCCCCATGTCGGTCGCGGTACCTGGGAGAAACTTCTCGAAACAGGCCGCCTGAACAGCCTGCTGGATTGGTTGACCCTCGACGGGCCGGAGCTTGCTAACATTGCCGGTCTCGGCGAGCGCAGCAGTGCCCGCCTGCTGCACAGTTTTCACAGCGCCCGCCAACGGCCGTTTCTACAGTGGCTCAAAGCCCTGGGATTGCCACCGACCGGTCAGGCAACACTCGCCGATTCGTGGCAGGCGCTGGCACAACGCAACACCGAACAATGGCAGGCAGAAGCCGGGATCGGCCCGGGCCGCGCGGCGCAATTGAGCGCCTTTTTTCGCGACCCGCAGGTACTGGCCCTGAGTGAAACCCTGCAAGCCGCCGGCGTCGACGGCTTCTGAACATGCAATCCCCGGCCCGCCGGGAACCCAATGTCCGCCGGAGCGCTCCAACAGCGCAGTGCTTTACCGACCCGATTGCCTTTGCACATGGAGCTTTTATGAAATTTCTCGCACCGCTCGCCCTGCTGTCTTTCTGCGCAGTCCTCGCCGCTCCCGTGATGGCCGACGAAGACGCGCCGGGCCTGACCGGTTGTGCCGCCAAGAAGCAGGGCATCATCAACCAGATCGAACAGGCCAAGTCCCGAGGCAACACCGACCAGCAGGCCGGCCTCGAAACCGCCCTGCGCGAAGTCACCGAACACTGCACCGACGCCGGTCTGAAGAAAGAACGCGAAAACAAGGTACTCGATGCCAAGCACGAAGTGAGCAAGCGCCAGGCCGATCTGGACAAGGCCATGAAGAAAGGCGATCCGGAGAAGATCGACAAGCGCAAGAACAAGCTCGCCGAATCGCGCAAGGAATTGCAGGACGCGCTGGACGAACTCGACAAGTAACCGCCAATGCGTTGAATGTGATGCCCTCTTCGCGAGCAAGCCCGCTCCCACATCAGACCGGGTTGCTCAGGTGAATACGGTCAAGTGTGGGAGCGGGCCTGTTCGCGAAGGCGTTCACTCAAACAACAGAAATCAATGGTCCCGAAATTCTTTATGGCAGGCACTGCAGGCATCTTCGACTTTCTGCACGGCCGGCCCCAGGTTACTGGCCTTGTAGGGTTGAACCTTGCTGGCGATCACCAGTTCACCGGTAGCCGCTTCAAGGGTGCGGGCCATTTCCTGGAAGCGGGCCTGTTTTTGCCAGACATCGTCCTTGGCGCTGGTGTGATCTTCCTCGCGCACCTGCGGGAAATGTTTCCACGGTTCATGGGACAACGCATCGAGCTTGACCGCACCTTCCGCAAATTTCGGCCCGTCGAAGGCAATGCGCCCGCGCAGCATGCCACCCAGGTCTTCGCTGGTCTTGAGCATCTGTTTGAAGATCGCCTTGCGCTGACCCAGCGGGGAATTCGGGTCGACACCGCCACAGGCGGACAAGGTCAGGCAGGCCAGCAATACAACAGAAATTCTTTTAAGAGTCATGGTGGCTTCAGGTCACGGAAATCGGCGGCCAGTATCCTCGGGTCACCGCCAAACACCAATAGCCCTATTAACAATAAGGGTTGCTTGAGCGCATGGAGCACTTCTGCAACCGGCACAGGAAATTCTCCATGAACAGCCGTTTCAAGGCCTGGCGTCATCCGCTTATCGCTACCCTCCCGCTCTTGGCGGTCCTCGCCGGCTGCACCGGTGGCGACAGCGCCAAGCCGAAAACCCACGCCTTGGCCACCTACTCCAGTGCCACCTGGGAAGCATTGCCGGCAGTGTCCGACAGCGATCTGGTGGCCGGTTTCGGTTCCTGGCGCAGCGCCTGCACCCGGCTCAAGGCTGATCCGGTCTGGGGCGCGACCTGCGCGGCAGCCGCCAATGTGCCGCAAAGCGCCGGCGACATCCGCGCCTTCCTCAAGCAGAACCTCGACGTCTTCGGCCTGCGCGCCGAGAACGACAACCCCAACGGCCTGATCACCGGCTACTACGAACCGGTCTATCCCGGCAGCCTGACGCAGACCGCCACCGCCAACGTGCCGGTGTATGGCGTGCCCGAGGACATGATCATTGTGTCGCTGGACAGCATTTACCCGGAACTGAAAGGCAAGCGCCTGCGCGGCCGCCTCGAAGGTCGCGTGCTCAAGCCTTACGACGACGCGGCGACCATCGAAAGCCAGGGCGTCAAGGCGCCGGTCGTGGCTTGGTTGACCGACCCGATGAACCTGCAATTCCTGCAGATTCAGGGTTCGGGGCGGATTCAGACCGATGACGGCCGCCAACTGCGTATCGCCTACGCTGACCAGAACGGTCACCCGTACCGGCCGATCGGCCGCTGGCTGGTGGAACAGGGCGAGCTGAAAAAAGAAGAAGTGACCATGGGCGCAATCAGCGACTGGGCCAAGGCCAACCCGTCGCGCATTCCGGAACTGCTGGCGAGCAACCCGAGCTACGTGTTCTTCACCCGCAACCCGGACAGCAACGAAGGCCCGCGCGGCTCGCTGAATGTGCCGCTGACCGCCGGTTACAGCGCGGCAGTGGATCGCAAGGTGATTCCGCTGGGCAGCCTGTTGTGGCTGTCGACCACTCGCCCGGACGGCACGCCGCTGGTGCGCCCGGTGGCCGCGCAGGACACCGGCGGCGCGATTGCCGGCGAAGTTCGCGCGGATCTGTTCTGGGGCACCGGCGATGCCGCCGGACAACTCGCCGGCGACATGAAGCAGCAAGGGCAGATCTGGATGCTCTGGCCAAAAGGCGCGGCGCTGCCGCAAGTGCCGCAGGTGGCCGACAAGCCGTAGGCACAATGCAAAAGATCGCAGGCCTCGTCAGCCTGCGATCTTTCACGGTTCAGACCGACACGAAGAAGAAACTGGCAATCAGCCCCATCCCGACGAACCACACCAGCGACCGCAGCATCGCCCAGTCCGCCAGATAGCAAATGATGTAGAGCAGGCGACTGGTGATGAACAGCACCGCCAGCACATTGACCGTTACCAGCTCCGCAGTGCCCACCAGGTGCGCGACGATCACCGCCGTCGCAAACGCCGGGGTCACTTCAAAACTGTTCAGTTGCGCCGCATGGGCACGGCGCGCCACGCCATCCACGCTGTCCAGAAAGTCCCGGGGATCATGATTGTCCCGCAGCCTGAAACCACCCGAGGCCTTGGCCACGACGGTGCACAGATAGGGCAGAAAGATCGCGATCAACACACACCACAGAGCCACCGTCATAACGCCGTCCTTCTTTCGAGTTTTAGAGTTGCCGGGCGGTCAGAGCTTCATCACCAGCATGCCGACCAGCACCAGCCCACAGGCTAAGAGCCGTGGCCGGCCGAAAGGTTCTTTCAGGTATCGCATGCCGAACAGCACCACCAGGATCACGCTGATTTCACGCAATGCCGCCGCTTCGGCGATCGAACCCAACTGCATCGCCCACAGCACCAGAGCGTAGCTGAACAACACGCAGAACCCGACTGCCAGACCCAGCTTCCATTGCTCGCGCCAGAACAGCCTGAACGCCGGACGTTTGGCCACCCACGCCAGCAACGGAAACGGCCAGGCACTGAGCAGTGTGACCCAGACCAGGTAATCCAGCGGATGCGACCAGCGCCGCAACGCCTGGCCATCGATGTAGGTGTAGCAGCCGATGCACAAGCCGATCAGCGCCACTACCGGCAGCATCGACCACGGCAGGTGTTTCCCGCCGCCGCCCTGCCAAAGCAGGCAGGCCATGCCCAGCGGGATCAACAGGATCCCGAAGATCTGCTGGGTGGTCAGCACTTCGCCGGCGAAGATCAGGGTCAGCGCCAGCACGACCAGCGGCGACAATCCGCGCATCAATGGATAGACCAGCCCCAGGTCGCCGACCCGATAGGCCTGGATCAACAGGTAGCGATAAAGCAGCTCGAACGCCGCCGACGCCAGAATCCACGGCCAGATCTCCGGCGGCGGCAGGCTGATGAAAGGGAATGCCAGCGCGACGAACAACAGTGCCACGGTGTCCATGCAGGCCACCACCAGCAGCCGCTCGGCACTGAATTTGATCAACGTATTCCACGCTGCATGCAACAGCGCCGCCACCAACACCAGAGCTGTCGCCAGCACGTGCCACTCCTTGCTTCTTGTTATTGAGACTGAGCCAATTAGTCAGATTATTGATTCGCGATGTGTCAGCAGCTGTTTATACTGCAAGCGACCACGCCGCACTCAGTTGCGCACAGACAAATTCCAATAATTCCTGCCTGCCCCGTTCTCGTCCGAGAGCGGTCGCCGGCCTGCGTATGCCTGATCAAAGCGTCAAGACTAACGACAGAGACCTTGCGCATGCCACTCGCCTTGCTTGCACTCGCTGTTGCCGCTTTCGGCATCGGCACCACTGAATTCGTCATCATGGGCCTGCTGCCCGATGTCGCCCGCGACCTCGCGGTGAGCATTCCCCACGCCGGCCTGTTGATCACCGGCTACGCCCTGGGCGTGGTATTCGGTGCGCCGATCCTGGCGATCGGCACCGCCAACATGCCGCGCAAGGCCACACTGCTGGGCATGACGCTGATGTTCATCCTCGGCAACGTGCTGTGCGCACTGGCGCCGAACTACGCAACACTGATGGCGGCGCGGGTGGTCACCGCGTTGTGCCACGGGGCGTTCTTCGGCATCGGTTCGGTGGTGGCCGCCGGGCTGGTCGCGCCGAACAAACGGGCGCAGGCAATTGCAATGATGTTCACCGGCCTGACCCTGGCCAACGTCCTCGGTGTACCGCTGGGCACTGCGCTCGGCCAGTACGCAGGCTGGCGCTCGACCTTCTGGGCGGTCTCGGTGATCGGTGTGATCGCCGCCCTCGCCCAGTGGCTGTGGTTGCCGAAACACATCCCGATGGACAAGGCCAACCTCGCCAGCGAATTCAAAGTGCTGGGCAAGGTCAACGTGTTGCTGGCGCTGGGCATGAGCGTGCTGGCCTCCACCAGCCTGTTCAGCGTGTTCACCTACATCGCGCCGATTCTGCAGGACATCACCGGCGTCAGCCCCCACGGCGTGACTGTGATGCTGTTGTTGTTCGGCGTCGGCCTGACCGGCGGCAGCATGCTCGGCGGTCGCCTGGCCGACAGTCGCCTGCTGCCGTCGCTGGTGGGTGTGGCGCTGGCGGTGGTGGTGATTCTGGCGGCGTTCAGCCAGACCAGTCGCGCGGTGGTTCCGGCGGCGATCACGCTGGTGCTGTGGGGGATTTTTGCCTTCGCCCTGTGCCCGATCCTGCAACTGCTGATCATCGATCAGGCGCATGAAGCACCGAACCTCGGTTCGACCCTGAACCAGAGCGCGTTCAACCTCGGCAATGCCGCCGGCGCGTGGATCGGCGGGCTGGTGGTCGCCAGCGGTGCGGACCTGGCCGACTTGCCGTGGACCGGCGCGCTGATGGGTGTGCTGACCGTGCTGACGGCGCTGTTTTTCATCTACCTGCAACGTCGGGGTGTTGCTGCGGTCAATGTGTCCGGCTGATTTCCCCGGGGACACCATTGTGTCCCCACCCGGCGTCAGCCCATCCAACCCTTGCGTCCTTGAGCGGGCGCGCTGTCTTTCACCCCCCATCCAAAGGACTCCGGATGCTTGAACTCGTTGCCGCTTTCATCTGCCTGACCACCCTCCTCACCTTCGTCAATTTCCGTTTCATCGGCCTGCCCCCAACCATCGGCGTGATGGTGACTGCACTGATGTTTTCCCTGTTGCTGCAAGGCCTGAGCCTGCTCGGTTACCCCGGTCTCGAAGAGCGCGTGCAGCAGCTGATCGGCCAGATCGACTTCGGCGATCTGCTGATGAACTGGATGCTCTCGTTCCTGCTGTTCGCCGGCGCCTTGCACGTCAACCTGAGCGACTTGCGCAGCTACCGCTGGCCCATTGGTCTGCTGGCGACCTTCGGCGTACTGATCGCCACTGCCGTGATCGGCAGCCTCGCCTATTACATTTTTGCCCTGTTCGGCTGGCACGTGAGCTTCCTCTACTGCCTGTTGTTCGGCGCACTGATTTCCCCGACCGACCCGATCGCGGTACTCGGCGTGCTGCGTACGGCCAACGCCTCGAAGCCGTTGAAAACCACGATCGTCGGCGAATCGCTGTTCAACGACGGCACCGCCGTGGTGGTGTTCACCGTGTTGCTGGGCATCGCGCAATTGGGCGAAACCCCGACCGTCGGCGCCACGGCCATGCTGTTTGCCCATGAGGCCATCGGTGGCGTGCTGTTCGGCGGGCTGATCGGTTATCTGGTGTACCTGATGATCAAGAGCATCGAGCAGCACCAGATCGAAGTCATGCTGACCCTGGCGCTGGTGATCGGCGGTTCGGCGATGGCCACCGAGCTGCACGTCTCGGCGCCGATTGCGATGGTGGTTGCCGGTTTGATCATCGGTAACCTCGGCCGCAACCTGGCGATGAACGACATGACGCGCAAATACCTCGACGGGTTCTGGGAATTGCTCGACGACATGCTCAACGCCCTGCTGTTCGCGCTGATCGGGATGGAGCTGTTGCTGCTGCCGTTCAACTGGCTGCACGTGGCGGCGGCGACTCTGCTGGCGCTGGCGATTCTGCTGTCGCGCCTGCTCACCGTGGCCCCGGCCATCGTCTTGCTACGGCGCTGGCGCACGGTGCCGCGCGGCACGATCCGGATCCTGACCTGGGGTGGTTTGCGCGGCGGTGTTTCGGTGGCACTGGCCCTGGCCCTGCCGCTGGGCCCGGAGCGCGATCTGCTGCTGAGCATCACCTACATCGTGGTGCTGTCGTCGATCCTGTTGCAGGGCCTGACCATCGGCAAACTGGTCAAGCATGCAACGCGCGACGAGCCGGCAACCGCTGCCGAGCTCGCGCACCACTGATCATTTTTTGATCTGCTGCGGATCGGGCTATTTGGCCTGATCCGCTTACTCTTTCGGCGCAGCCGTATCTTTTGGCGCAGCCGTATCTTTCGGCGCACCGCTTTCACTGCGGATCTGCGCATGACTGATCAGGGCGAAGATGAAACTGCCGCCGATGATGTTCCCCGCCAGGGTCGGCCCGGCAAACACCGCCCAGAAATCACTCCACGGCAGCTCGCCGGCAAACACCAGATAGGACACCTCCGCCGAACCCACCACGATGTGCGTGAAATCGCCCAGCGCCATGAGATAGGTGATGAGGATGATGATCCACATCTTCGCGCTCTCCATGGACGGAATCATCCAGACCATGGTGGCGATCATCCAGCCAGAAACGATGCCCTTGGCGAACATCTGACTCGCGTGGTTCTCCATGACCTTGCGGCCGATTTCGAGAAAGGCCTCGTCGGTCTTGCTGTCAAAGATCGGCAGTTCGAGCATCACGTACGCCACCAGAATCGTGCCGCACAGGTTGCCGAACAGCACGACAGTCCAGAGCCGGATCAATCGGCCGAAATTGCCGAACGTCGGTTTGGTCATCACCGGCAGCACGGCGGTCAGGGTGTTTTCGGTAAACAGTTGCTGGCGGGCGAGGATCACTGCGAGAAAGCCTGCGCAGTAGCCGAAGCTGGCGATCACCTTGAATTCGTCGCCCTCGGGCAGACGCGAATTGAGCAGGCCCATGCCCATCAGCGACAGGCCCATGGTCAGCCCGGCGGCCAGCGCCGACCACCACAGCGCGGCAATGCTGCGCTCCAGTTCCTGGTCGCCCTGTTTGCGGATGATTTCATGCAGAACCGCCGCGCGGGGCGGCTGGCTTTTCTCGACTTCGTGTTGTTCCTTGGCCGAGAGGTCGGGGGTCTTGCCGTCTGTTGGTGTGGTCATGGCGGGAAACCGGTGGCGGAGTCATAAGGCTACGACACGCGCCGCTCGGCTTCCGTTCGCCGGTCAGACGCGATTACTCGGTAACGGGCACGTCATCCTTGAACTGGTCTTTGACGTATCTGATTTCGGTCCGCCCGTGCGGCGCCGGCAGACCGTCTTCGCCGAGGTTGACGAAAACCATTTTCTCGACGGTCAGGATGCTTTTGCGGGTGATCTTGTTGCGCACTTCGCAGGTCAGGGTGATCGAGGTACGGCCGAACTCGGTGGCGGTGATGCCCAGTTCGATGATGTCGCCCTGGCGCGAAGCGCTGACGAAGTTGATTTCGGAAATGTACTTGGTCACCACACGCTGGTTGCCCAGTTGAACGATCGCGTAGATCGCCGCTTCTTCGTCGATCCAGCGCAGCAGGCTGCCGCCGAACAGGGTGCCGTTGGGGTTGAGGTCTTCGGGTTTTACCCACTTGCGGGTGTGGAAATTCATCTTCACTCCTGAGCGTCTTGCAGAATGATGGCGCCATCTTGGCAGACTGAGTGGTCATGCTCCATGAGGCTTCTACTATGGTCGCGATTGGCGATCTTCATCCGGCCGACAGAAACCCTTTGGAAGATCAGTCTAGACGGCTATAATCGCCCCCGTTTCAAAACGGTAACCTTCACTTGATACCGTTTTCCCGCCACCTGTCCGAGGGGCGCTGCAGCAGGTTCAACCTGTCAGGCTCGGATGGGGCGTTGGCCGGCTTGCGCCGGACACTAAACGCACAACGGCGCCCATTCGCATACATTACGAATGGAGGCTCTTCATGAGCGCTGTTATCACGCCTGCAGATTTTAACGATTACAAAGTTGCCGACATGTCCCTGGCTGCCTGGGGCCGTCGCGAAACCATCATCGCCGAGTCGGAAATGCCGGCCCTGATGGGTCTGCGCCGCAAGTACGCTTCCGAGCAGCCTTTGAAAGGCGCAAAAATCCTCGGCTGCATCCACATGACCATTCAGACCGCCGTGCTGATCGAAACCCTGGTTGCCCTGGGTGCCGAAGTGCGCTGGTCGTCCTGCAACATCTTCTCGACTCAGGATCAGGCCGCTGCTTCCATCGCCGCTGCCGGCATCCCGGTTTTCGCCTGGAAAGGCGAGACTGAAGAAGAGTACGAGTGGTGCCTGGAGCAAACCATCCTGAAGGATGGCCAGCCATGGGACGCCAACATGATCCTCGACGACGGCGGCGACCTGACCGAGCTGCTGCACAAGAAATACCCACAGGTTCTGGACCGCGTTCACGGCGTGACCGAAGAAACCACCACCGGCGTACACCGTCTGCTGGACATGCTGGCCAAGGGCGAGCTGAAAATCCCGGCGATCAACGTCAACGACTCGGTGACCAAGTCCAAGAACGACAACAAGTACGGCTGCCGTCACAGCCTGAACGACGCCATCAAGCGTGGCACCGACCACCTGCTGTCCGGCAAGCAAGCGCTGGTCATCGGTTACGGTGACGTGGGCAAGGGCTCGGCCCAGTCCCTGCGTCAGGAAGGCATGATCGTTAAAGTCTCCGAAGTCGACCCGATCTGCGCCATGCAGGCCTGCATGGACGGTTTCGAACTGGTTTCGCCGTTCATCGACGGTATCAACGACGGCACCGAAGCGAGCATCGACAAAGCGCTGCTGGGCAAGATCGACCTGATCGTGACCACCACCGGCAACGTCAACGTTTGCGACGCAAACATGCTCAAAGCCCTGAAGAAGCGCGCCGTTGTCTGCAACATCGGTCACTTCGACAACGAAATCGACACCGCTTTCATGCGCAAGAACTGGGCATGGGAAGAAGTGAAGCCACAGGTACACAAGATCCACCGTACCGGCCCGGGCGCTTTCGACGCTCAGAACGACGACTACCTGATCCTGCTGGCCGAAGGCCGTCTGGTGAACCTGGGCAACGCCACCGGTCACCCGAGCCGCATCATGGACGGTTCGTTCGCCAACCAGGTTCTGGCGCAGATCTTCCTGTTCGGCCAGAAGTACGCCGACCTGTCGCCAGCCCAGAAAGCCGAGCGTCTGACCGTTGAAGTACTGCCGAAGAAACTCGACGAAGAAGTAGCCCTGGAAATGGTTCGCGGCTTCGGCGGCGTGGTCACCAAACTGACCAAGCAACAGGCTGACTACATCGGCGTGACCGTCGAAGGCCCGTTCAAGCCGCACGCATACCGCTACTAAGACAAGAGCAGCTGCGAGCTACAAGCTTCAAGCGGCAAGCAAGGTCAAAAGCCGGACTTGCCGTACGAAGCTTGAGAGCTCTGCCCCTATTTCAAAACAGTTTCAGGCAGCAGGTTTCACGCACGAGAGATCAGCGCACCTCCGCTTCTTTCGCAGCGTGTAACTTGCCGCTCGTAACTGGAGGCTCCCTCCATGTCCCAAGAACGCCGCTACAGCTTCGAGTTCTTCCCGACCAAGACCGATGCTGGGCATGAAAAACTGCTCGCCACTGCCCGTCAGCTGGCCACCTACAACCCTGATTTCTTTTCCTGCACCTACGGCGCGGGCGGTTCGACCCGTGACCGCACGCTGAACACCGTGCTGCAGCTGGAAAGCGAAGTCAAAATCCCCGCCGCCCCGCACCTGTCGTGCGTCGGCGACAGCAAGGACGACCTGCGCGGCCTGCTGAACGAGTACAAGGCTGCCGGCATCAAGCGCATCGTCGCCCTGCGTGGCGACCTGCCGTCCGGCATGGGCATGACCAGCGGCGAGCTGCGTCACGCCAATGAACTGGTTGAATTCATTCGTGAAGAAACCGGCAATCATTTCCACATCGAAGTCGCCGCTTATCCGGAGATGCATCCGCAAGCGCGCAACTACGAAGACGATCTCGCCAACTTCGTGCGCAAGGCCCGCGCCGGCGCCGACAGCGCGATCACCCAGTACTTCTTCAACGCCGACAGTTACTTCTACTTCGTCGACCGTTTGCAGGCGCTGGGCGTGGACATCCCGGTCGTGCCGGGGATCATGCCAATCACCAACTACAGCAAACTCGCGCGCTTCTCCGATGCCTGCGGTGCGGAAATCCCGCGCTGGATCCGCAAGCAGCTGGAAGCCTACGGCGATGACAGCCAAAGCATTCAGCGCTTTGGCGAACAGGTCGTCACCGAGATGTGCGAACGCCTGCTGCAAGGCGGCGCGCCTGGCCTGCACTTCTATTCCATGAACCAGGCCGAACCGAGCCTGGCAATCTGGAACAACCTGAAGTTGCCGCGCTAAAAAGACGTAACCGCAGGACCAGGAGATCGCAGTTGCGACAGCGCTTTCAGCGTTTTCGCCGCTGCGATCTTTTGCTTTTAACGCCCGAAAC
Organism: Pseudomonas sp. 1; assembly: GCF_056626735.1. NCBI lineage: Bacteria > Pseudomonadati > Pseudomonadota > Gammaproteobacteria > Pseudomonadales > Pseudomonadaceae > Pseudomonas > Pseudomonas sp. 1. Next base: position 112,417 of record NZ_JBWXMQ010000005.1, on the reverse strand, counting down.
AGAGCTTCTGCGGCCAGTTTCTGGCTCTTTGCCGTTTCTCGTCGTAATCTCAAGCCATGCCTTTGATCACGCAGTTATTCGCCGTGCTGGTTTTTGCTTGCCTGAGCTTTGCGGCTCGGGGCGAGAAGCTGCGTATCGTCACCGAACCGTGGGCGCCGTACGTCTATGAACAGGGCGGCAAGAACCTCGGACTGGACTACGAAACCACCGCCATTGTGTTCAAGCGCCTGGGCATCGAAGTCGAATGGCAGTTCCTGCCCTGGAAACGCTGCCTGTCGATGCTCGAAACCGGCCAGGCCGACGGCGCGCTGGACATCTTCCACAGCGACGAACGCGACGCCACCCTGCTTTACCCGAGCGAACCACTGTCGGACGTCGAGTTCGTGATGTTCTATGCCAACGACCGGCCGCACCCTTTTCACAGCCTTGAAGACCTCAAGGGCCTGACCGTCGGCACCTCGCCGGGCTATCTCTACAGCTCCGACTTTCGCGAATCGACCCTGTTCACCCGCGAGCCGGCCCCGACCCACGAAGCCAACTTCGGCAAACTGGTGCGCGGGCGTATCGACCTGCTGATCACGGATCGCCGGGTGGGCCAGCATTTGCTCGATGAGTTGGGCATTCGCGACAAAATTACCGAAAATCCGACCGTCATCAGTCGCCAGAGCCAGTTTCTGGCCGTGCGGCGCAATGCCGGGATGGATCTGCTGGTGCAGCGCTTCGGCGCCGAGCTCAAGCGTTTCAAGCGCGAACCGGCCTACGCCGAGCTCAGCGCCCGCTACGGCGCGGCCCCCGCCCTGGCGGCGCCGCTGGGCAACGCCACCGCCAGCGGCAAAACCGTTGAGCAGCAGGAAAGCGGCGCGCAGTGATTGCTCTGTTATACTCCGGCGTTCCCGCCAGGCTCACGCCCGGACGCCCGGAACCGTAACAGGCCTCCCGATCCGCTACAGCGCAGCTTTTCAGCCCGCGCGAGCACTCCGGACGTGCCTTCGGAACCGCAGCAGGACCGGACGGGATTGCGTCCTCTTAAACGCCATTCGCGCCAGGCAAGACTCCCATTGGGCCAAGCCCTAACTGAAACAGGATTACTCATGTCCTTTGCTTCCCTCGGTCTCTCCGAGGCTTTGGTCCGCGCTATCGAAGATGCGGGCTATACCGAGCCTACTCCGGTGCAACAGCGGGCCATCCCCGCCGTGTTGCAAGGTCGCGACCTGATGGTTGCGGCACAGACAGGTACCGGTAAAACCGGCGGTTTCGCCCTGCCGATCCTCGAGCGGCTGTTCCCCAACGGCCACCCGGACAAATCCCAGCGTCACGGCCCGCGCCAACCGCGCGTGCTGGTCCTGACCCCGACCCGCGAACTCGCGGCCCAGGTTCACGACAGCTTCAAGATCTACGCCCGTGACCTGAAATTCGTCAGCGCGTGCATCTTCGGCGGCGTCGGCATGAACCCGCAGGTTCAGGCCATGTCCCGCGGCGTGGACGTCCTCGTTGCCTGCCCGGGTCGTCTGCTCGACCTGTGCGGCCAGGGCAGCGTCGATCTGTCCCACGTTGAAATTCTCGTGCTCGACGAAGCCGACCGCATGCTCGACATGGGCTTCGTCCATGACGTGAAGAAAGTCCTCGCGCGCCTGCCGGCCAAACGCCAGAACCTGCTGTTCTCGGCGACCTTCTCCAAAGACATCACTGACCTTGCCGGCAAGCTGCTGCACAACCCGGAACGCATCGAAGTGACGCCGCCGAACACCACGGTCGAGCGCATCGAACAACGCGTCTTCCGTCTGCCAGCCAGCCACAAGCGTGCACTGCTGGCCCACCTGATCACCGCCGGCGCGTGGGAACAGGTGCTGGTGTTCACCCGCACCAAGCACGGCGCCAACCGTCTGGCCGAATATCTGGACAAACACGGCCTGCCGGCTGTGGCGATCCACGGCAACAAAAGCCAGAACGCTCGCACCAAAGCCCTGGCCGACTTCAAGGCGAATCAGGTGCGCATCCTGGTAGCGACCGACATCGCGGCTCGCGGTCTGGACATCGACCAGTTGCCACACGTGGTCAACTTTGAACTGCCGAACGTCGATGAGGACTACGTGCACCGCATCGGCCGTACCGGCCGTGCCGGCCGTTCGGGCGAGGCGATCTCGCTGGTCGCGCCGGACGAAGAAAAGCTGCTGAAAAGCATCGAACGCATGACCAAGCAGAAAATCGCCGACGGCGACCTGATGGGCTTCGATGCCAGCACCATCGAGGCCGAGAAGCCGGAAGCCCGTGAACGTCCGGACATGCGCAACCCGCGCAACGCCCGTGGCCCACGCGGCGACGGCCCGAATGGTGGCGGTGGCGGCGGCGGTCGTAAAGACAAAGGCAAAGACAAGGGCAAGGAAAAACCGGCCGGCGAACGCGGTGAGCGTGGCGAGCGTGGTGAACGTTCTGCCCGTCAACAAAAGCCGCGCGAAGGCACCCAGGCTCGCGAACAACGCCAGCCGAGCCAGCCGCCACGCATCCCGGCAGATCGCGCTCCGGATGAATTCCTCGACGACGATATCGATAATTTCGGCAACCGCGTTGACTACGTGCCGAAGCAGGCTCCGGCCGGTGGCCGTGGTCGCCGTCCTGGCGGTCAGGGCCAGGGCGCAGGTTCGGGCGCGCCACGCGGCGGTCAGTCGCAAGGTCGCCAGAACGGCCCGCGCAACAGCAACGGTTCGAGCACCGGCACCCCGCCAGGCAAACGCAACGGCCCGCGCAATGGCGCCCCGCGTGACGGCCAGGGTCGTCGCGATGAAAACTCGCGCAACCGCCGCCCGGCCCGTGACGATCAGCAACGCGCTGAACCGGCCGTGCAGAACCCGCGCAGCAGCGGGCCGAAGATCATGCACAAGGAATCGAAAGCCGACCGCTTCCCGACGCCTGAGCAGCTGGATCAACTGCCAAGCCGCCCACGCGGTGAAAAACCGGCCTTGCTGACCCGCAATCGCTGAGTTTTCGACTGCTATGAAAAATGCCCCGGCCTGAAAACCGGGGCATTTTTTTGTGCGTCGCCGAGACGAGCGTTGCCGAAGGCAATAAAAAAACGCCCCCGGTCGCAAGACCGCGGGCGTTTTTGTGTGTCAGGCGAAAATTACTTCGCTTTGACACCTTCAAACGAGATGTACAGGTCGACGTTGTCGGACTGTGGACCCAGATCCATCATCTTGCCGAAATCAGAGCGCTTGATGCTGGTAGTGCCTTCGAAGCCGGCACGGTAGCCGCCCCATGGATCCTTGCCTTCACCCAGGAAAGTGGCCTTGACCACGATCGGCTTGGTCACGCCGTGCAGGGTCAGGTCGCCGGTGACGTCAGCCGTGTCTTTGCCAGCGGCGTTCTTGCCGGTGGATTTGACGCTGGTGGAAACGAACTTGGCGTCGGCGAATTTGCCCACATCCAGGAAGTCTTTGCTGGCGATGTGCTTGTCACGCTCGGCGTGGTTGGTGAACACGCTGGCGGTCTTCACGTCGAATTCGATCTTGCTGTCTTCAGGCTTGGCAGCGTCGAAGCTGAACTTGCCGCTGATGTCCTTGAAGGTACCCGTGATGTAGCTGTAGCCCAGGTGGCTGATCTTGAAGTCGACGAAGGCGTGCTGGCCTTCTTTATCAACCACGTAGTCAGCGGCCATCACGTTGGCGGACAGAACGGCAGAACCGATTGCCAGAGCGGCCAGAGTCTTTTTCAACATGCTTTGTTTTCCTTTGGAGTCGAGGTTGAACATCAGGCTTTGCGTCCCAGCATTCGTGTCAGGGTCGCATCACGATCGATAAAGTGGTGCTTCAATGCTGCCAACGCATGAAGGCCGGAAAAAATTACCAGCGCCCACGCCAGCCAGAGATGAATCACACCGGCGGTATCTGCCTGATCCGGTAGTCCGGAAACCAGTGCAGGAACTTCAAACAGGCCAAACACCGGGATCCCGACACCGTCTGCGGTGGAAATCAGGTAACCGGCAATCATCACGGCAAACAGACCGAAGTACAGAAATGCGTGGCCGAACTTCGCGCCGAGGCGCGTCATGCGGCTGTAGCTTTCCAGCGACGGCGGCGGCGGACTGACAAAGCGCCACAACACCCGCAACACCATCACCCCCAGCAGCACCAGACCGATGCTCTTGTGCAGATCCGGCGCGTCTTTGCGCCAGGTGCTGTAGTAATCCAGCCCCACCATCCACAAGCCCAGCGCAAACAGCCCGAAGACCGCCAGCGCCACACCCCAGTGCATGAAGATGCTGACCCAACCGTAGCGCGAAGAAGAGTTACGTAGCTGCATTGCCCAAATCCTGTGAGAACTGCGAACCAAGACTAGCGAGTTATCTATCGAATTAAAGCGGAAAATTTTGCTTTGAAATATCGAGAAATACGATCAAGAGTCTGGAAGTGGCGTGTTAAGGAAAGATTAAAGGCGATTTTGCCCAGGTGCGGTTGAGAAAGGGCTGGCAGACCCTCCCCCCATTTCTGCGGCGTGATACGAGGCATGGACCTCGCCGCTCCGCTCGCAGAGACGGCCACGTAGGACAAACATTAACGATATATATGTATTGCAGATTGCGAATTTGCCCATGTTCAAATGAAAACTCAGGCATTCATTTGACAGGTGAAAACATGGCTCTACGATACATTCCTTTTCAAGCAAGTGGATCATCGGTACTACCTCCCAATCAAACAATGACAGCGGGGCAATATCTTCAATCCGAAAACGGCCGATTCCGTTTACTATTACAAAGTGATGGAAATCTAGTAATTAAAGATGGAGAAGCCGTGATCTGGATTGCAGATAGCAATCAGGCTTACAGTAAAACACTCCATCAAAAGAGAATGCGCGAACCTCTGCAATTCGTCATTAGTAACAACGGATTCCTATATGATCCTTCCCGAAGGCGTTTATGGATCGCGGAAGGCAACCACAGTACTGATAAATCGCTTTGGTACAACGCTCACCTCATCCTGCAGGATGATGGAAATCTAGTCATCTATGACGGACGGACTGGGAAACTCAGCTGGGCCCGCTGGGGGTTTGTCCCCGGCAGATTTCCTAAGCCAAGGCCTCTCAAGATCTTGTCTGAAGGCATTCCAATATTCATATGGAATTTCCCATAAAATCCGCCCTCTAAGCGCTTCAATTAATAGTCAAAGAGCATTCAGCTAATTTACCGAGCACTCCGGTTTAAATGGATCAATCTTGCATTTATGTGCTAACTCGAAATCATTCCTGGGAATCATCGGGATTTTCAATGGGTCTCTGCACTCACCCAATACGCACCCAGAAAGTGCAACTGACAGGATCAACAATATTGTAAATTTCATAGATGCTCCAAGTTTTTATGGAGCCTATGGCGTACGGCGAGCTGCAAGCAATCAATCCCTTCCGAATAATTTGTGGGATGTTTCCGATTGCTTTGAAAGATCACCGGCACTGCTCAAAAAAAACGTAATAACCAAGCATCTGATAGTGGATGAACGCGAAAAAAAACGCGGCCCGTATGGCCGCGCTTTTTATTGAAGCAAAGGCTTACTGAGCCTTCGTATCAGTGGTTGCCGCCGGTTTGGCCGCTGGCTTCTTCGCCGGTTCAGCTTTTTTCACCGCAGGTTTGGCTGCAGGTTTTTTCGTTTCGGTCTTGGCCGCCGGTTTCTTCGCTGCTGGTTTGGCTGGCGCTTTCTTCGCCGGCTCGGCCTTCACCGGAGCCGCTGGCTTCGGTGCTTCTACCGGGGCAGGCGCAGGCGCCGGGGTCGGTGCAGGGGCTGGAGCGGCTGGAGCAGGTGCCGGCTCTGGCGCTTTTACTGGCTCTGGCTTCTTGTCGTCGTCCGAACCACCGAACAGGTTGGTGAAGAAGTTGCCTTTCTTCGCTGCCGTGGCCGCACCCGCTGCACCTGCCGCCGCGGCTGCGGTGGCCGCTGCCGGGCCGACCTTGATCGGTTCGAAGGATTTGCCTGCCGCCAGGTCTTCAACCTGACTGGCCGCGCGCTGGCCGGTGCGCAGCGCGCCTTCCAGGGTGCCCGGGTACAAGGTGTCGGTGTGTTCGCCGGCAAACGCTACGCGTTGCAGTGGACGTTCCCACAGGCGCCAGAATTTGCTGATCTGGCCAGGACCGAAGGCCAGGTAAGAGCCGCCAGTCGACGGGTCGGTGCTGTAACGACGGATTTCATAGCCGGTGAACGAGCCACGGGCCTGTGGATAAAAGGCGTGAAGACGGATCAGCACCTGATCGACCATCTGCTTGTCGCCAAAGGCCTGCATGACGCGGGCGTTGTCGCCGGACAGGTTGATCACCACGTTGGCGCCGCCCTTCAGGGCTGGCTCGATCCACAACATGCCCAGGCCGGTGTTGCTGTAGATCTCGCCGGACATCCGCGCCTTGCTTTCCCACACCGGCGTCTTGAACTTCAACATGATCTGGTCGCGCCAGCCGTAGTTGGTGCCCTTGATCGCGGCCAGGTGCTGGGCATCCAGCGCCGGGGTCAGCTGGATCTTGTTGAGGGCGCGCAACGGCACCGCCAGCACGACGTAATCCGCCTGGTAGCCAACGCTGCCGACCTTGACGGTGACGCCATCCTTGTCCTGGGTGATGGCGGACACCGGCGAGCTGGTCTTGATGGTTTTCAGCTGTTTGACGAAGGCCTGGGCCAGCACCGGGCTGCCGCCGACCAGACGCGAAGCGCGCAGGTCACGGTCGGACACGCCGCGATACACCCGGCTCTGCTGCGCGAAATACAGCAGCGACAGACGCGAAGGCTCGTCGTAGTGGGTGCGGATATCCTGGTTGATCAGCTGACGCGCAGTGGCCGGCAGATTCTGCTTGTCGAGCCAGCTCGAGACGTTGATCTGGTCCAGGGCGTGCAGAGTGTTGGTCGCCGCCGGATTCTGCGGGTCGTCGATCGAGCGCGCCAGATCGTCACGGGTTTTCTCGTAGCGCTTGAGCGCTTCGGCCGTGGCCGGTTGTTTGGTGGTGAGGTCGGCGACGGAGAAATACTCGCCGTCGATCAGGTAACCCGGAGTCCGCACGAATTCAGGGGCTGGCGTGGTGTTCAGCTTGAAGGTCGACACGTACTTGTTCAGCACCGGTTGAGTCTTGTCGTTGCCGATCCACTCGCTGGTGGCCATGCCCGAGCGACCGCCCAGGCTCGGTTTGGCTTCGAGCAGCGTGACTTGCCAGCCCTTGTTCTGCAGTTCGTAAGCCGCCGTCAGGCCCGACAGGCCGCCGCCGATCACGATTGCGGTTTTATCCTTGGCCAGCGCCGTAACGCTAAACAGCCCCAACACCACTAGCGCACAGGCGCGCAGCCAACCGACAGACATTCAGCGAACTCCGGAAAAACACGTAGGAAAATGCAGTTTTGCGGGTCATACGACCCAAAGAATCGCGAAGAATACGTCAGCCATCAAAACGCCGCCAGCGACGTCTATCGGCCCGTACAAAGTAGCTCAATCGACACAATGGGTTGTTCCGGCGCGATGCATTGCATAGGCTTGCGCGATTGTTTGCCCGCGCCTGACGCGAGCCGCCTCGAGGAGACTGAACATGGGCCTGAACAACCAGTGGATGCAACGCGATCTCGCGGTGCTGTGGCATCCCTGCACCCAGATGAAAGACCACGAACAGCTGCCGCTGATCCCGATCAAGCGCGGTGAAGGTGTCTGGCTGGAAGACTTCGAAGGCAAGCGTTATCTGGATGCGGTCAGCTCCTGGTGGGTCAACGTGTTCGGCCACGCCAACCCGCGCATCAATCAGCGCATCAAGGATCAGGTCGATCAGCTGGAGCACGTGATTCTGGCCGGTTTCAGCCATCAGCCGGTGATCGAACTGTCCGAGCGTCTGGTGAAGATGACGCCGGAAGGCCTGAACCGGGTGTTCTACGCCGATAACGGTTCGTCCTGCATCGAAGTCGCGCTGAAAATGAGCTTTCACTACTGGCTCAACCGCGGCCAGCCGAACAAGAAGCGCTTCGTCACCCTGACCAACAGCTACCACGGCGAAACCATGGCGGCGATGTCGGTCGGCGACGTGCCGCTGTTCACCGAGACCTACAAAGCGTTGCTGATGGACACCCTCAAGGTGCCGAGCCCCGATTGCTACCTGCGTCCGCAGGGCATGAGCTGGGAAGAACACTCGCGCAACATGTTCGCGGCCATGGAGCAGACGCTGGCGGAAAATCATGACAGCGTCGCGGCCGTGATCGTCGAGCCGCTGATCCAGGGCGCCGGCGGCATGCGCATGTATCACCCGGTCTATCTCAAGTTGCTGCGCGAGGCTTGCGACCGTTACGGCGTGCACCTGATCCACGACGAAATCGCCGTCGGTTTCGGTCGCACCGGGACGATGTTCGCCTGCGAACAGGCCGGCATCCGACCGGACTTCCTCTGCCTGTCGAAAGCCCTCACCGGCGGTTACCTGCCGTTGGCGGCGTGCCTGACCACCGACGAGGTTTACGGCGCGTTCTACGACGACTACCCGACCCTGCGCGCCTTCCTGCATTCGCACAGCTATACCGGCAACCCGCTCGCGTGCGCGGCAGCGCTGGCGACCCTGGACATTTTCGAGCAGGACAACGTGATCGAGCGCAACCGGGCGTTGGCTCAACGCATGGCCTCGGCGACGGCGCATCTGGTGGATCATCCGAATGTCTCGGAAGTCCGTCAGACCGGCATGGTCCTGGCCATCGAGATGGTCAAGGACAAAGCCACGAAAGAGGCTTATCCGTGGCAGGAACGCCGCGGCCTGAAGGTGTTCCAGCATGCGCTGGAGCGTGGCGCATTGCTGCGTCCGCTGGGCAGTGTGGTGTATTTCCTGCCGCCGTACGTAATCACCCCGGAGCAGATCGACTTCCTTGCCGAAGTCGCCAGCGAAGGCATCGACATCGCCACCCGCGAGAGCGTCAGCGTGGCGGTACCGAAGGATTTCCATCCCGGGTTCCGTGATCCGGGTTGATTCGGCTTACTTGAGATTTGCAGTGCCTGGACTGCCTCTTTCGCGAGCAAGCTCGCTCCCACAGCGAAATGCATTCTAAATGTGGGAGCGAGCTTGCTCGCGAATGAAGTCGACTCCGATCCAACTGATTCACATCTTTTCAGAGAACCACCATGAGACTGTCCCGCTTCTTTATCGACGCCCCGCTGAGCACCGGCGAACACGAACTGCCGGAAGCCCAGGCGCATTACATCAGCCGCGTGCTGCGCATGGCCGAGGGCGATGCGGTGCAGTTGTTCGACGGTTCCGGCCACGAGTTTCGCGGATCGCTGGTGGAAGTCGGCAAGAAACGCGTGGTGGTGCAGATCGACGAGCAGTTCGCAGGTCAGGTCGAATCGCCGTTGCAAATCCACCTCGGCCAGGGCCTGTCACGGGGCGAGCGGATGGACTGGGCGATCCAGAAAGCCACCGAACTGGGCGTGACCGAAATCACCCCGATCTTCAGCGAGCGCTGCGAAGTCCGCCTCAAGGACGAACGCGCCGACAAACGCCTGCTGCACTGGCGTCAGGTGGCAATCAGCGCTTGCGAGCAATGCGGTCGTTCGCGGGTGCCGGTGATTCACCCACCGGTGCTGCTCACCGACTGGCTGAAGCAGACCGAAGCCGAGCTGAAACTGGTGCTGCACCCGGTCGCCGAGCCGTTGATCAGCCACGCCAAACCATCGACTCTGGCGTTCCTGATCGGCCCCGAAGGCGGCTTGTCCGACGCCGAAGTCGAGCAGGCCAAGGCCAACGGTTTCCAAGCCGCCCGCCTCGGCCCGCGCGTGCTGCGCACCGAGACCGCGCCAGTTGTGGCGCTGGCGGTGGCGCAGCAACTGTGGGGTGATTTCTAACCCGTCACTGCACCGGATCACTGATCGGTCTGGCAATGATTGCCTTGAGTTCGCTGGTCATCGGGAACTCAAGGTTCAAGCCTTTGGGCGGGATCGGCTGTTCGAACCACTTGCGGTAGATCCCGTTGATCTCCCCCGAGCTGTACAGGTCGGCCAACACACCGTTGACCAGTGCAAGGAACTGCGGATCATCCTTGCGCACCATGCAGCTGTAGATTTCCCGCGATTGCTCCTCCCCCACCACGACCCAGTTGTGCGGGTCGCGCGCCTTGGCCCGCTCGCCGTAGAGCAATGCATCGTCCATGTAGAACGCCGCCGCGCGCCCCGATTGCAGCATCTGGAACGCCTCGCCGTGATCCTTGGCACTGATCACGAACATGTTCAATTTGTGATCGAGGTTGTAGCTCTTCAGATAGCGCTCGTTGGTGGTGCCGGCGGTGGTCACCACGTTCTTGCCGCGCAGGTCATCGAAGCTGTGGATTGCGCTGTCCTTTGCGGTCAACAACTGGCCTTTGACGTAGATGAAACCGTAGGAGAACGCGACCTGCTTCTGCCGTTCGGCCGTCACTCCGGTGGAGCCGCATTCAAGGTCGACCGTGCCGTTCTGCACCAACGGAATCCGCGTCTGCGAGGTCACCAGGTTGTACTTCACCTTCAGCTCCGGCAGCGCCAACTGCTGTTTGATGCGCTCGACGATCCTGTCCGCCAGTTCCACCGAATACCCCATTGGCTGCCCGGTGTGATCGCCCACATACGAGAACGGCACCGACGCATCGCGATAACCCAGGGTGATGCTGTTGGCGCTGGCAATCTTGCCGAGCGTACCGGTCAGCGGCACTTCATTGGCCTGTGCCTGGGCGCCGATGAACAGCGCCAGTGTGCAGCCGAGCAACGTGATTTTTTGCATTGTTATTCTCCGTTGTGGGTGGGGTGTTTTAGCAGAAAACGTCACGCCGCACGGGGATTGAACCCGTGCAGATCAATGGATGTGCGTTGCTGGCCGATCAGTTCGCTGAGCAACTGCCCGCTGCCGCAGGCCAGGGTGAAACCGAGCGCACCGTGGCCGAGGTTGAGCCACAGATTGCGATACGCCGTGGCGCCCAGCAGCGGAACGCCGGTGGGCGTTGCCGGACGCATGCCGGCCCACTCAATGGCGGCGTCATAGTGGCCGGCGTCGGGAAAGGTGTCGCGGGCCTGGCGTTTGATCAGCGCCAGTCGCTCGGGGTCCACCGCCGGGTCGAAACCGACGATGTCGACCATCGCCGCCACGCGTAACTGTTCGCCGATGCGGGCGTAGACGATCTTGCGGTCGTAGTCGGTGATGCTGACGTCCGGTGCCCGGTGTTCAATGCCAATCGGTACGGTCAGGCTGTAGCCCTTCAGCGGATACAGCGGCAGGCGCAGGCCGGGCAGCGCCAGCAACGGGCTGCGATGGCCGGCGGCGATTACCAGTTGTTCGACCGGGAGGGTTTCTTCGCCAAGTTCGATGGCCGTGACGGCGCCGTGGCTGTGACGGATGCCGGTGACTGCCTGACCGAGGCGAAACTCGCAGCGGCCCGACGCGTTCAATCGCGCCGCCAACTGTTGGCAGAAACCGTGGCAGTCGCCGACTTCTTCATCCGGCGTGTAGATCGCGCCCACAAACGGCGCCTTGGCCAATGCCGGTTCCAGTTGCGTACATTCGGTGGCGGACAACACCTGCTGTTGCTGCGGATCGGCCAGGCCCTTGCGCGCATGATCGAAGCTGGCGGCGTTGCGGAAGGTCACCAGTTTGCCGTTGCGCCGCCAGTTGAAACCGGCCAGCCCGTCGTCCTCGCGCCAGCGTTTCAGCGTGCTCTGGCTGAACAGCGCCAGACGCAACAGATGCGCGGCGTTTTCACGATTGACCGAGGTGCGGCAGGCGGCGAGAAACGACGCCATCCAGCGCCACTGCGTCGGGTCCAGGCGCGGGCGCAGCTTCAGCGGTGAATCGCCGCGCAGGATCCAGCCGATCGCCTGCAGCGGCACACCGGCATCGGCCAGCGGCGCAACATAGCGATAGGACAACTGGCCGCCGTTGGCGAAGCTGGTTTCGCTGCCCAGCGACTGCCGCGCCTCGACCACTGTCACTTCGAAGCCGTCGCGCACCAGCGCATAGGCCGTTGCCAACCCGATCACGCCGCCGCCGATGATGCACACACGCTGAGCCATGTCCGTCCTTAATCGCTCTTGAAGACGAGACCGAGGTTAGGGCGAGGTGACAGGCGTCGAACAATGAATAAAGATGCCAGACCTATAAACCAAGGTTATGGACTCGCCATGCGCCTTCGTCATATCGAGATTTTCCAGGCCATCCGCCAGACCGGCTCGGTCAGCGCCGCTGCGCAATTGCTGCACGTCTCGCAACCGGCGGTGACCAAGGTGTTGCAGCACGCCGAACAGCAGTTGGGTTTTCCATTGTTCCTGCGGGTGCGCGGCAAGTTGCAGGCGACCCCGGAAGCGCTGGAGCTGGAGCGCGAAGTCGACAAGGTCACCGAAAGCCTGCAAAGCGTGCGGCGTCTGGCCCAGAGCCTGCGCCGCGAGCCCGGCCACAGCCTGCGGATCGGCGCGACGCCTGCGCTGGCGCTGTCATTGCTGCCGCCGGCGATCCGGCAATGGACGGCGCAGTTCCCGGACATTGCCTGCGAACTGTCCAGCGCCCACAGCCGCGAGCTGATGCAGAACCTGCTGATGCGCGAAGTGGACGTGGCCCTGACGTTGCAGTTGCCGGATCATCCAGGGCTGAAGGCGCAGGCATTGGCAGTGGGCGTGTTGGTGGCGCTGGCACCGAAAGGTTACTGGCCCGAGGAAGACGCGGGTCAGCCGTTGTCGCTGATGGCCCTGGTCGATGCGCCGCTGATCGGGCTGTCCAGCGCCGACCCGCTGGCCGCCCGGCTCGACAGTTATCTGGAAGCCGTCGAACCACCGCCTCGAGTGCGGATTGCCGTGCAGACTTACTCACTGGCGCGAGCGATGGTGGAGTCCGGCGCCGGGGTGGCGGTGATCGATCCGTTCACCGCGCTGGGTGCCTCATCGGCCACCACCTCTATCCGCCCTCTCGCCCCGCCGCTACCGATCACGCTGTACGCCGTGACCCGCGCCACTGAACCTTTGCCGCATACCCTGAATGATTTGCTGCAGATCTTCAGTCAGCGCGCCCGGGAACAACTCGACCGACTGATGCGCCCTTAAAGGACATAAAACAGAATCGCCACAAAGTGCAGCAAGCTCCCGGCGATCACGAACAGATGCCAGATCCCGTGGGCATGCCGTAACCGATGGTCGAGGGCGAAAAAGATGATCCCCACGGTATACAGCACGCCCCCCGACGCCAGCCAGGCAAACCCCGCAGCCCCCAGCGCCGCAATCAGCGGCTTGACCGCCACCAGCACGATCCAGCCCATCACCGCGTAAATCACGATCGACAGGATCCGCGCCTCGGAGCGCGGTTTGATCTCTTGCAGGATGCCGATCAGCGCCAGGCTCCAGACAATCCCGAACAACGTCCAGCCCCACGGCCCGCGCAGGGTCACCAGGCAGAATGGCGTGTAACTCCCGGCGATCAGCAGGTAGATCGAAAAGTGATCGACCTTCTTCATGATCGCTTTCTTGCGCCCGCGCACGCTGTGGTACACGGTGGATGCGCTGTAGAGCACCAGCAAGGTGAAGGCGTAAATCGCCACGCTGACGATCTTCCACGGGCTGCCGTCGAGGCTGGCGATCACCAGCATCCAGACGCCCCCGACAAACGCCGCTACCGCCCCGACCAGATGCGTCCAGGCGTTCAGTTTTTCTCCGTGATACATGTGTCGCACACCTCGATTTCATTACCGCAGCGCGCAAGGCTCGGGCCTTGAGCGTAAAAGCGCAATGTTTCCGTTCAACGCGGGCCTGCGCCTGTCCTGATATTTGGGCACAATCGACCGATACCAAGAAGAGTCCGCGCCATGCTGATCGACGAAGAATTGACCCTGAAGAAACTCGAGGTGTTCCTCGCCTTCATGCGCACCGGCAACCTCGCCCGCGCCGCCGCCGAGTTGCAGACCAGCAACGTCAGCGTGCACCGCGCAATCCATTCGCTGGAAAGCGCCCTGCGCTGCCCGTTGTTCAAGCACGAAGGGCGCAACCTGACGCCGCTGGAAAGCGCCTTCGTACTCGAAGAGCGGGCGCAGAAGCTGATTCAGGACGTGGTCGAAAGCGTGCGCCTGACCCGCGAAGCCGCCGGGTTCTCGGCCGAGCGCTTCAAGCTCGGTTCGCTGTATTCACTGACGGTGAAGACCGTGCCGCAGCTGATCATGGGTTTGAAGATCCGCCGCAGCGAACTCAACATCGACCTGATCCTCGGCTCGAACATCGACCTGCTCTACAAACTGAAAAACATGGAAGTCGACGCGATCCTGGTGTCGCTGGACGACACCGTCAACGACCCGGACTGCGAACAGATTCCGCTGTTTTCCGACGATATCTTCCTCGCCACCCCGGCCGATTCCCGTTTTGCTCAGCGCAGCGAAGTGGACTTGGCGCAGGTGCGCGACGAAACCTTCATCACCCTCACCCAAGGCTTCGCCACCCATCAGGACGGCGTCCGGGTGTTCAGGCAAGCGGGGTTCGAACCGAAGGTGGCGATGCAGGTCAACGACATCTTCACCCTGCTGAGCATGGTCAGCTCCGGGGTCGGTTATGCGTTGCTGCCGGGGAGGATTGCGGCGGTGTACGAGAACCGGGTGAAGCTGATTCCGTTGCAGGAGAAGTACCGGTTGCAGCAGCACATCGGCGTGGTGTTTTTGAAGGCCAAGGAGCGGGATCCGAATTTGCTGGCGTTGCTGGCGGAGTGTCGGATGTATGCCAATCGCCAGGTCTCCCAATGATCGTTCCCACGCAGAGTGGGAACGATCACCCATCATCGTCCTAGCCCATCAAACCACGCATCAGCAGAAACAACAGCGAAGGCCCGAGCAAGCATCCAAGTGCGGTATAGAACGCCGCCGTCAGGCAACCATAAGGCACCAGTTTCGGATCGGTGGCCGCCAACCCTCCGGCCACACCACTGGATGTCCCCATCAAACCGCCAAAAATCACCGCACTGCGTGGGTTGTTCAGACCGATCATCGGCGCCACGAACGGCGTCATTACCATCACCAGAATCGCCTTGATCAACCCTGCGGCGATAGACAGCGCCATGACCTCGGAACTCGCGCCAATGGCCGCGCCGGTTACCGGTCCGACGATGTAGGTCACCGCCCCTGCGCCAATGGTCGTCAGACTCACCGCATCGGTATAACCGAATGCCATCGCCACCCCGACCCCGGCAACAAATGACGTGCCCACGCCGACAAACAACGCCAGCACACCAACAAACCCGGCCCGCTTCAGCTCATCGACACTGACGCCAAACGCCGTGGCAACAATCGCGAAGTCCCGCAGCATGGCGCCGCCAAGTAAACCGATACCCGACAACAACGGAATATCCACGACCCCTTTCTGACCGCCAGTCAGGGCTCCGCCGATATACGACAGCACCAAGCCGAGCAAAATGGCGATGGCCGAGCCGTGCAGACGGCCCTTGGTGAAGGTGTTGGACATCCAGTAGGACACCCACATGGTCAGGCCGACAATCAGGAAACCGCTGATCAGCCCGTAGCCGGTGATGACTTTCATCATTGATTCGTACATGGCGCTCACCCCGCAGTCTTGGCAGGTGTGATCGGCGCCGGTTCCTTGTTACCCAGGCGCACCAGCACCGGCACCAAGGCAAAGGCAATGACCACGGCGAGCGTTCCCGCAAGGATCGCCATCGGCCCGCCCTTCAGCGCGCCGTAAACATTCTGTTGCGCGGCCATGGCGACCACGATCGGAATGTAGATCGCACTCCAGAACTCGACGCCCTGTTCGGTCTTGCCCTTGAGCCAGCCACTTTTGTTCAAGTAACTGCCCAACCCGATCAACAGCAGCATCGCAATACCGACACCGCCGACATTGGCCGGCACGCCGATCAACTTGCCGAGCAGTTCACCGACCCAGATACCCACCAGCGTACAAAAGGCGAGAAACGCCACACCGTAAATAATCATTGTTGTAGTCCTCAAAGTGCATCGTCGAATGTTGTTTTTGTTGTTCGAAGCCTGAGTCGGTGATTTAGGGTCGTCGGCCCTCCTCCTCTCGCAACAGCGCCTGCAAGGTGTCGAGCCGGGCACTGTCGAAGGCAGTGACGGTCCCCTGTTCGAACACCCGGCGCGCCAGCCCGGTCAGCACCGCACCGGGCGGCAGTTCGATCTGTAGTCGCACGCCGCGCTCGTAGGCGCTTTGCACGGTGCCGCGCCAGTCCACCACGCGGCACATGTTGAAGGCGAGGTCGTCGCGCAGCGCTTCTACCTTGGTCACAGGCCTTGCGCGACTGCCGCTCAGGTAAGCGATTTTTGGTGTTTTCAGCTCTACCTGGGTGAACGCCTCGGCGAGGGTTTGTGCCGGCTCATCCAGCAACGGGCAGTGGGACGGCACGCTGACCGCCAGACGTTTTGCCAGCCCGGCGCCACGGCTGCGCGCCAGCTCGGCCACTGCCTGCATCGCCTTGTCGCTGCCGGCAATCACCACCTGGTTATCAGCGTTGATGTTGGCCAGGTACACCGGTGTATCTGCGCTGTGCACCTGAGCCAGCAAATCTTCGACTGTGGAGAGTTGCAGACCGATGATCGCGGTCATCCCGAAGCCCTGTGGAAAAGCCTGCTGCATCAACTCGCCGCGCAGGCTGACCAGATGCAACGCATCGCTGAAGCTCAACGCTCCCGCGACCACCGCTGCCGGGTACGCACCGATGGACAGGCCGGCGACGTAATCGGCGGTAAGTCCGGCCTGCAACAATTGCCGCGAGGCGGCGACGCCGGCGATCAGCAGGCAGAGCTGAACCGCCCGGGTGCTGCGTAATGCTTCGCCGGAATCCAGCCGCAAGACGTCTTCACCGAGGCTATCGCTGGCCTCAATCAGCGTTTCCCGAGGCAAACGCTGGAGCATGCCGGGCTGCTGCGCGCCCTGACCGGGAAACACCAACAGGCTGGTCACGCTGCCAGCTCCTGCGGGTTCCACGGATCGCTCACCAGACAGGCTTCATGGGCGTTTTTCAGCAGCACCCGCGAAGTTTTTCCGGCCCACTCGCGCAGGGCGACAGCACCGAATGGCGTCTGCAACTGCATGTCGACCCGGCAGATCGCCTGATCGAAAACCGCCACCAGTTCACGTGCCTGGTGACGGGTGATGAGTTGCGGTGTACGCAGGATCAGATCGAGATCGCTGGCATCGTGCATGGCTGCAAAACCGCTCGCCAGTTCAAACCCGACACTGCCACTGACACCCCAGACCCAGCCGCAATCATCGAGCATCGACCGCAGTTGCCGAAGTGCCTGCATGACCGGCAGATCACGCTGGCTGTCGACCTGACAAAGCGCTTCCGGGCTGACCCGGCAAGCAATCGAATCGAGCGCCATGAACGCCGCCAACCGCTGCTCACGCAAGCGACCGCGCACGCCCACCGCCACGAATCCCTCCTCACTCAACGCCCGCCGCACCACCACCGGTTGCCCGGCAGCCAGCGAGTCAATCGCCCACTGCGGCGCTTCCGCCGGCAGTTGCGCCGGCGTCATGCCCCACAGCAGGTCGTGGGCCAGAGGCGTGTTCACCACTGCGCCCTCAACAGTTCACGCACGCGGCTGGAGGCTTCGCGATTTTTCGCACCGAGACGATTGCTCAAATCCGTCGCGCCAATATCGCCGATCGCCTGCTTCAGGCATTCGCCGACCCGCGCCAGATCCTCCGCTGTCGGCTGATCGATCTGCTGCACCGACAGGGTTTCCCAGAGCAATCCGAGGCTGGCGTAGCTGTCGATGTCATAAGCCATCGGCGGCACGCTGGACGCCAGGGCTTCCAGCTCTTCGACGCTGCGCAGGGTCACCCGCGCCGCCGACGCCTTGCCCATCGCATGCACCATCACCCCCGGATCACGCAGGGCGATCAAGCGGTTGGCCTGATAACCGTGGGCCAGAAATGCCCCGGACATGGCCTTGCCCACCAGCAACGCAATCACCGGATGCCCGGCCAAACGGGCGCGGGCGTAAGCGTCTGCCGCACCGGCCAGCGCCTGATGAATGCCGAGGGCTTCTTCGCGGCGACCATAGGCCTGGCTCGGCACATCGACGATGGCGATCAAGGGACGCTTTTGCGTTTTGTCACGGTCGGCGGTGATCGCATCATCCACAGCCTTGGCCAGGCCCCAGCCTTCGAGCAATCCGACTTCACCGTTGCGAGCCCGAGGGAAACGGTTTTGCGGATCGGCGACCACGGCGATAAAACGCCCGAGTGCCCCGTCGGCGACCTTCAGCGATGGCGGCAAACCTTCAACGGCATTCGCGCCAGCGCTCAAGGCGTTGAACCAGTTCAAACCGCGCACGGAATAACCGCTCATGAGCGCTCTCCTTGATACAGATCGCGAACCACCGAAGGCTCGATTTGCTTGTCAGTGTCCAGGCTCGTCAGGCGTTGCAGGAACCACTCGGCACGCTGGCTGCGCGGTTGTTTCGGCAAGCCCAGTTGCAGCAACTCGCCGACCTGTTGACGAATCTGCACCACGTCATCGGCGACATAACGGTCCACCAGACCACTGGCAAACCGTTGCTCGCCACCGGTCAGGCTCCAGATGAAGGGCCGGTCGCGGGAGTCGTATTCCTCGATCCCGGCTTCCTGCTCGATCACCTGTGGGCCGTTCAGGCCGAGGCGTGCTTCCTGGGTCACCAGCAAATAGCTGCACAGGGCGGCGGCAATCGACATCCCGCCAAAACAACCGACGCTGCCGGCCACCACGCCGACCACCGGTTGGTACTGCTGTAGATCGACAATCGCCGCGTGGATGTCGGCAATCGCCGCCAGTCCGAGGTTGGCTTCCTGCAAGCGCACGCCGCCGGTTTCCAGCAGCAGGATGGCGCGGGTCGGGATGCCTTTGCGGTTGTCTTCAGCCGCCAGTTCCAGTGTGCCGGCTATTTTGGCGCCACCGACTTCACCAAGACTGCCGCCCTGAAACGCGCCTTCAATCGCCGCGATCACCACCGGCAAACCGTCGAGGCTGCCCTTGGCGATCACCACTCCATCATCGGCCTGCGGCACCACGCCCTGACGTTCGAGCCATGGCGACATGACGCGTTGAAACGGATCGAGCAGTTCGCGAAAGGTGCCGGCGTCGAGCAAGGCTTTTGCCCGCTGCCGAGCACCAAGTTCGACGAACGAATGTTTGTGCAGAAGCGCTGAGGTATCAGTCATGGCCGATCTCCTCGAAGCCTTGTTCCAGACGCAGGCGCACCACGCCCGGGGTCGCGCCGAAATCGTGGATATCGATGGCCATCGCCGGCGGTGTGGTGCCGTCGAACATCCGCGCAAACAGATGTTGCCAGCGCTGCTGCGCACCGTTGACCGAGGTCTGCACATTGATAGTCAGCTTGCCGGCCAGGCCCGGTTCGATCAGCACTTCCAGATCGCCCGAGCCGACACAACCGACCAGCGCCCGACCGCATGGCGGCTGCCCGGCGGGGAATTCAAAGGATAAGGTTTCCATCAAAACGCTCCCTGAAAGATGCCGTTGCACTCGATCCGGTCGAGCAACAACGTGGCGGCGAGCAAGTCGGCGGCGCCACCGGGCGAGGCATTCAATGCGATGAGTTGTTGATCCAGTTCATGCAAGCGGCGGCGACCGGTGAGGCTGGCACTGCCACCGGCGTCGAGCACTGCCTGGGCGCCGTGCTGCATGGCGTGCAGGCCCTGTTCGCCGGCGCGGTACAGCACGCAGGTATCGGCGAGCCTGGTCATGATCGCCAGCAAGCCATCGAGCCGGGCGTTCTGTTCGCCATGGCCGGCGGCGCGGCTGCGTTTGAGCTGCGGCAAACCGCGCTGCACCACCGACGGGAAGCCGAGTTGCGCTTCTTCCCGGGCACCGCGAGCGCCGTAGCGTTGGGCGACTTGCGCGCCATGGCTCAGTGGGCGCTGCGCATAACGGTCATCGAGCAATGCCAGACGCGCAGCGCGCAGGGTAACGGCGCCAGCGCTGGTGGACTTGGTGTCCAGCGCAGCAGCCGTGACCAGCAGGCCCAGCGCCCAGATCGCCCCGCGATGGGTGTTCACGCCGTGGGTGGTGGTGAGCATCGCCTGCTCGCCTTCCCGTCCGATGCGGCCGATGGCTTCGCGCAGCGGCAAGCCGATCTCGGCGAATTCAAGCGCGGCTTCAGCCATTTCCTTGAACGCCGGCCACAGCGCCAACGCCGAGGCATGCATCAATCCCAGGTGCAGGTCAGTGTGCGCACCATTTCCGCGTCGGTCGACCAGCGCCGGTTTCGGCGACAGGTCGGCTTCGTCGATCAGCGCGTCCACTGCCAGGTCCGCTAATCGGTCAGCCAGAGAAACAGGTTTCGCTTTCAGGTTGAGTGCGTGCATTACCAGCTCCTGAACTTGGCGGGCGGGTTGTAGAGGCCGCCGGACCACTCGACCAGATCGGCCACGCTTTTCGCCGCGAGCAATTCGCGGGTGGCGTCGGTGCGACGGATGCCAAGGTCTTCGGGCAAGGCGATCAGGCCTTCGCGGCGCATGCGTTCAGTGTCTTTCGGGTTGTGGCGCAAGCCGATGGCAGTGACGCCGGCAACGGCAGCGATCATCGCCTGACGCTCTTCCAGCGAGCGCGCCTTGTACAGGTAGGCGATGCCTTCTTCGGTGAGCAGGTGGGTGACGTCGTCGCCGTAGATCATGATCGGCGCCAGCGGCATGCCGCTTTTCTTCGCCACGTCCACCGCGTCGAGGGTCTCGACGAAGGTCGGTTTGCCGCCCTCCTGGAAGGTCTCGACCATCTGCACCACAAGCTTCTTGCCGCGTTCGAGCATCGGCTGCTGCGAATCGTCATGGCGCATGTCGAGCCAGGCCGGGGTGCCATGACGGCGACCGCGCGGATCGTGGCCCATGTTCGGTGCGCCGCCGAAACCGGCGAGGCGGCCACGGGTCACGGTAGAGGAATGGCCATCGCCATCGACTTGCAGGGTCGCGCCGATGAAAAGGTCCACCGCGTATTGCCCGGCCAGTTGGCAGAACATCCGGTTGGAACGCAGCGAGCCGTCGCGCCCGGTGAAGAACACGTCCGGGCGAGCGGCAATGTAGTTTTCCATGCCCAGTTCGGTGCCGAAGCAATGCACGCTTTCGACCCAGCCGCTTTCAATCGCCGGGATCAGCGTCGGATGCGGGTTAAGCGTCCAGTTACGGCAGATCTTGCCCTTGAGGCCGAGGGATTCGCCGTAGGTCGGCAGGATCAGTTCGATGGCCGCGGTGTTGAAACCGATGCCGTGGTTCAGCGACTGCACGTTGTGTTTTTCGTAGATGCCGCGGATCGCCATCATCGCCATCAACACGTGCACAGGCTTGATGTGGCGAGGGTCGCGGGTGAACAGCGGTTCGATGTAGAACGGCTTGTCCGCCACCACCACGAAATCCACCCACGATGCGGGAATATCCACGCGAGGCAGTTCGCTGACGTCGTCCACCAGTTGGTTGACCTGGACGATGACGATGCCGTCGCTGAAGGCTGCCGGTTCAATCAGCGCCGGGGTGTCTTCGGTGCTCGGGCCGGTGTAGATGTTGCCGGCACGGTCGGCCATGAACCCGGCCGAGAGCACGACGTTGGGAATCAGGTCCACCACCAGCCGGGCGTAGAGTTCGATGTAGGTGTGGATCGCGCCGACTTCCAGCAGACCGTCTTCAAGCAACTGGCTGATGCGCAGGCTCTGGGTGCCGGCGAAGGAGAAATCGAGTTTGCGAGCGATGCCGCGTTCGAACAGGTCCAGATGCTCGGAGCGACCGACGCTGGGCATGATCATGTGCAGGTCGTGGAGCTTTTCAGGATCGGCCCTGGCCAGAGAGCGCGAGAGGAAATCTGCCTGCTTCTGGTTGTTGCCCTCCAGCACCACACGGTCGCCGGGCAGGATCAGTGCCTCAAGCGCCGCGACGATCCTGTCGGTGGGCAACACCGCACCGTCGGCCAGCCCGCGCACCTTGTCGAGGCGCCGCTGCTTCTCGTCACGCCGCCGCGTCCAGCGCGAGTCGGGGGATATTGTTGTTGTCATGCTCACTCCACGGGTTCGCTGTCGTGGAGCTACCTTAGGAGTGTCAGGTGGGGGCATCAATCAAGCGCGGTGGCAAACCGTTACGGTCAGCGTAATGAATACTGGCCTCATCGCTGGCAAGCCCTGGTTCAGTGAACCAGTCCGGCATCCACCAACAATTTCTCCAATGCCAACAAATCCGGCACCTTCGCCACCTGCTCCCCGACCTGCACCGCTGCCTGCTCCAGCGCACACAGCGGCACGTCGACATAACTCAACTGGCTGTCGAGCTTGTACGAGCGCGGAATCCCCTGCACCAGCAGCGCGATGAACTTCAACTCAGGCCGCCCGCCGAGGGCGTTGAGGATGACGATCCGTGCCCGCTCGCCGATGACGATCTTGTTGCCGCAGGCCGACTCGAAACTCAGCAGCGGAATCTGCCGCTCGCGCCAGGTCACCCGGCCCAGATACCACGGCGGCGTGTCGAGATCGAAGGCACTGGACTGGTAGTCGATCAGCTCGGCAACGGCGACGTTGGGCAGGATCAGGTTGCGATCCGCCAGCGGCAGCAGCAGCCCGGTGAGTTGGCTGGTGCGTTGGTTGTCCCGGCGTTCATGCATGTTTTTTGCTCCACAGCGCGATGCTTTCGAGCAGCACCGATTCCTGGTACGGCTTGCCGAGGTAGTCGTTGACGCCGATGGCCATCGCGCGGTCGCGGTGTTTCTGGCCGGTGCGCGAGGTGATCATGATGATCGGCAGGTGTTTCAGGCGCTCGTCGTGGCGCACCTGGGTCGCCACTTCGAAGCCGTCCATGCGCGGCATTTCGATGTCGAGCAGCATCAGGTCCGGCATGTGTTCTTCCAGCAGCAGCATCGCATCGACCCCGTCCTTGGCGGTCAGCACGTTCATGCCGTGGCGTTCCAGCAAACGACTGGTGACCTTGCGCACCGTGACCGAATCGTCGACCACCATCACCAGCAACGGCTTTTGTGGTTCGCTCTCGATTTCGTGACTGGCCGGCCGCTGCGGCAACCGCGCCTGCATCGCGCGGATCGGCGCCAGCAGGTCGAGAATCAGCACCACCCGGCCATCGCCGAGAATCGTCGCCCCGGACACGCCCTGCACCGACGCGAACTGCGGGCCGAGGCTCTTGACCACGATCTCGCGGGTGCCGGCCATCGTGTCGACCTGCACCGCAATGTGCCGGTCGTTGCACTGCACCAGCAAGACCGGCACCGGCAGGCTCTGGCCGGATAGTTTTGGCCGTGGAGCGGTTTTCAGCAGCTCGCCCAAATAGCACAGTTCATAACGCTGACCGCCGTATTGATAACTCGGCGGGTCGAGACGGAAATGCCCGTCCAGTTCATTCGGCAGCACACGGACGATACCGTCGATGGTGTTCAGCGGAATCGCGTACTGATCCTCACCACACTGCACCATCAGCGCACGGTTGACCGACACGGTGAACGGCAGGCGAATGCGGAAGTGCACGCCCTGCCCCGGCACCGAGTCGATGCTCATGGTGCCGCCCAGTTGCCGGACTTCTTCGTGCACCACGTCCATGCCCACGCCACGCCCGGAAATCTGGGTGATTTTCTCGGCCGTGGAAAAACCTGGCTGAAGAATGAACTGCAGCACATCGCGATCACTGATCTGCGCGTCAGGTGCCAGCAATCCTCGCTTGATCGCCTTGCGCCGCACAGCGTCCAGCGGCACGCCGGCGCCATCGTCGCGGATGTCGAACACGATGTCGCCGCCCTCGCGGGACAGGTCGAGGCTGATCTGCCCCTGCGCCGGTTTGCCCGCCGCCAGTCGGACTTCGGCGGACTCCAGACCATGGTCGACGGCATTGCGCAGCATGTGCTCCAGCGGTGCGGCCATGCGTTCGAGTACGTTGCGGTCCATCTCGCCTTCGGCGTTGCCAACGGTAAACGCGACGTCCTTGCCCAGCTCTTCGGCGACCTGTCGGACGATGCGTTTCAAACGCGGCAACATGCGCTCGAAAGGCACCATGCGCGTGCGCATCAGGCCTTCCTGCAACTCGGTGTTGATCCGCCCCTGCTGCTGCAACAGGTTCTCGGCGTCGTGGGCGCGCCGGTCGAGGGTTTCCTTCAGATCCAGCAAGTCGGAAGCGGACTCGAACAGCGCCCGGGACAACTGCTGCAACTGCGAATGGCGGTCCATTTCCAGCGGGTCGAAATCTTCGTAGCCGAGGCGTTCGGCATCCACTTGCTGACGACTGAGGATCCGCCCCTGGGTTTCGGTGTCGAGCCGGCGCAACTGGTCGCGCATGCGTTCGATGGTGGTTTCCATCTCGTGCAGGGCGGTCTGCGCATCGCTGACTTGCTGTTCGATGCGCCCACGGAAAATCGAGGTTTCGCCGGCGAGGTTGACCAGTTCATCCAGCAGCTCGGCGGAGACCTTGACCATGTCCGCCCCGGCTTCGGGCGCCGGAGCAGCAGGCTCAACCTTCACCGCCACCGGCGGCACCGGCGCCGGAGTTTGCACCACCGGATGGCTGAAATTCTGGATCGCGCTGATCAGCCGATCCGCCGGTGGGCATGGCTGGCCGGCGCGCACCGCATCGAGCATCTGGGCCAACCGGTCATGACCACGCTGCAATAGGGCAAACAGTTCGGCACTGCCCTGCAGGGTACCGGCGGACAGGCTTTCGTAAAGGTATTCCAGCTCATGGGCGAGGTCGCCGATCGGGCCGATTTCCACCATCCGCGCGCCGCCCTTGAGGGTGTGCAGATCGCGCAACAGGGTTTCCACTTCCTGGCGATTGCCGGGCTCGGCCTGCCAGCGCAGCAACGCGGCACCGGAGTTTTCGATGATGTCGAAACCTTCTTCGAGGAAGATTTCCAGCAGCTCCGGATCGTGTCCGGGGCCGTCCTGCGTGACGCTGGTTGGCGGTGTTTCAGGATTGGCGGTCGAGCCCTGACGGAAACGGCGGATCGCCTCGATCAGGTCCTGCGCCGGATCCAGCGGCTGGTGCAGGTGCAACTGTTCGAGGAACTGCGCCAGACGCTCGTGGCTTTGGCGCAACAACCGATCCAGGGCTTCGCTGTGGCTGTAACGACGATCCACCAGACCTTCGTAAAGGCCTTCCAGCTCATGGGCCAGATCGCCGACAGCCGCCACCTCGGCCATCCGTGCGCCGCCCTTGAGCGTGTGCAGATCCCGTTGCAGCGACGACAGCGGTGCGCCGTTCTCCGGGTCTTTCAGCCAGCGCTGCAAGGCTTGCCCGGCGCTGTCGAGAATGTCGACCGCCTCTTCGAGGAAGATCTCGACGATCTCGTCGTCCGGCCCGCTGTCGGTGCTGTGTTGTTGCAGCTCGGCGGTGGCGCTGCCCAGTTCGCGAATGCTCGGGGTACGGCTGCCATCACTGCGGATCAGGCCCATGGCCGACGGGTCGAGGCTCTCGTCGAGCAGTTCGTGCAAGGCGCGGATGCGCTGCGGTTGCGGAGTGATTTCCTGGCCGGCGGCCAGTTCGTCGAGCATGTTGATCAGCGCTTCATGGGCCTGCTGCGCCTCATGGAAAAACCGCTCGCTGACCGCCAGGCTGCTTTCTTCGACGGCGCCGTACAGATCGAGCAACGCTTCGCACAGCACGTCCACCGGCAGCAGATCCGCCAGGTGCGCGCCCTCGCCCAGGGTCGTCAGTTCATCCAGCAGCGCGCTGAGTTCCTGACGTTCGCCGGGGTGCTGCTGCCAGCGCTGCAAAAGGTTTTCGGCGTCGAGCAGGATGTCCATGCCCTGGGCCAGGAAGTTGTTGATCAGTTGCGGATCACGCTTGACCCGCAACGCGCTGCTCGGGGCGCTGAGGATTGATTCCAGGCGCTCGCCGAGCAGGGTTTCGGTGCGTTTGATCAGCGATTGCGCGCCGACAATCGGCGCCAGCGGATCGTGTTTGAGCTGACGCAGACCGACGCGGAACAGGCCCTCGGCTTCGAGCAGCAGTTCCACTTCGTCCAGGTCCAACGCCAGTTGATGGGCCTTGAATTCCCGGGCGAGCTTGTCGAGCGGCGCCGCCAATTCAGCAATCGGTGAAACCCCCGCCATCGAGGCGCTGCCCTTGAGCGTGTGCAGTGCACGTTGCAATTCGTCACTGGCCTGCAACGGCACATGCTCGGCGGCCTGATCGAGAAAACGGTTGAGGCTGGCGAGATGGGTTTCGGCTTCGTTGCGAAAAATCTCCAGCAGCAGCGGATCGAGGGCCGCGACGTCTTCCACGTCTTCAGCCGGCAGCGGTGTGTCGCCCTTGGCCAGCGCATGAGCACGGGCCGCCAGTTGATCGACATCGTGGCGCTGACGCTGGCCGTTGGTGGCGAATTCGCCGATCAGATCGGGCAACAGCAGCAGCGTGTCGGCAAGCAACTGGTGCACCGCCGGGCCGGGTTCGACACTGTGTTCGAGCACGCGGTTGAGCAGGTTTTCCACCGCCCAGGCCAGTTCGCCGATAACCAGCGCACGCACCATCCGGCCGCTGCCCTTGAGGGTGTGGAACGCTCGGCGCAGCTCACTGAGGGCGGCGCGGTCATCGGGCTCGGCAGACCAGCGCGGCAGGTATTTGCTCAATACTTCGAGCACTTCCCCGGTCTCTTCGAGGAACACTTCGCGCAGCTCGTCGTCCACCGGTTCTTCATCAGCCGGTGGCGGCAGCAGGCTGCCCGGCGTGGTCAGCGCCGGCGGGTTGACCGCCGACACCGGGCTGGCCAGCACTTCGGCCAACGACTGCACGATCTGCGGATCATCCAGCTCCTGCAAATCCTGCATTACCAGGGCTTCGCTGGGGCTGAGCACATCGTCGAGCACCGGCACATGCGGCTCGCCGGGCTGTTCGTCGGGAAAGAAACCGAGACTGGCGAGGCTTTTCTGCGCGATATCCAGCAAGTGCTCGCTGGGTGCCTGCGGGTCATCGGTCATGCGCTCAAGGTAGTACTCGAGGCTGCTGATGGCGTCGGCGAGGCTGTCGAGTTGCTGCCAGCCCGGCTCATGAGGGTCGAGCAACAGATGCTCGCGGATGAACCCGTTGCAGGCTTCGAGCAGGCTTGCCGCACGCGCCAGCGGAATCATCGCCAGGGCACCGCGCACCTGGGTCAGCAGCGCCGGCAGGCTTTGCAGTTGCTGGCGATCCCAGTCGGCGTCGATGTAGTCGACGATCATGTCCTTGGCCTGTTGCAGGCAGATGCGCGCTTCCTTGATCACGATCTGATGGATCTGCGTCAGGTCGGTGGTCGGCAGGCGCGAGTCTTCCGGGCTCTCCGGCTCCACCGTACCCACCATCCCGGCCAGCGTCGCCTCGACGTAGAGCAAGGCGCCGGCGACGTCCATCAGCGTGGCATCGTTCGGTTCGCGCTGGCCCTGCGCAAGGCTGAGCACCACTGCCAGTTGATCGATGATGACCTTGCGCGGCTGACCGAAACCAAGCACCGCCAGCGTATCGGCGATCTGCCGCAGCGGTGCCAGCAGGCTGTCCAGGTCCGAAGCGTGCTGGCGGTCGCTGCGCACGAACAGATCGAGGCGTTCCTTGACCCGTACCAGCTCTTCGCACAGCGCCGCGAGCACCGAGCGCATGGCGTCGCGGTCGGGACCGGCCAGGCGCGCGCGTTCTTCGTCGACCATCGCGCTGTCGGGCAGCGCGTCGTCCAGGGAGTAGCGATCTTTCATGGTCAGCATCTGCCCGGTGGGATGTTCGGCTTTGGCGATATAAAACAGCAGGCTTTTCAGCAGTTCAGGCGGTGGCGGCTGGTTGAGGCCGGGCATGCCCTGTTCGAGCAGGCGCTTGAGTTCCTTGTCGGCGTCCTTGAACAGACTGCGCAGGGCCGGGCTGTTGGCGATTCGCCCTTCGCGCATGCCCTCGACCAGAGCCGAGGCGACCTGCCACAACGGGCTCAGCGGCGAGTGACCGCTGAGTGCTTCAAGTCGGGTAAAAACCTTGGCCAGATAACCGAGATGCGTCTGGTCGTCCTGCTCGCGGAGCAATCCGACCAGCGCCATTTGCAGCATCTGGCGCAACTTGCGCAGCACATTCGCCAGCTCTGGCGGTTCCAGCAGCGCCAGTGTTTCTTCGCTCAAAGGCGCCAGTTCGGGCAACTGCGGGCTGAACAGGCTGGTTTCCGACAACAGGCTTTCGCCTCGGGCGCTGCGCAAGTCGTTGATCAGCGGCAGCACCACCAGCGGCAGGTCACGGCGGGCGCCCTGCACGCGGTCGAGGTAAGTCGGCAACTGGCCCAGCGCCTGCAACAGCAAGTGCAGCGCTTCGTCGCGGTGGCTGACACGGTCGTTCTGCAACGCTTCGACCAGGTGTTCCATTTCTTCGGCGAGCAATGCCGCGCCATAGAACTCGACCATCTGCAGGCTGCCATGCACCTGATGGATGCAGGCCAGACACTCGTCCAGCCCCGGCACCGACTGCGGATCGTCGAGCACGGCTTCAATGGCCTGATGCGCCTGTCTCAGCGTCTCGGCTATTTCACCCTTGACCCATTCGAGGGCCACGTAGTCGTGCCGGTCACCCATAACCACTCCGCTCGACATGGCCTCGCCCGCAGGCCTCACGCCTTGTCCGCGACGGGCGCAGGCGCCGCCGGCAAGGTGAACCCGGACACCGAGCGACGCAACTGGCTGGCCATTTTCGCCAGGTTGCCGATGCTCTCGGCGGTGGCCGTGGAACCGGACGAGGTCTGCGAGGTGATCTGCTGAATCACGTTCATCGTCAGTGAAATCTGCCCGGCCGAAGACGTTTGCTGCTGCGCCGCGTTGGAAATGCTCTGGATCAGCGCCGCGAGGGTCTTGGACACGCCTTCGATTTCTTCCAGGGCCACACCGGCATCCTGCGCCAGCCGCGCGCCGCGCACCACTTCGGTGGTGGTCTGCTCCATGGAAATCACGGCTTCGTTGGTGTCGGTCTGGATCGCCCGCACCAGCGTTTCAATCTGCCGGGTCGCGGCAGACGAACGTTCGGCCAGCCGTTGCACTTCGTCGGCAACCACGGCAAAGCCACGGCCGGCGTCACCGGCCATCGAGGCCTGAATCGCCGCGTTGAGGGCGAGGATGTTGGTCTGGTCGGCAATGTCGTCGATCAGGCTGACGATGTCGCCGATCTCCTGAGACGACTCGCCCAGACGCTTGATGCGTTTGGCGGTGTCCTGGATCTGTTCGCGGATGTTGTCCATGCCGTGGATGGTGTTGTGCACCACCTCGTTGCCCTTGTTGGCGATCTCCACCGATCGCTCGGCCACCGCCGACGATTCGGCGGCGTTGGCCGACACCTGATCGATGGATTGGGCCATGTCGCTGATCGCGGTCGAGGCTTCGGAAATCTGCTGGGCCTGATGCTCCGAGGCCTGGGCCAGGTGCATCGCGGTGGCCTGGGTCTCCTGCACCGCCGCGGCGACCTGGCCGGCGGTGAGGTTGATGGTGGCCACCAGATCGCGCAACTGATCGACGGAATAGTTGATCGAGTCGGCGATGGTCCCGGTGAAGTCTTCGGTCACCGAGGCGGTCACGGTCAGGTCGCCGTCGGCGAGGTCTTCGATCTCGTCGAGCAGGCGCATGATCGCGTTCTGGTTGCGTTCGTTCTTCTCGGCGGTCTCGCGCAACTGGCGGTTGGTTTCCCGGACCATGACCATGCCGATCAGGATGATCGAAGCCAGCGCCAGCAGGCCCAGCACATAACCGCCGATGGTGTCGGTGCTGCGTCCGCCGGCGAGGTTTTCGAAACCGGTGGCCAGGTGCGAGGCTTCGTCGAGCAGGGTCTGCGACAGGCTGAAGATATTGGTGGCCGACTCACGGACCTTGAACAGCTCAGGCGAGGTCTCGAGGATTTCATCCACCGAACCGGAGACGAACTGGAACAGCTCGGAAATATCGCTCAAGCGAGCTCGGGCGTCGCGGTCTTCGACCTGGCTGATCTTCAGCGTCGAGTTGCCTTGCAGCATGCCGTTAAGCACCTGACCGAAGCGTGCGGCATCGCGACCGAAGGCGTCGGCGGCCTGCTGGGAGTTTTCATCGCCGGAGAGCACGGTGTTCACCGCGCCGAGAATCCGCTCGGCCAGCAGCGACTGACGCTGGGCCATCGCCACCTGTCCCGCCGGGGCACCGCGTTGCAGGAGGATTTCGACGACTTTTTCGTATTCGATCTGCAACTGCGGCACGGTTTCGGCCAGGGTCGCGGCCACTTGATGCAGGGACAGCACGGTCTGTTCGCTGGAGAGAATTGCGTCGGTGTTTTTCAGCAGGCGTTCCCAATCCAGCTGAACGGCGCGCATTTCCGGGCGCACGGTGGACGGCGCGGGTGGCAGGCCGGTGGCCGGGTCGCCTTTCTTCAAATAGCCCCAGCGCTGGGCGAAGTCGTTGCGCGCATCGCTCAACAACTTGAACGCGGCGGCCTTGCCGGCGGCGGCTTCGGTGGCGTTCTTGGCGATCCGCTGCGACAGCACCCGCAGCTCGCCGGCGTGGCCGATGTACTGCTTGTCGTAGTTGGCCTGGGTGTTGAGGTAAGCGAAGTTGGCGAACAGCAGCATGATGAACACGATCAGTGCGATGAACAGCACGATGATCTGCGAGCGGCTGCGCGAGCCTTCTGCGGGCTTGCCTGTTTTTGCTTTGATCATCGGTCCTCGCCTGTTAAACCGCGACGTGCATGAAACTCGGTGACTGCGCCAGCGCAAACAGGCTGAACACCCGCCAGTTCTGCTCGCGCCGGAAATAGCCCTTGATGAACTCGCCCTTGGAGCCTTGCCGTTTACTGATCGAGACCGACTCGAAACTGTCCTGCTCGAAGTGCTGCAGGCCGAAGACTTCATCGACCAGCAACCCGGCAAACACGTCCTGATGCTCTACCACCAATACCCGCCGCTGTTTGCGCATCGGTGACAGCTCATGGCCGAAGAATCCGCACAGGTCCATGACCGGCAGCAGCCGACCGCGCAGATTGGCCACGCCCTTGACCCACGGCTTGACCCCCGGCAGCTGGGTGACGCGCAGTTCGGGCAGCACTTCGCTGACTTCGCCCATCGGCGTGACGTACCAGTGCTCGCCCAGACGAAAGCCGATGCCGCTCCAGCGATCCTGGCGCGCAGCTTGCGACGGCAGGTCGGCCGCCAGCAGGCGACAGCGCTGGTCGATCTGCCACAACAGTTCGAACGCGGTCAGCGACTCGCTCATGACGGCGCGATCAACCGGCCAGCACGTTGTTCAGGGTCTTGATCAGCGTGTCTTCGTCGACCGGTTTGGTCAGGTAGTCCCTGGCGCCCTGGCGGGTGCCCCAGACCTTGTCGGTCTCCTGATCCTTGGTGGTGATGATGATCACCGGGATGTGGCTGGTTTCCGCATCCTTGGTCAGCTGACGGGTGGCCTGAAAGCCGTTGAGGCCGGGCATGACGATGTCCATCAGCACCGCGTCGGGTTTTTCCTGGCGGGCCAGGGCCACGCCGTCGGCGCCGTTTTCGGCTTTCAGCACTTCGTGCCCGTGCTTTTCCAGCATGCCGGTGAGTTTGTACATTTCGGTCGGCGAATCATCGACGATCAGGATACGTGCCATGGTCTTCCCCATTTTTCTTGTCGACACCGGGCCCGCTGGCCGAGCGTCTCTGTGCGTGTCTTACTGCGGCAAAGCGGCAGCGAAGCCCGGAACATGGGCCGAAATCGCGTCGAGCAGTTCTTCCTTGCTGAAAGGCTTGGTCAAAAATTGATCGGAACCGACAATCCGCCCCTTGGCCTTGTCGAACAACCCGTCCCGGGACGACAGCATGATCACCGGCGTGCCCTTGAACGCGTTGTTGTTCTTGATTAAAGCGCAGGTCTGATAACCATCCAGACGCGGCATCATGATGTCGACAAAGATGATCCCGGGATGGTGGTCGGCGATCTTCGCCAAGGCGTCAAAACCGTCGATCGCGGTGATGACTTCGCACCCTGCATTTTTCAACAGGGTCTCGGCGGTGCGACGAATCGTTTTCGAGTCGTCGATCACCATGACCTTCAAGGCGCTGGACTGCTGTTCCATAAGGGGGCTCTACCGTCGCCTTTGCGAATCAATTTGTCCGTTTTGCGATGACTGATGGCTGGAAACCCTTGATGCTCAAGGGCCAGCATGGCTGGCAGCCTTTTTAGCACAGTCTCCAGACGCAATCTATCGACGGGTTTTTCCTTGACCGAAAACCCGCCCGGCGCCACTCTGGCGGCACTTTTTTCATACCGATCCGGTAGCCAATTTTCGAGGAAAACCCAATGAGCGTTCGCGTCGGGATTGTCATGGACCCTATCGCCAGCATTTCCTACAAAAAGGATAGCTCGCTGGCCATGCTGCTGGCGGCGCAGAAGCGCGGCTGGGAACTGTTCTATATGGAACAGAAAGACCTTTATCAGGGTGAAGGCCAGGCACGGGCGCGGATGAAGCCGCTGAAAGTCTTCGCCAACCCGGAAAAATGGTTCGAACTGGGCACCGAGCAGGATTCACTGCTCAGCGACCTGAACGTGATCCTGATGCGCAAGGATCCGCCGTTCGACATGGAGTTCGTCTACTCCACCTACTTGCTCGAACAGGCCGAAACCGCCGGCGTGCTGGTGGTCAACAAGCCGCAGAGCCTGCGCGACTGCAACGAAAAGCTGTTCGCCACGCTCTTTCCGCAGTGCACGCCGCCAACCATTGTCAGCCGCCGTCCGGACGTGTTGCGCGAATTCGCCGACCACCACGGTGACGTGATCCTCAAGCCGCTGGATGGCATGGGCGGCTCGTCGATTTTCCGTCACACCGCCGGCCATCCAAATCTGTCGGTGATTCTGGAAACCCTGACCCTGCACGGCAAGCAACAGATCATGATCCAGGGTTATCTGCCGGCCATCGTCGATGGCGACAAGCGCATCCTGATGATCGACGGCGAGCCGGTGGATTACTGCCTGGCGCGGATTCCGGCCCATGGCGAAACCCGTGGCAACCTCGCGGCCGGCGGCCGAGGCGAAGCCCGTCCGCTGACCGACAAGGATCGCTGGATCGCCGCCCAGGTCGGCCCGACCTTGCGTGAGAAGGGCCTGCTGTTCGTCGGCCTGGACGTGATCGGCGAGCATCTGACCGAAATCAACGTCACCAGCCCGACCTGCATCCGCGAAATCGACAATGCTTTCGGCACCGACATCGGCGGGATGCTGATGGATGCCATCGAGAAAAAGCTGCAAGGTTGATGTGTGTCACATGCAGCCTGTCGCTTGATGCTTGAAGCCCAAGGCGTGAAACCAACATTGCGTTATCATGCGCGGCCTGTGAAAAACGCGATGTTGGTTTTCTTGTCATGACACTTCCGTCCGATCTGCCTGCTGAACTCGCCCACCGCGGCGTGCGCCCGGTCGATCGCCTCGGATTTACCCTGTTTCTCGCGGCGCTGATCCATTTGGCACTGCTGCTCGGCGTGGGCTTCACCATGGTCGAGCCCAAGCAGATCAGCAAAACCCTGGAAATCACCCTCGCCACCTTCAAAAGCGAAAAGAAGCCGGCGAAGGCCGATTTCCTCGCCCAGGAAAACCAGGAAGGCAGCGGCACGCTCGACAAGAAAGCGGTCCCCAAGACCACCGAAGTCGCGCCGTTCCATGCAAACGAGGTCAAGAAAGTCACCCCGCCGCCGGCCGCCAAGCCGCAAGTGCAGGAAGCCGCGCCCAAGGCGGCCGTGACCACCGTCGCGCCGAAACCGAAAAAGGCGCCGACCAAGAAAGAAGAAGCCAGGACCGAGATCAAACCAACGGTCGATGCGCCGACTTTCGACAGTTCGCAACTCTCCAGCGATATAGCCAGCCTCGAAGCGGAACTGGCCAAAGAACAACAGCTGTACGCCAAGCGCCCGCGCATCCACCGCCTGAGTGCCGCATCGACCATGCGCGACAAGGGTGGCTGGTACAAGGACGAATGGCGCAAGAAGGTCGAGCGCATCGGCAACCTCAATTACCCCGAGGAAGCCCGGCGCAAGCAGATCTACGGCAATCTGCGCCTGATGGTGTCGATCAACCGCGACGGCTCGCTGTATGAAGTGCTGGTGCTGGAGTCCTCCGGCCAGCCGCTGCTGGATCAGGCGGCGCAGCGCATCGTGCGACTGGCAGCTCCGTTTGCACCGTTTACCGGCGACCTGTCGGACATCGACCGGCTGGAAATCATCCGCACCTGGAAATTCGCCCGCGGTGACAAACTCTCGAGCAACTGACACACCGAAGAACCCCTGTGGGAGTGAGCTTGCTCGCGAATGCGGTGTGTCATACAACATTGATGTGACTGATCCACCGCTTTCGCGAGCAAGCTCGCTCCCACATTGGAACAGTGTTGCAAGCATCTCCAGCTTGTCAGTTCGCCCCCCGAACGCCACACTAGCGCACATGAAAAACGTCAGCCCCAGCTACCTCAAGCATCACTTCCTGATCGCCATGCCACACATGGCCGACCCGAACTTTGCCCACACCTTGACCTACATCGTCGAGCACACGGCCAATGGGGCCATGGGGCTGGTGGTCAACCGACCGCAAGAGCTGAATCTGGCCGACATCCTCGAACAACTGCGCCCGGACATCGATCCGCCAGCGCTGTGCCAGCATGTACCGATCTTCATCGGCGGCCCGGTACAGACCGATCGCGGTTTCGTGCTGCATCCGGCGGGCCAGACCTTCCAGGCCACCGTCGAGCTGGACGGCGACCTGGCCCTGTCGACCTCGCAGGACGTGCTGTTCGCCATTGCCGACGGCGTGGGCCCGGCCAAAAGCGTCATCACCCTCGGCTATGCCGGCTGGGAAGCTGGACAACTGGAGGCCGAACTGGCCGACAACGCCTGGCTGACCTGCCCGTACGACGCCGACATCCTGTTCAACACCAGCAGTGAACTGCGCCTGGAGGCGGCGGCCAGGCACCTGGGGATCAACCTCAGCCTGCTGACCAGCCAGGCAGGACACGCCTGATGGCCCTGCGCCTGATCCTCGGCTTCGACTACGGCACCAAACAGATCGGCGTCGCGGTCGGCCAGGTGATTACCGGCCAGGCCCGCGAACTGTGCACCTTGAAGGCGCAAAACGGTGTGCCGGACTGGAATCAGGTCGAAGCCCTGATAAAGGAATGGAAGCCCGACGCCGTGGTGGTCGGCCTGCCGCTGAACATGGACGGAACGCCCAGTGAAATGTGCGCCCGCGCCGAGAAATTCGCCCGACGCCTCAACGGCCGCTTCAACCTGCCTTTCTATACCCACGACGAACGCCTGACGACCTTCGAAGCCAAGGGCGAACGACTGGTGCGCGGCGGGCAGAAAGGCAGCTACCGCGACAACCCGGTGGACGCCATCGCCGCCGCCCTGCTGCTGCAAGGCTGGCTCGACGAAAACACCGCACTATTTGAATCCTGACAAGCGCTACGGCGCTTTTCTTTTGGTTACAACCCGAGCCAAGGTTCGCGAGAACCGGCTCGACCCCAAGAAGGAGCAACCATGAGCCTGCCCAATCCCGCCGATCTGATCAGCCAGATGGCGACCCGCCTCAAGGCGCACCTTGCCCAGCGTAATATCAGCGAACCACGTTACATCGGCATCCGCACCGGCGGCGTCTGGGTCGCCCAGGCCCTGCTCGCAGAGCTGGGCAGCGACGCGCCATTGGGCACGCTGGATGTTTCCTTCTACCGCGACGACTTCAGCCAGAACGGCCTGCACCCGCAAGTGCGCCCGTCCGCCCTGCCCTTCGAAATCGAAGGCCAGCATCTGGTGCTGATCGACGACGTACTGATGAGCGGCCGGACCATCCGCGCCGCCATGAACGAACTGTTCGACTACGGCCGCCCGGCCAGCGTGACGCTGGTCTGCCTGCTGGACCTGGACGCCGGCGAACTGCCGATCCGCCCGAACGTGGTCGGCGCGACCCTGTCGCTGGCCGCCCACGAGCGGGTCAAGCTGTCCGGCCCGGAGCTGGCCCTCGAACTGCAAGACCTTGCCCTTTAATCCGCCCTATTGAGAGTCCCCTTCGCGATGACGCCTCTAGATACCAAGCGCCCGCTGCAGCTCAATGATCAGGGCCAGCTGCGCCACTTCCTCTCGCTCGACGGCCTGCGCCGCGAGTTGCTGACGGAAATCCTCGACACTGCCGACTCGTTCCTGGAAGTCGGTGCCCGGGCTGTGAAGAAGGTCCCGTTGCTGCGCGGCAAGACCGTGTGCAACGTGTTCTTCGAAAACTCCACACGCACCCGCACCACCTTCGAACTGGCGGCCCAGCGACTGTCGGCGGACGTGATCACCCTGAACGTGTCGACCTCGTCGGCCAGCAAGGGCGAAACCCTGCTCGATACCCTGCGCAACCTGGAAGCCATGGCCGCCGACATGTTCGTCGTGCGCCACGGTGACTCCGGCGCTGCGCACTTCATCGCCGAACATGTCTGCCCGCAGGTGGCGATCATCAACGGCGGCGACGGCCGGCACGCGCACCCGACCCAGGGCATGCTCGACATGCTGACCATCCGCCGCCACAAGGGCGGCTTCGAGAACCTTTCGGTGGCCATCGTCGGCGACATCCTGCACTCGCGGGTGGCGCGCTCGAACATGCTCGCCCTGAAGACCCTCGGCTGCCCGGACATCCGCGTGATCGCGCCGAAGACCCTGCTGCCGATCGGCATCGAGCAATACGGCGTGAAGGTCTACACGGACATGACCGAAGGCCTGAAAGACGTCGACGTGGTAATCATGCTGCGCCTGCAGCGTGAGCGCATGACCGGCGGCCTGCTGCCGAGCGAAGGCGAGTTCTATCGCCTGTTCGGCCTGACCACCGCGCGCCTGGCCGGCGCCAAGCCCGATTGCATCGTCATGCACCCGGGGCCGATCAACCGTGGCGTGGAGATCGAGTCGGCGGTGGCCGACGGCCCGCACTCGGTGATCCTCAATCAAGTCACCTACGGCATCGCGATCCGTATGGCCGTGCTGTCGATGGCCATGAGCGGACAAACAGCGCAGCGTCAATTCGAGCAGGAGAACGCCCAGTGAAGCTCAGCATTCTCGGCGCCCGCGTCATCGATCCAAGCAGCGGCCTGGATCAAATCACCGATATTCACGTTGAAGCCTGCAAGATCGTCGCCCTGGGCGCTGCACCGGCCGGTTTCAGCGCCGTCGAAACCATCGACGCCCAAGGCCTCGTCGCCGCTCCCGGCCTCGTAGACCTGAACGTTGCCCTGCGCGAGCCGGGCTACAGCCGCAAAGGCACCATCGCCAGCGAAACCCGCGCGGCTGCGGCCGGCGGCGTGACCAGCCTGTGCTGCCCGCCGAAGACCAGACCGGTACTCGACACCTCCGCCGTGGCCGAGCTGATCCTCGACCGCGCCCGCGAGGCCGGCAACACCAAAGTGTTCCCGATCGGCGCGCTGAGCAAAGGTCTGGATGGCGAACAGCTTGCAGAACTCGTTGCACTGCGCGACGCCGGTTGCGTGGCGTTCGGCAACGGCCTGGAGAGCTTCCGCAACACCCGTACCCTGTGCCGGGCGCTGGAGTACGCGGCGACCTTTGACCTGACGGTGATTTTCAACTCCCAGGATCACGACCTGGCCGACGGCGGCCTGGCCCACGAAGGCGCTACCGCCAGTTTCCTCGGCCTGCCGGGCATTCCGGAAACCGCTGAAACCGTGGCCCTGGCCCGCGACCTGCTGCTGGTCGAACAGACCGGCGTGCGTGCGCACTTCAGCCAGTTGACCAGTGCTCGTGGCGTAGCCCTGATCGCTCAGGCCCAGGCTCGTGGTTTGAAAGTCACGGCGGATGTCGCCCTGTATCAGTTGATCCTGACGGACGAAGCGCTGATCGATTTCAGCAGCCTGTATCACGTACAACCACCGCTGCGCACCCGCGCGGATCGCGACGGCCTGCGTGAAGCGGTGAAGTCCGGGGTGGTCTCGGCGATCTCCAGCCATCACCAGCCCCATGAGCGCGATGCCAAACTGGCACCGTTCGGCGCGACCGAGCCGGGCATCAGCAGCGTCGAGCTGCTGCTGCCGCTGGCGATGACGCTGGTGGAAGATGGTCTTCTGGATCTGCCAACCCTGCTGGCACGCCTGAGCGCCGGCCCGGCCGAGGCCCTGCGCCTGCCGGCGGGCAAGCTGGCGGTGGGTGGCGCGGCGGATATCGTGCTGTTCGATCCGAAGGCTTCGACCGTGGCTGGCGAAACCTGGCTGTCGAAGGGCGAGAACTGCCCGTTCCTCGGCCATAGCCTGCCGGGTGTGGTGCGTTACACCTTGGTGGATGGCCGGATCAGCCATCAGGCTTGATACCGAGTCGAGCCTAATCGCGAGCAAGCTCGCTCCCACAGGATTTGTGCAGTGACAAATCCCAGGTTACACACAGAACCTGTGGGAGCGGCGGTGCGACGATTCGACTTGCCAGCAATGACTTACTGAAAGGCACCCCGCCCTTCGGCATTACGCACCGACACCTGATCGTTCAGCGTCCAGAAGTCATACAGCACTCCCAGAAAGAACAACCCGCCGGTCAGCAGATAAATCACCCCGCTGATCCACTTGCCCTGATACATCCGGTGCACGCCGAGCGCGCCGAGGAAGGTCAGGAGAATCCACGCCACGTTGTACTCGATAGGGCCCGCGGCGAAACGCAGGTCGGCTTCGCGATCCATCGCCGGGATCAGGAACACGTCGATCAGCCAGCCGATTCCCAGCAACCCGAAGGTGAAAAACCAGATCGTGCCGGTCACCGGTTTGCCGTAATAGAAGCGGTGCGAGCCTGTGAAACCGAAAATCCACAACAGGTAACCGATCACCTTGCTATGGGTGTCTTTTTCCTTCACACGGGGCAGCTGATAGCTGTTCATTAAGACCTCGATACACGCGATAGATAAATATTCTTTAATTCTTTGTGACTTTTTTACAGGTTGCCGACGTATGGCAAATGCTACCGTGTCTCCCGTCAAACCCTTATAGCACCGGACTTCTGTCCGACAATTGCGTTTTTTTGCCGCTTATTTGGTTCCGTTGGCGCCCGATTGAATCGACCAACGGCCTCGGAAGTGACAAAAAAGCTGTTATAAAGTTGCGCGCTAACACACCAAGAGCCCTGCCTAATGCGTCCATTTTTCAAGACATGGCTAACCATTTGCCTATTAATGCCACTGGCCGCCCACGCCACCAATCGTGAGCAACGTCTTCCAAACGTTAACGGTTTCACCCCCAAATCCCATGCCTCTGCTCCTTCGAACAAAGGCAAACAGGTCAAACACACCACGCTGAGCAGCAACGGCCGCAGCAAGCTGGTGCCACCAATGGCGACCAAGGAAAGCAGCAATGTCCTGAGTCGTGCGGTAAACGTCCTCGGTACGCCATACCGTTGGGGCGGCAGCAGCCCGAGTAAAGGCTTCGACTGCAGCGGTCTGGTGAAATACGCGTTCAACGACGCCACGTTCGACCTGCCACGCACCTCGAATGCCATGGCCAGCGGTCACGGCGAGAAAGTCGAACGCAAGGACCTGAAGCCGGGCGACCTGATTTTCTTCAATATCAAGAGCCGTCGGGTCAATCACGTTGCCATCTACCTGGGCAACGATCGTTTCATCCACGCACCACGGCGCGGCAAGTCGGTGAGCATCGACACTCTGAACAAGCCGTACTGGGAAAAGCACTACGTGGTGGCCAAACGCGTATTGCCGAAGGAACAGGGGCAGATGCGCGTCGTTCAGCGCTAACACCATACCGATCGTTCCCACGTCGAGGCGTCGAACCGTCCGCGTGGGAATGCCTCAATGGACGCTCCGCGTCCGCTTCGGCAGGGACGCAGAGCGTCCCGGGCTGTATTCCCACGCAGAGCGTGGGAACGATCAGAACAAAAAAATCGCAGCCCACGGGCTGCGATTTTTTTTGCCTAGAAGTTATCCGGCGTACGCGCCTTCTCCCGCGCATGTTCGCGGCTGATCAAGCCCTTGGTCACCAGATCCTTCAGGCACATGTCGAGTGTCTGCATCCCCAGTGAG
The DNA here is from genome assembly GCF_056626735.1 of Pseudomonas sp. 1. Lineage (NCBI taxonomy): Bacteria > Pseudomonadati > Pseudomonadota > Gammaproteobacteria > Pseudomonadales > Pseudomonadaceae > Pseudomonas > Pseudomonas sp. 1. The sequence goes on along the minus strand of NZ_JBWXMQ010000005.1, from coordinate 72,494 downwards.
CCGCCGGTCTGTATCGCCGAATACATCTGCGCCACCTTGTCCTCGCGGATCAGGTTACGGATCGCCGACGTCCCCAGCATGATCTCGTGCGCCGCCACCCGGCCGCCGCCGATCTTCTTGATCAGCGTCTGCGACACCACCGCCAGCAACGACTCCGAGAGCATCGAACGGACCATGGACTTTTCATCCCCGGGGAACACGTCCACCACCCGGTCGATGGTTTTGGCCGCTGACGTGGTGTGTAACGTGCCAAACACCAGGTGCCCGGTCTCGGCGGCGGTCAGGGCCAGGCGAATGGTTTCCAGGTCCCGCATCTCGCCCACCAGGATCACATCCGGGTCTTCACGCAGCGCTGAACGCAATGCAGTGGCGAAACTGCGGGTATCGCGATGGACCTCGCGCTGATTGATCAGGCATTTGCGCGATTCATGGACGAATTCGATCGGATCTTCGATGGTCAGGATGTGGTGATGGCGATGGGTGTTGAGGTAATCGATCATTGCCGCCAGGGTTGTGGACTTGCCGGAGCCGGTCGGTCCGGTCACCAGCACCAGCCCGCGTGGCGCATCCGTGATCTTGCGAAAGACGTCGCCCATGGCGAGGTCTTCCATGCTCAGCACTTTCGATGGTATGGTCCGGAATACCGCGCCAGCGCCGCGGTTCTGGTTGAAGGCATTGACCCGGAAGCGCGCCACGCCAGGGACCTCGAAGGAAAAGTCGGTTTCCAGATGTTTCTCGAAGTCCACCCGCTGGGTGTCGTTCATGATGTCGTAGATCAGTTCATGCACTTGCTTGTGATCCAGCGCCGGCAGATTGATCCGCCGCACGTCGCCATCCACGCGGATCATCGGCGGCAGACCGGCCGACAGGTGCAGGTCGGAAGCGCCCTGTTTGGCGCTGAAGGCCAGCAGTTCAGTGATATCCATAGCGTCCCTCAATTCCAGTAGAATGCCGCGAACCTTCAGACCGCTGGCGCCTCTTGATGTCCACGATAGCAGACAACATTCTCCAGGTTAGTTCGCGCATTAAGGCAGCCGTCAAAGCCGCCGGCCGCGATGAAAACAGCGTCCGGCTGCTGGCCGTGAGCAAGACCAAACCCGCCCAAGCCCTGCGCGAAGCGTACGCCGCCGGCCTGCGCGACTTTGGCGAGAACTACCTGCAGGAGGCCTTGGGCAAACAGCTCGAACTGGCCGACCTGCCCTTGATCTGGCACTTCATCGGCCCCATTCAGTCGAACAAGACCCGCTCGATTGCCGAGCATTTCGCCTGGGTGCACTCCGTGGATCGTCTGAAAATCGCCCAACGCCTGTCCGAACAACGCCCGGCGAATCTGCCGCCCCTGAACATCTGCATTCAGGTCAATGTCAGCGGTGAAGCCAGTAAATCCGGCTGCACCCCGCAAGACCTGCCAGCCTTGGCCCAAGCCATCAGCACCTTGCCACGCCTGAAACTGCGCGGATTGATGGCAATTCCCGAGCCGACCGAAGATCGCGCCGAGCAGGATGCCGCATTCGCTGCCGTCCAGAAATTGCAGGCCGGCCTCGATCTGCCGCTCGACACACTTTCCATGGGCATGAGCCACGACCTCGAGTCGGCCATTGCCCAGGGCGCGACCTGGGTCCGTATCGGTACGGCCCTGTTCGGCGCCCGCGACTATTCCCAATCTTGACCATTTCCAGATAAGGACCTGACATGAGCAACACACGTATTGCCTTTATCGGTGCCGGCAACATGGCCGCCAGCCTGATCGGCGGCCTGCGGGCCAAGGGTCTGGAAGCTGCACGGATTCGCGCCAGCGATCCGGGTGAAGAAACCCGCAACCGGGTCAGTGCCGAGCACGGCATCGAAACCTTCGCCGACAACGCCCAGGCCATCGACGGCGCCGACGTCGTCGTGCTGGCAGTCAAGCCGCAGGCCATGAAGGTCGTGTGCGAGGCCATCCGCCCGAGCCTGAAACCGAATCAACTGGTGGTCTCCATCGCCGCCGGCATCACCTGCGCCAGCATGACGGCCTGGCTGGGAGAGCAGCCGATCGTGCGCTGCATGCCGAATACCCCGGCGCTGCTGCGTCAGGGTGTGAGCGGTTTGTACGCCACCAGCGCAGTGAGCGCCGAACAACGCCAACAGGCTGAAGAACTGCTGTCCGCCGTGGGCATCGTCCTGTGGCTGAACGAAGAGCAGCAACTGGACGCAGTCACCGCCGTCTCCGGCTCCGGCCCGGCGTACTTCTTCCTGCTGATCGAAGCCATGACCGCCGCCGGCGTCAAACTCGGCCTGCCGAAGGAAACCGCCGAGCAACTGACCTTGCAGACCGCGCTGGGCGCCGCGCACATGGCGGTGTCCAGCGACGTCGACGCTGCCGAGCTGCGCCGCCGCGTGACCTCGCCGGCCGGCACCACGGAAGCCGCGATCAAATCGTTCCAGGCCGGCGGCTTCGAAGCCCTGGTGGAAAAAGCACTCGGCGCCGCCGCGCACCGCTCGGCCGAAATGGCCGAACAACTGGGCAAATAAGGAGCCTTACATGATCGGATTGAACACCGCAGCGGTTTACGTGCTGCAAACCCTCGGCAGCCTCTATCTGCTGATCGTGCTGCTGCGCTTCGTCCTGCAACTGGTGCGGGCGAACTTCTATAACCCGCTGTGCCAGTTCGTGGTCAAGGCTACCCAGCCGCTGCTCAAGCCGCTGCGCCGGATCATCCCGAGCCTGTTCGGCCTGGACATGTCGTCGCTGGTACTGGCGATCCTCGTGCAACTGGTACTGATGGCGCTGACCCTGCTGCTGACTTACGGCACCACCGGTAACCCGCTGCAACTGTTGATCTGGTCGCTGATCGGCGTGACGGCGCTGTTCCTGAAGATATTCTTCTGGGCCATGATCATCAGCATCATCCTGTCCTGGGTCGCACCGGGCAGCCACAATCCGGGCGCCGAGCTGGTGAACCAGATCTGTGAACCGGCCCTGGCGCCGTTCCGTCGCATCGTTCCGAACCTTGGTGGCCTGGACCTGTCGCCGATCTTCGCTTTCCTCGTGCTGAAGCTGATCGACATGCTGGTGATCAACAACCTTGCGGCGATGACGATGATGCCGGAAATCCTGCGCCTGCTGATGTGAGCTGGTTTCGTTGGGACGGTGACGATCTGATTCTGGAATGTCACCTGCAGCCGGCTGCCCGCAGCGATGACTTTTGCGGGCTGCACGGTGATCGCCTGAAGATCCGCCTGACCGCGCCGCCGGTCGAGGGCAAGGCCAATGCTTATCTGATGGGCTTTCTGGCCAAGGCTTTTGGGGTTTCCAGGAGTCAGGTCAGTTTGCTCAGCGGCGAGTTGAACCGGCAGAAGCGGGTGAAGATTTGCTCGCCGAAGAAGTTGCCGGATTTGCCGGGTTTGGTTTTTCCCTGATCGATCCCACGCAGAGCGTGGGAACGAGCGCAGGTAGTTGCTTGCCGCTAACCCCACCGGTCTTTAGACTTACGCCTCATTTCAACGAGAGCAGGGTCGATGCCAGCTGCCTTTCCCCCCGATTCTGTTGGTCTGGTGACGCCGCAAACGGCGCACTTCAGCGAACCGCTGGCCCTGGCCTGCGGCCGTTCGCTGGCCGATTATGACCTGATCTACGAAACCTACGGCACGCTGAACGCGCAAGCGAGCAACGCCGTGCTGATCTGTCACGCCCTGTCCGGCCACCACCACGCCGCCGGCTACCACAGCGTCGAAGACCGCAAGCCCGGTTGGTGGGACAGCTGCATCGGCCCCGGCAAACCGATCGACACCAACAAGTTCTTCGTGGTCAGCCTGAACAACCTCGGCGGTTGCAATGGTTCCACCGGCCCGAGCAGCCTCAACCCGGAAACCGGCAAGCCGTTCGGCGCCGACTTCCCGGTGCTGACTGTAGAAGACTGGGTGCACAGCCAGGCACGCCTGGCCGACCTGCTCGGCATCGGCCAGTGGGCCGCGGTGATCGGTGGCAGCCTCGGCGGCATGCAGGCGCTGCAATGGACCATCACTTACCCGGATCGCGTGCGCCATTGCCTGGCCATCGCCTCGGCCCCCAAGTTGTCGGCGCAGAACATCGCCTTCAACGAAGTGGCGCGCCAGGCGATCCTCACCGACCCGGAATTCCACGGCGGTTCGTTCCAGGAACAGGGCGTGATCCCCAAGCGCGGCTTGATGCTGGCGCGGATGGTCGGGCACATCACCTACCTGTCCGACGACTCCATGGGCGAGAAATTCGGTCGCGGCCTGAAGAGTGAAAAGCTCAACTACGACTTTCACAGCGTCGAGTTCCAGGTCGAAAGCTATCTGCGCTATCAGGGCGAAGAGTTCTCCGGGCGCTTCGATGCCAACACCTATCTGTTGATGACCAAGGCGCTGGACTACTTCGATCCTGCGGCGAATTTCAACGATAACCTGGCGAAAACCTTCGAAGGTGCGAAAGCCAAGTTCTGCGTGATGTCGTTCACCACCGACTGGCGTTTCTCCCCGGCCCGCTCGCGGGAACTGGTGGACGCGCTGATGGCGGCGCGCAAGGACGTCAGCTACCTGGAAATCGACGCGCCGCAAGGCCACGACGCCTTCCTGATTCCGATCCCGCGTTATTTGCAGGCGTTCGGCAATTACATGAACCGCATTACGTTGTGAGAAAGCCATGAGAGCTGATCTGGAAATCATCCAGGAATGGATCCCCGCCGGCAGCCGCGTGCTCGACCTTGGTTGCGGTGATGGCGAGTTGCTGACCTGGCTGCGTGACCACAAGCAGGTCACCGGCTACGGCCTGGAAAACGACCCGGACAACATCGCCGAGTGCGTGGCCAAAGGCATCAACGTCATCGAGCAGGACCTGGACAAAGGCCTGGGCAACTTCGCCAGCAACAGCTTCGACGTGGTGGTGATGACCCAGGCCCTGCAAGCCGTGCATTACCCGGACAAGATCCTCGACGAAATGCTGCGGGTCGGCCGCCAGTGCATCATCACGTTCCCCAACTTCGGCCACTGGCGCTGCCGCTGGTATCTGGCGAGCAAGGGCCGGATGCCAGTGTCCGAGTTCCTGCCGTACACCTGGTACAACACGCCGAACATCCACTTCTGCACCTTCGAAGACTTTGAAGAACTTTGTCGCGAACGTGAGGCGAAGGTCATTGATCGGCTTGCCGTGGATCAACAGCACCGCCACGGGTGGGCCAGTAAGCTATGGCCTAATCTGTTAGGTGAGATCGGTATCTACCGCGTCAGCAGCCCGGGGCTTGCGGATCACAAAATCGCGGTCTGAACCACGACATTGCGAGGAGAACGAACATGGGACGCTTGATTACCGTGCTATTGGCCGCCTGCCTGAGCCTGTCGGCCGTTGCCGCCGATGCCATCAAGGGCGAGCGCAAGGAAGTGTTCGGTGATGTCACCGTGCATTACAACACCTTCAATTCCACCTACCTGACGCCGGACATCGCCAAGGCTGCCGAGCTGGTCCGCAGCAAGAACCAGGGCGTGATCAATGTCTCGGTGATCAAGGACGGCAAGCCGTTGATCGCCAACGTCACCGGTACGGTGAAAGATCTGACCAGCCAGAGCGTGCCGCTGACCTTCCGCCAGGTCACCGAACAGGGCGCGATCTATTACATCGCCCAGTACCCGGTGGAACAGCAGGAAACCCGCACCTTTGAAATCAAGGTGCAGACCGGCGACAAGATCAACACCATCAATTTCAACCAAGAGCTTTTCCCTGGCCAATGATCAATCTCAAGCAACTCGTACTGGCCAGCCACAACGCCGGCAAACTCAAGGAACTCCAGGCCATGCTCGGCGATTCGGTGCAATTGCGCTCGATCGGCGAATTCAGCAGCGTGGAGCCGGAAGAAACCGGCCTGTCTTTCGTCGAGAACGCGATCCTCAAGGCCCGCAATGCCGCGCGCATCTCCGGGCTGCCGGCGCTGGCCGACGATTCGGGCCTGGCAGTGGATTTCCTCGGCGGTGCGCCGGGCATCTATTCGGCGCGTTATGCCGACGGCAAGGGCGACGCGGCGAACAATGCCAAGCTGCTCGACGCCTTGAAGGACGTGCCTGAAGCCGAACGCGGCGCACAGTTCGTCTGCGTGCTGGCGCTGGTGCGTCACGCCGACGACCCGCTGCCAATCCTCTGCGAAGGCCTTTGGCACGGGCGCATCCTGACCGCTGCCAGCGGTGAGCACGGTTTCGGCTACGACCCGCTGTTCTGGGTGCCGGAGCGTAACCTGTCCAGCGCCGAGCTGAGCCCGAGCGACAAGAACCAGATCAGCCACCGCGCCCGCGCAATGAATCTGCTGCGCCAGCGTCTGGGCTTGAAATGACCGGTGACTCTTCCGCGTCGCCACTGATCGTCGGTGGCGCCGCCTCCTCGCCTCGGACGCCGTTGCCGACGCTGCCGCCCCTGGCGCTGTACATCCACATCCCGTGGTGTGTGCGCAAATGCCCCTATTGCGACTTCAACTCCCACACCGCCAGCCCGGTGCTGCCGGAGCAGGAATACGTCGATGCGTTGCTGGCTGACCTCGATCAGGATCTGCACGCAGTGTATGGCCGTGAGTTGAGTTCGATCTTCTTCGGCGGCGGCACACCGAGCCTGTTCAGCGCTGAAGCACTCGGTCGCTTGCTGGAAGGCGTGAAACAGCGCATTCCGTTTGCCGATGACATCGAGATCACCCTGGAAGCCAACCCCGGAACCTTCGAACAAGAGAAGTTCGTCGCCTACCGCAAACTGGGGATCAATCGCCTGTCGATCGGCATCCAGAGCTTCCAGCAGGAAAAACTCAAGGCCCTCGGCCGTATCCACAACGGCGACGAAGCGGTACGCGCCGCCGGCATGGCGCGTCAGGCCGGGTTCGATAACTTCAACCTCGACCTGATGCACGGCTTGCCGGACCAGTCGCTGGACGATGCCCTGAGCGATCTGCGCCAGGCGATCGAACTGAAGCCGACGCATATTTCCTGGTATCAGCTGACGCTGGAGCCGAACACCGTGTTCTGGAACCAGCCGCCGGTGCTGCCGGAAGACGACACGCTGTGGGACATTCAAGAGGCCGGACAGGCGCTGCTGGCCGAGCACGGTTACGCGCAATATGAAGTTTCGGCCTATGCGCAACCGGGTCGCCCGGCGCGGCACAACCTGAATTACTGGAGCTTCGGCGACTTCATCGGTATCGGCGCCGGCGCCCACGGCAAGCTCAGTCACCCGGACGGGCGCATCGTCCGTACCTGGAAGACGCGCCTGCCGAAGGACTACCTCAACCCGGCCAAAAGCTTCCAGGCAGGCGAGAAAGCCCTGACCAACGACGAGATGCCGTTCGAGTTCCTGATGAACGCCCTGCGCCTGACCGCCGGCGTCGAATCGCGTCTGTACCCGGAACGCACCGGACTGCCGCTGGAGAGTCTCGACGAACACCGGCGCGAGGCCGAACAAAGCGGTCTGTTGCAGGTCGAACCGTCACGTCTGGCGGCCACCGAGCGCGGACAACTGTTCCTCAATGACTTGCTGCAGAAATTTCTGAGCTGACCGCTCTAAAGGAAACCGCATGGATTTGATACTCGACCTGCTCGCCACCGTGTCCCGCTGGAGCCGCAGCAACCTCTCGGAAATCGCTCTGGCGCTGGTGGGCTGTCTGCTGGTGCTGTTTGGCGCCGACTTCAAGGGCTGGGTCGAGCAACGCCTGGGCAGCATCGCCGGCGCCCTGCGCGTCCCGCTGATGGCCCTGCTGTGCATGATCGGCAGCGGCGCAGCGCTGATTTACGCCACACCCTGGGTGGTGAAGGGGCTGAGCCAGTTCAACAACTACAGCCTGGCGCCGGTGTTGCTGGTGGTGCTGGTGTTGATCGGCGTGGTCGCGGATCGCCGCTGATTTCAGCTACTACCCAAAACGACTGTGGGAGCGAGCTTGCTCGCGATAGCGGTGTAACAGACGACATAAATGTTGAATGTTACGGCCTCATCGCGAGCAAGCTCGCTCCCACAGTTTTTATTGCGTGATGCTTAAGCGAGCTTTTCGAACTTCAGATCCCACACGCCATGCCCAAGACGCTCGCCGCGGCGTTCGAACTTGGTGATCGGGCGTTCGGCCGGGCGCGGCACGCACTTGCCGTCTTCGGCGAGGTTGCGGTAGCCCGGGGCGACGTTCATCACTTCCAGCATGTATTCGGCGTATGGCTCCCAGTCGGTGGCCATGTGCAGAATGCCGCCAACCTTCAGCTTGCTGCGCACCAGTTCAGCGAAGGACGCCTGAACAATGCGGCGCTTGTGGTGACGGCTCTTGTGCCACGGGTCCGGGAAGAACAGCATCAGGCGATCAAGGCTGTTGTCGGCGATGCAACGGTTGAGCACCTCGATCGCGTCGCAATCGTAGACCCGCAGGTTGGTCAGGCCCTGGGTCAGCACGCCGTTGAGCAGCGCGCCGACACCCGGACGGTGAACTTCGACACCGATGAAATCCTGTTCCGGCGCAGCGGCGGCCATTTCCAGCAGCGAGTGGCCCATGCCGAAACCGATCTCCAGCGAACGCGGCGCGGAACGGCCGAACACCTGGTCGTAATCCACCGGCGCATCGGCCAGCGGCAGGACGAACTTCGGCGCGCCCTGATCCAGGCCGCGCTGCTGGCCTTCGGTCATGCGCCCGGCGCGCATCACAAAACTCTTGATGCGGCGGTGTTGGCGCTCGTCGCCTTCTTCCGTCTGGATTGGCGTGTCGTTCGATTCAGTCATCAATAGCTCTTACTTGATCAGACCATCCAGCGGCGAAGAGGCGCTGGCATAGAGTTTTTTCGGCATGCGGCCGGCGAGGTAGGCCAGGCGGCCCGCGACGATCGCGTGTTTCATGGCTTCAGCCATCATGATCGGCTGCTGGGCGTGGGCGATGGCCGAGTTCATCAGCACGGCGTCACAGCCCAGCTCCATCGAGATGGTGGCGTCGGAAGCAGTGCCGACACCGGCATCCACCAGCACCGGGATCTTGGCTTCTTCGAGAATGATCTGCAGGTTGTACGGATTGCAGATCCCCAGGCCCGAACCGATCAGACCGGCCAGCGGCATCACCGCGATGCAGCCGATTTCCGCCAGTTGCCGGGCGATGATCGGGTCATCACTGGTGTAGACCATCACGTCGAAACCTTCCTTGACCAGCACTTCGGCGGCCTTGAGGGTTTCGATCACGTTGGGGAACAGGGTTTTCTGGTCGGCCAGCACTTCCAGCTTCACCAGGTTGTGGCCATCGAGCAGTTCACGGGCCAGGCGGCAGGTGCGCACGGCTTCCACCGCGTCGTAGCAGCCTGCGGTGTTCGGCAGGAAGGTGTAGCGATCCGGCGACAGCACTTCGAGCAGGTTCGGCTCGCCTTCGATCTGGCCCAGGTTGGTGCGGCGCACGGCGAAGGTGACGATCTCGGCACCCGAGGCTTCGATGGCCAGGCGGGTTTCTTCCATGTCACGGTACTTGCCGGTACCGACCAGCAAACGCGACTGGTAAGTACGACCGGCCAGAACGAAAGGCTTGTCGCTACGAACGATGCTCATGGGGAATCCTCTGTTGGGGTGAGGGTCTTGCAGAATTGTCGGCCCATGCAGGCCTGGCGACTAGCCGCCGCCTATCGCGTGCACGACTTCGACATTGTCGCCGTCGTTCAGCGTGGTGTCGGCGTGCTGGCTGCGCGGGACGATATCCAGATTGAGTTCGACCGCGACGCGGCGTCCGGTCAGATCCAGACGGGTCAGCAGGGCCGCAACGGTTTCACCGTCGGGCAGTTCAAAGGATTCACCGTTCAACTGAATGCGCATGCGCAACGCCGCCATCACTTTTTAGGGGGTGGCATTCTAGCCCGATCATGACCTAAAGGTCAGCACCAAGCGTCAAGCGGTTGGCTGCAGGCGCCAGGCGGCGAGTCCGAGGCACAGCCAGCCGATCAGGAATGCCAGGCCACCGAATGGGGTGATGATGCCGAGCTTGCCGATGCCGAGGGTGGTCAACAGGTACAGGCTGCCGGAGAACAGCAGGATACCGACGGTGAACGAGATACCGGCCCAGGCGACCAGACGCCCCTGAAGCTGCGTGGCCAGCAGCGCCACGCCGAACAGCGCCAATGCGTGTACCAACTGATACGTGACGCCAGTGTGGAAGATCGCCAGGTAATCCGGGGTCAGGCGGTTTTTCAGGCCATGGGCGGCGAATGCGCCAAGGCCGACACCCGTGAAACCAAAGAAGGCAGCCAGCATCAGAAAGCTACGCAGCATGTAGAACTCCACTCAGACTCGATCGGCAGGGTCTGTATAATGGCCCGCTCAACCGGTTCGGCCAAGCCATCTCTATGCTGCGTTTATTTCTCCGTCGTTTCACGAAGGCCCTGCTCTGGTTCGCGGGCGGCAGTGTATTGCTGGTGTTGGTGTTTCGCTTCGTGCCGCCGCCGGGCACGGCGTTGATGGTCGAGCGAAAGATCGAATCCTGGGTCGACGGCGAGCCGATCGATCTGCAACGCACCTGGAAGCCGTGGGACGAGATCTCTGATGACCTGAAGGTCGCGGTAATTGCCGGCGAAGACCAGAAATTCCCCGAGCACTGGGGTTTTGACCTGAGTGCAATCAAAGCTGCACTGGCCCACAACGAACTCGGTGGCTCGATTCGCGGCGCCAGCACGTTGAGCCAGCAAGTGTCGAAGAACCTGTTCCTGTGGTCGGGCCGCAGTTATCTGCGCAAAGGCCTGGAAGCCTGGTTCACCGCGTTGATCGAAGTGTTCTGGCCCAAGCAGCGGATTCTCGAGGTGTACCTGAACAGCGTCGAATGGGATGACGGCGTGTTCGGCGCCGAAGCGGCGGCACGGCATCACTTCGGCGTAGGTGCCAAGTCATTGTCCCGGCAGCAGGCGAGTTATCTGGCGGCCGTACTGCCGAATCCTCGGGTGTGGAGCGCCAGTCATCCGACTGCTTACGTGTCGCGCCGCGCCGGATGGATTCGCCAGCAGATGAGCCAGCTGGGTGGCGATAGCTATCTGCTGACACTCGATGAGTCACGTCGGGCACCCTGGGCCCAATGAGTTTCTGAAGCGCACACGAAAACGCCCCGATCATCACTGATCGGGGCGTTTTTTATTGCCAGACTACCGGTTATGCGGCAATCGACAACTTGAGCTTGTTCATCGCGCTCTTCTCGAGCTGACGGATCCGCTCGGCCGACACGTTGTACTTCTGCGCCAGATCGTGCAGCGTGGCTTTCTCTTCTGCCAGCCAGCGCTGGTAGAGAATGTCGCGGCTGCGTTCGTCCAGCACTTCCAGCGCTTCGTGCAGATTGTGATTGGAGTTGTCGCTCCAGTCGGCATCTTCCAGTTGACGCGCCGGGTCGTACCGGTGGTCTTCCAGGTAGTTGGCCGGCGACTGGAAAGCACTGTCGTCGTCGGCTTCGGCAGCCGGGTCGAAGGCCATGTCATGGCCGGTCAGGCGACTTTCCATCTCACGCACTTCACGCGGCTCGACGCCGAGGCTTTCCGCCACACGGTGGACTTCCTCGTTGTTCAGCCAGGCCAGACGCTTCTTCTGGCTGCGCAGGTTGAAGAACAGCTTGCGCTGGGCCTTGGTGGTCGCGACTTTCACGATCCGCCAGTTGCGCAGGATGAACTCGTGAATCTCGGCCTTGATCCAGTGCACCGCGAAGGACACCAGACGCACGCCCATTTCCGGGTTGAAACGCTTAACGGCCTTCATCAGGCCGACGTTACCTTCCTGGATCAGGTCAGCCTGAGCCAGACCGTAGCCGGAATAGCTACGGGCGATGTGTACGACAAACCGCAGGTGGGCGAGCACCATCTGCCGAGCCGCCCCCAGATCCTGCTCATAGTAGAGACTCTCGGCCAGTTCACGCTCCTGCTCCGGCGTCAGCAATGGAATGCTGTTGACGGTGTGCACGTAGGCTTCCAGGTTTGCGCCTGGAACCAATGCATACGCAGGTTGCAAAGAATTGGACATACGGAAAAACCTCCGACTTACATACTCATGCTTTTCAGCATTGCGAAAAATTGACCGGAAACTCAAATGAAAGTTTCCTTAACCACTGAAAGGTCAATCACGCGCAAAAAAGATTCTACTTCGGCGCCAACTCCCTGAGATGACGTGCGACTGCAATCCATGCACCGATATAACCCAACAGCACCGCGCCAAGCAAGAGCGACAGACCGTCGGCAACTGGCACGCCGGCCAGTGCGAAGTCACTGCCGTACAAGCCGGCCAGCCCGACCACCGCGTCATTCAGCCAGTCCAGGCCGAACGCCAATACACCCCAGGACAGCAGCCCCGCACCGAAGCCATACAGCGCGCCCATATAAAGGAAAGGACGACGCACATAGCTGTCGGTGCCGCCGACGAGTTTAATCACTTCTATCTCGGTGCGGCGGTTTTCAATATGAAGACGAATGGTATTGCCTATCACCAAAAGCAATGCGGAAACCAGCAACACCGTCAGACCGAACACAAAACGGTCGCCGAGCTTGAGGATGGCGGCCAGACGCTCAACCCAGACTAGATCAAGTTGCGCCTGTTGTACCTTCGGCAGCTCGGAAAGTTTTTGTCTTAATGCTTCCAGGGTCGACTTGTCGACCTCGTTCGGCGTCACCAGCACCACGCCCGGCAGCGGGTTTTCCGGCAGCTCGCGCAGGGCTTCGCCCAGTCCCGACTGCTGCTGGAATTCTTCCAGCGCCTGGTCGCGGCCGACATATTCAGCATCAGCTACGCCGGGCATGCCTTTGATCTGGTCGCGCAACGCTTCGCCCTGAGACGGACTGGCCTCGAGCTCCAGGTACAGCGAAATCTGCGCCGCGCGCTGCCACGAGCCGCCCAGGCGCTCGACGTTGCTCAGCAACAGCGAAAGCCCCATCGGCAGGCTCAGGGCAACCGCCATCACCATGCAGGTGAAGAAGCTGCCGATCGGCTGCTTGCCGAGACGGCGCAGGCTGTCGATCCAGCTGGCGCGATGGCTTTCGATCCAGGCACGGAACAATGTGGCGAAATCCGGGCCGTCGTCATCGTCGTGCTTTTTCTTCTTTGGCGGTTGCGGATCGGCTGCCTTCGGGGCCACGCGCTCGGAAACCTTCGGACTACGTGTTGCACTCATACGCCGGCCTCCCCGTCGCCGATCAATCGGCCGCGTTGCAGGGTCAGCATGCGATGGCGCATGCGCGCGATCAGCGCCAGGTCGTGACTGGCGATCAGCACGCTGGTGCCCAGACGGTTGATGTCTTCGAACACGCCCATGATCTCGGCCGCCAGACGCGGGTCGAGGTTACCGGTCGGTTCGTCCGCCAGCAGCAAAGCCGGACGGTGAACGATGGCGCGGGCAATGCCGACGCGCTGTTGCTGACCGGTGGAGAGGTCGCCCGGATACAGTTCGGCCTTGTCCGACAGCGCCACACGCTCCAGCGCCGAATCGACGCGCTTGGCGATTTCAACCTTGGACAGCCCGAGAATCTGCAACGGCAGCGCGACGTTGTTGAACACCGTGCGATCAAACAACAGTTGATGGTTCTGGAACACCACACCGATCTGTCGGCGCAGGAACGGAATCTGCGCATTGCTGATGGTGCTCAGGTCCTGTCCGGCCAGCAGCAGTTTGCCGCTGGTCGGACGCTCCATCGCCAGCAACAGGCGCAACAATGTGGATTTACCGGCACCGGAGTGGCCGGTGACAAACAGGAACTCGCCGCGACGGACTCGAAAGCTCAGCTCATGCAAGCCGACGTGACCGTTCGGGTAGCGCTTACCGACCTGTTCGAAACGAATCATGAACGCTCCCGCTCGGCGAACAATGCCTGGACAAAGGGTTCGGCTTCAAAGGTACGCAGATCGTCGATGCCTTCACCGACGCCGATGTAGCGGATCGGCAGGCCGAATTGCTTGGCCAGGGCGAAAATCACCCCGCCCTTGGCGGTGCCGTCGAGCTTGGTCAGCGCCAGGCCGGTCAGCTCGACGGTCTGGTTGAATTGCTTGGCCTGGTTGATGGCGTTCTGACCGGTGCCGGCGTCGAGCACCAGCAGCACTTCGTGCGGCGCATCGGCGTCGAGCTTGCCGATCACCCGGCGAACCTTCTTCAGTTCTTCCATCAGGTTGTCTTTGGTGTGCAGACGACCAGCGGTGTCGGCGATCAGCACATCGATGCCACGGGCCTTGGCGGCCTGCACGGCGTCGAAGATCACCGAAGCCGAGTCCGCGCCCGTGTGCTGGGCGATCACCGGAATCTTGTTGCGCTCGCCCCAGACCTGCAATTGCTCGACAGCTGCGGCACGGAAAGTGTCACCGGCGGCCAGCATGACTTTCTTGCCTTCCAGCTGCAGCTTCTTCGCCAACTTGCCGATGGTGGTGGTTTTGCCGGCGCCGTTGACGCCGACCACCAGAATCACGAACGGCTTGTTCTGGGAAGCGATTTTCAGTGGCTGTTCGACCGGCTTGAGCATTGCGGCCAGCTCGGCCTGCAGGGATTTGTACAAGGCGTCGGAATCGGCCAGCTCTTTACGTGCGACCTTCTGGGTCAGACGCTGGATGATCACCGAAGTCGCCTCGACGCCGACGTCGGCCGTCAGCAGGCGGGTTTCGAGATCGTCGAGAAGATCGTCATCAATGGCTTTCTTGCCGAGGAACAGGCTGGCCATGCCTTCGCCGATACTGGCGCTGGTCTTGGACAGGCCTTGCTTGAGGCGGGCGAAGAAGCCGGCCTTGGTTTCCTCGGTGCGCGGGGCCTCGACCGGGGTTTCCACAGGAGCGACTGGCGCCACGGCGACTGGTGCAGGTGCAGGTGCAGGTGCAGGTGCAGGCTCGGGCGTTTCAACAATCGGGGCAACCGGGGCAGCAACCACAGGTTCTGGAATGACAGGAGCGGCTTCCACCACTGGCGCCTGAGCAGGTTCCGGCGTAAACGCAACCGGCGCAGGAATCGGCGGCGTAACGTGCGGCGCGGCCTCTTCGACCAAGGCCACCGGCTCTTCCGCCACCGGCAAGGTCAGCCACGGCTCACTGGCCGGGGTCAGCGGCAATTCGGCGGCAGCCGGCGCTTCAGGCTCGGCCTCGGCCACCGGTTGCAACACCGGCTCGGCGATCGGCAGCACAACCGGTGCCGGCGCTTCTTCTATTACGGGAGCAGGCGCGGGGGCTGGCTCAGGAATGGCAGTCGGCTGTTCGATGACGGGTTCCTGCGGTTTCTTGCGCAGCCATCCGAACAGGCTTTTCTTCTCGCCAGCCGCAGCTGGGGTCTTCTTGTCGTCGTTGGAACCAAACATGGAGGACGGCTATCTCACGGTAGCGACGCGCCACAGGGGCGCCCCGGCAAATAAATATTCGATGCAGAACAGACTGTGTTTCACCCAGCTTGTTCACGCGCAACATTTTGTCGAGGCGCCAAAAGCACCTCAAAGGTCATTAAATACGAAGGACTGGAACGGCATCGTCGGCGAAAACGCAGAGTTTAGCTGAGAAACTCAATGCTTCTGCCGGTAACCCGTACAACCTATAGACCGATCAGTGGCCTGATAGGCGTGGCCGCCAGTAAAACGGATCAGTATCCTAGCACCCTCTCGCCCGCCGACGCTAAGACCAAGCGGGCAGCCCAACAGGTTTAAAAACGAATGAATGCTCTAGCCCGCCGCGCCGCAGGCCTGCTGCTCAGCACAGTCTGCCTGCCCCTTTCGGCCCTGGCGGCCGATCCGCAACCGACTCACGAATTTACCCTCGACAACGGCCTGAAGGTCGTCGTGCGCGAAGACCATCGCGCGCCGGTGGTGGTGTCGCAGGTCTGGTACAAGGTCGGTTCCAGCTACGAAACCCCGGGCCAGACCGGTCTGTCCCACGCCCTCGAGCACATGATGTTCAAGGGCAGCGAAAAAGTCGGCCCCGGCGAAGCTTCGCTGATTCTGCGCGACCTCGGCGCCGAAGAGAACGCCTTCACCAGCGACGACTTCACCGCTTATTACCAGGTGCTGGCCCGCGACCGTCTGGGCGTGGCCTTCGAACTGGAAGCCGACCGCATGGCCAGCCTGCGGCTGCCGGCCGACGAGTTCGCCAAGGAAATCGAAGTCATCAAGGAAGAGCGCCGCCTGCGCACCGACGACAAGCCGATGTCCAAGGCCTACGAGCGCTACAAGGCCATGGCCTACCCGGCCAGCGGTTATCACACGCCGACCATCGGCTGGATGGCCGACCTTGAGCGGATGAAGGTCGAAGAGCTGCGTCACTGGTATCAGTCCTGGTACGTGCCGAACAACGCCACATTGGTGGTGGTCGGCGACGTGACCCCGGACGAGGTGAAAAGCCTCGCCCAGCGCTACTTCGGGCCGATCCCGAAACGCGACGTGCCACCGGCGAAAAAGCCGCTGGAGCTGGCAGAACCGGGTGAACGCCAGATCACCCTGCACGTGCAGACCCAACTGCCAAGCCTGATGCTCGGTTTCAACGTTCCGAGCATCGCCACCGCCGAAGACAAACGCTCGGTCAACGCCTTGCGCCTGATTTCGGCGTTGCTGGACGGCGGCTACAGCGGCCGCATCCCGACCCAGCTGGAGCGCGGTGAAGAGCTGGTGTCCGGCGGTTCGTCGAGTTACGACGCCTACACTCGCGGCGACAGCCTGTTCACCCTATCGGCCACGCCGAACACCCAGAAGAAAAAGACCATGGCCCAGGCTGAAGCCGGTCTGTGGAAACTTTTGGATCAGCTGAAAACCACCGCACCGTCCGCCGAAGAACTGGAGCGCGTGCGTGCGCAGGTTATCGCCGGCCTGGTCTTCGAGCGCGATTCGATCACCAGCCAGGCCACCGCCATCGGCCAGCTGGAGACCGTCGGTCTGTCGTGGAAACTGATGGACACCGAACTGGCCGATCTGGAAAGCGTCACCCCGCAAGACATCCAGAACGCCGCCAAGCTGTATTTCACCCGCGAACGTCTCAGCGTCGCCCACGTCCTGCCATTGGAGACGACTCATGAGTGAGCGCAAAACCCCACGCCTGCTGCTCGGCCTGATCGCCGTGGCCGTCATCGGCTCCGCTGCGTTCTATCTGGTGCCGAGCGACAACACCAAGGCCAGCGAAGCGCTGGATAACGCCAAGTCCAGCCAGAAGCTGCAATCGCTGGCGGAACTCGACGGCAAGGCCCCGGCCAGCCGCAAGCTCGACGTGCAGACCTGGAATACCGCCGAAGGCGCCAAGGTGCTGTTCGTCGAGGCCCGCGAATTGCCGATGTTCGACATGCGCCTGATTTTCGCCGCCGGCAGCAGCCAGGACGGTAACGCGCCGGGCCTGGCCCTGCTGACCAACGCCATGCTCAACGAAGGCGTGGCGGGCAAGGACGTCGGTGCCATCGCCCAAGGTTTCGAAGGCCTGGGCGCGGACTTTGGCAACGGCGCCTATAAAGACATGGCCATCGCCTCGCTGCGCAGCCTGAGCGCCGCCGACAAACGCGAGCCGGCGCTGAAACTGTTCTCGGAAGTGGTGGGCAAACCGACCTTCCCGGCCGACTCCTTCGCGCGCATCAAGAACCAGATGCTCGCCGGT
Organism: Pseudomonas sp. 1; assembly: GCF_056626735.1. Lineage (NCBI taxonomy): Bacteria > Pseudomonadati > Pseudomonadota > Gammaproteobacteria > Pseudomonadales > Pseudomonadaceae > Pseudomonas > Pseudomonas sp. 1. Next base: position 54,973 of record NZ_JBWXMQ010000005.1, on the reverse strand, counting down.
TTCGAGTACCAGAAACAGAACCCCGGCAAACTCGCCAGCCTGGAGCTGATGAAGCGTCTGTACGGCGATCACCCATACGCCCATTCCAGCGATGGCAACGCGCAAAGCGTGCCGAAAATCACGCTGGCGCAACTGCGTGAGTTCCACGCCAAGGCCTATGCGGCGGGCAACGTGGTGATCGCACTGGTGGGCGATCTGTCCCGCAGTGAAGCCGAGGCGATTGCCAATCAGGTGTCCGCTGCGCTGCCAAAAGGCCCGGCGCTGGCTAAAATCGAGCAACCGACCGAACCGAAGGCCAGCGTCGGCCACATCGAATTCCCGTCCAAGCAGACCAACCTGATGATCGCGCAACTGGGCATCGACCGTGACGACCCGGACTACGCCGCGCTGTCGATGGGCAACCAGATCCTCGGCGGTGGCGGTTTCGGCACCCGACTGATGAGCGAAGTGCGTGAAAAGCGCGGCTTGACCTACGGCGTGTATTCAGCCTTCAGCCCGATGCAGGCTCGCGGACCGTTCATGATCAATCTGCAGACCCGTGCGCAAATGAGCGAAGGCACCCTCAAACTGGTGCAGGACGTGCTCGGCGACTACCTCAAGACCGGCCCGACCCAGAAAGAACTGGACGACGCCAAGCGCGAACTGGCCGGCAGCTTTCCGCTGTCCACCGCGAGCAATGCCGATATCGTCGGTCAACTCGGCGCCATGGGTTTCTACAACCTGCCGCTGAGTTATCTGGACGACTTCATGCGTCAGTCCCAGAGCCTGACGGTCGAGCAGGTTCGCGATGCCATGAACAAACACTTGAGCACGGATAAACTGGTCATCGTCAGCGCTGGCCCGACCGTGCCGCAAAAGCCGTTACCGGCCCCATCTGATAAACCTGCCGAGCAGCCGCTCGGGGTTCCGGAGCATTAATGGCCAGTCCAAAGAAACCTGTACAAAAACTGCACAACGGGGTGAACCAGTTGCGCATCATCGGCGGCGAATGGCGCAGCCGCAAACTGAGCTTTCCTGATGCGCCGGGCCTGCGTCCGACGCCGGATCGGGTACGCGAAACCCTGTTCAACTGGCTCGCGCCGTACGTTGCCGGGGCCAAGGTTCTCGATCCGTTCGCCGGCAGCGGCGCACTGTTTCTGGAAGCGCTGTCCCGTGGCGCAGCAATGGGTCAGGCCTTGGACGCCAGCCATGTTGCGGTCTCCAGCCTGAAAGAACACCTCGGCACGCTGCGCTGCACCAACGGCCACGTACAGACCGCCGATGCGCTGCGCTACCTGGAAACCCAGACCGCGACTCCGTTCGACCTGGTGTTCCTCGACCCGCCGTTCAACCAGAACCTGCTGCCGTCGGTGTGCACATTGCTGGAAGAGCGCCAATGGCTGGCCGAAGATTCGTGGATCTACACTGAAAGCGAAACCGCACCATCGACCCTCGGCCTGCCGGGCAACTGGCGCCTGCACCGCGAGCAGAAATCCGGGCGGGTGTACTACGCGTTGTGGCAGCGCAGCCTGCCCGCTCTCTGACACCGTCGATCCACGCAATGCCCGGCGTGCGGTAGATAACTACCGCACGCCTCCCCTGCAAAATCTCCACAGTGGATTACGCCATTTCCGTAATCCACTGAGGATGAATCACTTATGGACACTTTGTGCAGCAGGATGCTGCCTTGCCTGGCCCTCGCCCCGCTGCTGGCGCTGGCCGATCCACCACCGACCACCCATGAGTTTCGGCTGGACAATGGCCTGAAGGTCGTCGTCCGCGAGGATCACCGGGCCCGGCTGGTCACCTCGCAACTCTGGTTCAAAGTCGGCTCGGCTGACGAATCGCCGGGCCAGACCGGACTGTCCCACGCGCTGGAGCACATGCTTTACAAGGGCAGCAGCAAGACTTGTCCGGGTGAGGCATCGGCCATTCTGGAATCCCTGGGCGCATCGGAAAATGCCTTTACCAATAAGGACGTCACGGCCTATTACCAGACGCTGCCCAAGCCTTATCTGGGCGTCGCGTTTGAGCTGATGGCCGACCTGATGTCGACCGCTCACCTCAGACCTGAGGATTTCACCCCCGAGATTGCCGTCATTCAAGAGGAACGTCGCTGGAGTGTTGAAGACAGTCCTCTCGACACCGCAATGGAACGCCTGGAAGCTCTGGCCTATCCCTCCAGCAGCTACCGAACGCCCGTCATCGGCTGGATGAATGACCTGCACGGTCTGAACGCCACTCAGTTGCGGGGCTGGTATGAGTCACGCTATTCCCCCGGCAATGCCACGCTGGTTGTCGTCGGTGACGTCACGCTCGATTACGTTCAGCCCTTGGCTCAGCGTTACTTCGGCGGCCTGCCCGGTCGCGCCTTTCCACAAGCCGTGAAACCTCATGAACTGCCGGAGCCGGGCGAACGCCGAATCACACTCAAACAACCGGTTCCTGCCCCACAACTGATCATGGCAATCAACGTTCCCAGCCTGGCTACGGCAGACACCGATCGGACCGCACACGCACTGCAGCTGATCAGAATGTTGCTGGCAGGCTCCCAGAGCGCACGCCTGCAAAAACGCCTGTTGCACCAGGAGCATTTGCTCAGTCAAGTCGACGCCAGCTACAACCTTTACAGCCGTGGCGACACCCTCCTGATAGTGCGCACCCGGTTCGACAATTCGCAATCGGCCACGCCTGACAAGGCGCAATCACGCGTCTGGGATCTGTTCGAGGAGCTGCGCACAACGCCTCCCTCCATCGATGAACTGGAACGCGCGCGAACCCAGTTGATCGCCCAAAGGGTTTTTGCACGAGATTCTATCGAGAGCACTGCCCAACAGCTGGCCGCCCTCGAGAGCATTGGCCTGTCGTGGCAATTGCTCGATCAGGAGATTGCCGGGTTAAAGAACGTGACGCCCGAGGACATCCGTCAGACCGCTGAAAAATATCTGATCCGCGAACGCCTCAGCACCGCCCATGTGCTCATGGAGAAAAAACATGGATAAATCGGCGCGCGTCTTTGAGTCTGTCCTGGCCTGTTTCGCACTCATCGGTTGGCTGTCAGCCAGCCAGGCTACTGCCGCCAACTCGCCAGCCGGCTTTCCCGACACTCGATTGCAATCGTTGCTGGAAACAGACTCCACACAACAGGCTCCACGCCCCTTTACCATCAAGGGCTGGAAAACCACGACAGGCATCAAAACGTTATTCATCCGCACCACGGATCTGCCAATGTTCGACGTTCACGTCAGCTTCGCCGGCGGCAGTGCGCACGATGGCGACACACCCGGTCTGGCAGCGGTGACATTCAGTCTGTTCAACGAAGGCGTCGCCGACATGAGCGATCTTGCAGCGATCGCCGAAGTGTTCGACGGGCTGGGAGCGAAGCTCGGGATGGACCTGGATCAGGAACGTGCCACTTTCACGTTGCGCAGCCTGAGCGATCCAGACAAAAGCAGCCGGGCTCTGCAGCTGTTTACGCAAATGCTGGGGCAGCCCGCTCTTACCGAAGAAGCTCTGCTCAGGGTCAAGCGCGAGCTTCGTGGCTTGCAGCTGGCAGAACAGCAACAACCTGCGCAAATTGCCTCGCTGCGCCTGCAGGATCTGCTGGCTGCGGACACGCCATACGCCCGTTCGATCTACGGAACCGATGCCGGCCTGACCTCGCTCACCCGTCAGGCCGTTCAAACGTTTCACAGCCAGACCCACTCGGCAAGCCAGACACAAATTACATTGGTGGGAGACCTTTCCGTCGAACAGGCACAGGCCATCAGCCTGCAAATCGCCAACGCGCTACCCGCGCCCCTCGTTGCATTGCCCACTGTCGAACCGCTCAAGGCGTTCGGTACTGAAATGCATCGCCATGTCGAGCGCACACAGGAACAGGTTCACGTATTGCTGGGACAACCCAGCCTGTCGCGCCAACACGAAGACTTCGTTGCGCTGTATGCCGCGACGCTGATTTTCGGCAGTGGAGCAAACTCCCGTCTGATGACAGAACTGCGGCAAAAACGCGGCCTGGTGTACGACGCCAGCATTCGCACCAAAGACTGGGCGGGCAGCGGCCTGACATCAATCACCCTGCAGACCAGCCCTCAATTCGCGAATGAAACGGTGGCCCTGGTGAAATCGATGCTCAGCAAATTCCGGCGTGAGGGCCCGACACAGGAGGAATTGGCTCACTTCAAACGCCGACTGGCCAACGCCAACATCGTTGGCAGCGCCAGCAACGCGCAGATTCTCGGGCGCCTGGCCGAGATCAACCGGCATCACTTGCCACTGGACCTGGACTTCTTCGCACAACAGGTGCAGCGCCTGACGCTTGAACAGATCAGAAGGGCAATGGACAAACATCTGCCGGACGATCAGTGGCGGGTAGTGACGGTCGGTCCGACGGTACCCCAAGTGGCGCTCCCGCAACCGGCCATTTTCCCGACCGTCGAGCCGTCGGGGCATTCGTGTCGCGCCGATGCAGGCTTTGTGGCAAGTTAGACCTCCCTTGAAGTGACAGCCCTTGTATGACTGTCACTTCATGCATGACACCGTCGAGATTTACCGTGCGCGCACTTCTTTCTCCTTCCGAACCAGGTTTTCTTTTCACGCCCGCCTTCGGCCTTGGCAATCCGCACCTGCAAACCTTGTGGGGGCCGCTGTGGCGCAAGACCGTTCACCTTGACCGCCAGCGCGAACGGCTATGGCTGGAGGATGGCGACTTTCTCGACCTCGACTGGTACGGTCCGCACAGCGCCGAAGCGCCACTGGTGCTGGTGTTGCACGGGCTGACCGGCTCCTCCAATTCGCCTTATGTGGCCGGAATCCAGGCAGCGCTCGCCGCACAGGGCTGGGCCAGTGTTGCGCTGAACTGGCGCGGCTGCTCCGGCGAGCCGAACCTGTTGCCGCGCAGCTACCATTCCGGCGCCAGCGAAGACCTCGCCGAGACCATCCGCCATCTGAAAGCCAAGCGGCCACTGGCGCCGTTGTATGCGGTCGGCTATTCCCTCGGCGGCAATGTGCTGCTCAAGCATCTGGGGGAAACCGGCAGCGCCAGCGGCGTACTGGGTGCCGTGGCGGTGTCGGTGCCGTTTCGCCTCGATCAATGCGCCGACCGTATCGGCCAGGGTTTCTCCAAGGTCTATCAGGCGCACTTCATGCGCGAGATGGTGGCCTACATCAAGAACAAGCAGCGCCAGTTCCAGCACGACGGGCGCGAGGACGGTCTTGCCGCACTGGCCGCTCTCGGCTCGCTGGAAAACATGCGCACTTTCTGGGATTTCGATGGCCGGGTGACCGCGCCGCTGCACGGTTTCGTCGATGCCGAGGATTACTATCGCCGGGCATCGAGCCGTTACTTTCTTGGCGAGATTCGTACGCCGACCCTGATCATTCAGGCGGCGGACGATCCGTTCGTGTTTCCCCACAGTTTGCCTTCAGCCAGTGAGCTATCGAGCTCGACCGTGTTCGAATTGCAGAACAAGGGCGGGCATGTCGGCTTCGTCGACGGCACGCTCCGCCAGCCAGGCTATTACCTGGAACGACGGATTCCGCAGTGGCTGGCCGACGCGGGTCGCGGGTGAGGTCATGAGCGATCAGGGCGAGTCGATCCGTTTCTGGCAAGCCGCGCCTCTGGCCGGGGTCGAGCTGTTGACCGCGCGCTACATCGAGCAACGTTTCGCCCCGCACGTCCACGACGGTTATGTGATCGGCATGATCATGGCCGGTGCCCAGCGCTACCGTTATCGCGGCGCCGAACACCTGGCGGGCAGCGGCACGCTGGTGCTGATCAATCCGGATGAATTGCACACCGGCCACAAGGGCACCGAGGACGGCTGGCTGTACCGTGCGTTCTACCCGGACACCGGCAAGATTGTCTCGCTGCTTGAAGAACTGGAGCTGCCGACCGCGCCAATGCCGGCCTTTGGCGCAACGCTGTATCGCGACCCGGATCTGGTCACCGGCTTCAGTCAGTTGCACCGCTTGCTGGAAAGCCCCGCCACCGCGCTGCAACAGCAAACGGTGTGGCGCGAAATGATGATGCGGCTGTTGCAGCGTCACGCGGCGGTGCAAATCAACGGCAACCCCGGCAAGGAGCATCGCGCGGTGGCGATGGCCAAGGAGTTGCTGCACGCGCAACTGGCGGCGCCGCCCTCGCTGGAAGAACTGGCGGCGGCCGTGAACCTGTCACCCTTCCACTTCGCCCGGGTGTTCCGCCGCGCCACCGGCATGCCGCCGCACAGCTGGCTGATGCAGCAGCGGATCGCCTGTGCGCGGGGCTTGCTGCAGAGCGGCTGCGTGCCGGTGGAAGTCGCCGCGCAGCTGGGATTTGCCGACCAGAGCCATCTGAGCCGGCAGTTCAAACAGGTTTATGGTGTGGGGCCGGCGGCCTATCGCAGCGCGCGGCTGGGTCGCTGAGCGCTTATTCGCCCGTCGCGATACCGCGCGACGGCTCGTTGATCCACTCGCTCCACGATCCGGCATACAGCGAACCCAACGGGTAACCCGCCAGACACAGGGCGAACAGGTTGTGACACGCTGTCACCCCGGAGCCGCAGTAAGCCACCAGATCGGCCGGCGAACGCTCGCCGAGTTTCGCGGCGAAACGCTGCTTGAGCTGATCGGCCGGCAGGAAACGCCCGTCGCTGCCCAGATTGTCGGTAAACGCCGCGCACTGCGCGCCGGGAATGTGCCCGGCGATCGGGTCGATCGGTTCCACTTCACCCTTGAAGCGCGGCAACGCGCGGGCATCGAGCAGGGTCAGGGCCGGTTGGCCGAGGCGCTGCTGCAATTGCTCGGCGCTGAGCAGCAGGTTCATGTCCGGCTGGCCGCTGAAGTTGCCGCGGACCGCTGACGGTGGATCGAGGCTCAGCGGCAGCCCCGCCGCATGCCAGGCCTTGAGCCCGCCATCGAGAATGAACACGCCGTCGCGCTTGCCCAGCCACGCCAGCAACCACCAGGCCCGCGCCGCATAGGCGCCCGGGCCGTCGTCATACAGAACCACGTCACTGTCGTTGTTGATGCCGAAGGCTTGCAGGCGATCAATCAGCGCCGTCGGCTCCGGCAGCGGATGGCGACCGGTCACGCCTTTGGTCACCGGGCCGCTGAGGTCCCGCTCAAGATCGGCGAAATGTGCCCCGGCAATGTGCCCCTCGGCGTAGCTGCGCTGGCCGTAATCCGGGTCTTCGAGGGCAAAACGGCAATCGAGAATCACCAGCCCCGGCTGCGCCTTGCGGGCATCCAGGGCGGTCGGGCTGATCAGTTGCGCAATCGGCATAGCGAACGACTCCAGTGAGGAAATGGAATTACGGTCTCTCTTCGAGGGCCTGGGCCAGCGGCACGTAGAACTCTTCGAACAAGGCGTTGACCTCATCGCGGGCCTGCTCGGTGACGAACCCCGCTTCCAGCACCAGCACCTGATACACGCCACGTTTGATGGCCTGTTCGCTGAGGTGATTGGAATTTTCTCGGGTCGTGCACAGGAAGCGCACCCACGAGGTGAGGATGATCCACGCGTTGAGGGTCAGGGATTCGATCTGCACCCGGTCCATCTTCAGGATCCCGGCGGCAACGAAGCCTTCGTAGATCGCCGCGCCCTGGATCACGCAGCGCTGGGAGAAGCGCCGGTAACGCTCGGCCAGATCCGGATCGCTGTCGAGCAGATGCTCGAGATCGCGGTGCAGGAAACGGTAGCGCCACATCGCCGACAGCAATTCCTTGAGATAGAAACGCTTGTCTTCGACCGTCGCGGCCCGGCCCTGGGGCGGACGCAGGAAGCTGTCCACCAGGCTTTCGTACTCACTGAACAGCACGGCGATGATCGCCTGCTTGTTGGGGAAGTGGTAGTACAGATTGCCCGGAGAAATCTCCATGTGGGCGGCGATGTGATTGGTGCTGATGCTGCGCTCGCCCTGCTGATTGAACAGCTCGAGGCTGTTCTGCACGATGCGCTCGCTGGTTTTGATCCGTGGGGCCATGGCTTGAGCTTTAATTCAGAGTGCGTTGGGGGGCATCTTACGACCTAACCGGAACCGGATAAAACCAGGATGCGCAAGGAAGCCATTTGACTTTCTAGAGCATAGACTCTAAAAAGTTCGTCACAACAACATCTCCGGAGCTGACAATGACTGCCGATATTGCCTACCTGCAAACGCTGCAACAGCCGCTGGAAGAGCTCAATCGGCTGTTCGATGCGCAGCGTGCCGCCTACGCCGCCAACCCGATGCCGCCGGCGGCCCAGCGTCAGCAATGGCTCAAGGCCCTGCGCGATTTGTTGAGCAGCGAGCGGCAGGCCCTGATCGACGCCATCAGCTCCGACTTCAGCCACCGCAGCGCCGATGAAACCCTGCTCGCCGAACTGATGCCGAGCCTGCACGGCATTCACTACGCCAGCCGGCACATCAGCCAGTGGATGAAACCTTCGCGGCGCAAAGTCGGCGTTGCCTTCCAGCCGGCATCGGCGAAAGTCGTGTACCAGCCGCTTGGCGTGGTGGGCGTCATCGTGCCGTGGAACTACCCGCTGTTCCTGGCCATCGGCCCGTTGACCGGCGCCCTCGCGGCCGGTAATCGGGTGATGCTGAAACTCAGCGAATCGACCCCGGCCACCGGCCTGCTGCTCAAGCAACTGCTGGCGCGAATCTTCCCCGAGGATCTGGTGTGCGTGGTGCTCGGCGAGGCCGATGTCGGCGTGGCGTTTTCGAAGATGCGCTTCGATCACCTGCTGTTCACCGGCTCCACCAGCGTCGGCAGGCACGTGATGCGCGCGGCGGCAGAAAACCTGACCCCGGTGACGCTGGAGCTGGGCGGCAAATCCCCGGCCATCGTCTCCCACGACGTGCCGCTCAAGGATGCCGCCGAACGCATCGCCTTCGGCAAGACCCTCAACGCCGGCCAGACCTGCGTGGCCCCGGATTACGTGCTGGTGCCGGAAGCGCGAATCGGCGGTTTCGTCGAAGCCTATCGCCAGGCCGTACGCGGGTTTTATCCGACACTCGCCGACAACCCGGACTACACCGCCATCATCAACGAGCGCCAACTGGCGCGACTGAACAGCTACCTCAGCGACGCCACCAGCAAGGGCGCGCTGCTGATTCCGCTGTTCGAGCAGGGCCAGGGCCGGCGCATGCCGCACAGCCTGCTGCTGAATGTCAGCGACGAGATGACGGTGATGCAGGACGAAATCTTCGGCCCGCTGTTGCCGATCGTGCCGTATCAGGATCTGGATCAGGCATTTGCTTACATCAATCAGCGGCCACGTCCTCTGGCTCTTTACTACTTCGGCTACGACAAACGCGAACAGAAGCGCGTGCTCAGCGAAACCCATTCCGGCGGCGTCTGCCTCAACGACACGCTGCTGCATGTGGCGCAGGACGACATGCCGTTCGGTGGCATCGGCCCGTCGGGCATGGGGCATTACCACGGGCACGAAGGTTTCCTGACGTTCAGCAAGGCCAAGGGCGTGCTGGTCAAACAACGTTTCAACGCGGCGAAACTGATCTACCCGCCCTACGGCAAATCCATTCAGAAACTGATCCAGAAACTGTTCATTCGCTAACGTCACCGCCGGGTAATAACAACAATGCACCCAAGCCTGACCGAAACACCTGCCCTCTCGCGCCGTGGCCTGCTGAAATTCAGCCTGGGCGCCACAGCTTTCCTCGCCACCGCCGGCCTTGGTGCCAGCCTCAGCGGCTGTTCATCGAGCGTATCGGCCCACGGATTCACCACGCTGCGCAGCGGTGACCTGCTGTTTCTGCGCGCGCTGATTCCGGTAATGCTCGATGGCGCCGTCGCGGTGGAAAAGATGCCCGCCGCTGTCGATGGAACCCTGAAGTCGCTGGATTACAGCCTCGATCACCTGTCGCCGGAAATGCTCAAGCTCACCCGGCAACTGTTCGATGTGCTGGGCATGGCGGTGACGCGCGGGCCATTGACCGGAATCTGGGGCAGTTGGGAAAACGCCAGCCCCGAGGCGATCCGCCATTTCCTCGATCGCTGGGAAAACAGCTCGCTGAGCCTGCTGCGCATGGGCCACAGCTCATTGCTGCAAATGGTGATGATGGCCTGGTACACCCGCGCCGAATCCTGGGCCCATTGCGGTTACCCCGGCCCGCCCGCCGTTTGAGCCTGGCGACCCACGCAAAACAATAATAAGAGAACCTGATCGATGCCCGTACCCGACCCGTTTCGCGAAGGCCTTGCCCGTGGCTGGAAAACCTACAACGGCGCGCAACTCAGCGATGACCTGACCCTGGCAACCGATGTCGCCATCATCGGCAGCGGCGCCGGCGGCGGCACCACCGCGGAAATCCTCAGTGCCGCCGGCTACAAAGTGCTGTTGATCGAAGAGGGTCCGCTCAAGACCAGCAGCGATTTCAAACTGCTGGAAGACCAGGCCTACAGCAGCCTCTATCAGGAAGGCATCGGCCGCATGAGCAAGGACGGCGCGATTACCATCCTTCAGGGCCGCGCGGTTGGCGGCACCACCCTGATCAACTGGACATCGAGCTTTCGCACGCCGGAGCCGACCCTCGAACACTGGGCCAAAGAACACAACGTCAAAGGCCACAGCCCCGCCGACATGGCACCGTGGTTCGAGAAAATGGAGCAGCGCCTCGGCGTCGCCTCGTGGAGGGTGCCGCCCAACGCCAACAACGACGTGATCCGCAAAGGCTGCGAACAGCTCGGCTACAGCTGGCACGTGATTCCGCGCAACGTGCGCGGCTGCTGGAACCTCGGTTACTGCGGCATGGGCTGCCCGACCAATGCCAAGCAGTCGATGATGGTCACGACCATTCCGGCGACGCTGGAAAAGGGCGGCGAACTGCTCTATCTGGCCCGGGCCGAAAAACTGTTGATCAATGGCGACAAGGTCACCGGGCTGCAGTGTGTGGCGATGGACGAACGCTGCGTCGAGCCGACCGGACGCACGATCACCGTCAAGGCGCGGCATTACGTGCTGGCCGGCGGCGGGATCAACAGCCCGGCACTGCTGATGCGTTCGGATGCACCGGATCCGCACAAACGCCTGGGCAAGCGCACCTTCCTGCATCTGGTGAACATGTCCGCCGGGCGTTTCGACGAGGTGATAAACCCGTTCTACGGTGCGCCGCAGTCGATCTATTCGGATCATTTCCAGTGGAAGGACGGCACCACCGGCCCGATGGCTTACAAGCTTGAAGTGCCGCCGCTGCACCCGGCGCTGGCTGCCACATTGCTCGGCGGGTTCGGTCAGGAAAGTGCGCAACACATGGCGGACCTGCCGCACACCCACGCGATGCTGGCCCTGCTGCGTGACGGTTTTCACCCGGACAGCCAGGGCGGCAGCGTCGAGCTGCGCGGTGACGGCTCGCCGGTACTCGACTATCAGGTTTCGCCTTACGCCTGGGAGGGTTTGCGTCGCTCCTTCCACAGCATGGCCGAGATCCAGTTCGCCGGCGGCGCCAAAGCAGTGATGCCGATGCACGCTGATGCGCGCTACGTGAACAGCCCGGCCGAGGCCCGCTCGTTGATCGACAGCCTGAGTCTGCAGTTGTATCGCACCCGCCTGGGCAGTGCCCACGTCATGGGCGGCTGCGCGATGGGCGAAGACCCGAAAACCGCCGTCACCGACAGCCTCGGCCGCCATCATCAACTGCGCAATCTGTCGATTCATGACGGCTCGCTCTTTCCCACCAGCATCGGCGCCAACCCGCAGTTGTCGGTCTACGGTCTGACGGCGCAACTGGCGACATCCCTCGGCGAACGGCTGAGAAACCCGTGAAAAAGACGAAAATTCCGATCGTCTATAGTGCTTTCTTACCCAACAGGCGACTTTCCCGACCGGGACGGCTGCGATACCATCCGACTCCCCAACGGATTCCCGCCAGGACGACGCGATGAACCGAGTGTTGTACCCAGGTACCTTCGACCCTATTACCAAGGGCCATGGCGATCTGGTCGAACGCGCCTCGCGCCTGTTCGACCACGTGATCATCGCCGTCGCCGCCAGCCCCAAGAAGAATCCGCTGTTCCCGCTGGAACAACGGGTCGAGCTGGCCCGCGAGGTCACCAAACACCTGCCGAACGTGGAAGTGGTCGGCTTCTCGACGCTGCTGGCGCATTTCGCCAAGGAACAGAACGCCAACGTGTTCCTGCGTGGCCTGCGCGCGGTGTCGGACTTCGAATACGAATTCCAGCTGGCCAACATGAACCGCCAGTTGGCCCCGGATGTGGAGAGCCTGTTTCTCACCCCGTCCGAGCGTTATTCGTTCATTTCCTCGACCCTGGTGCGGGAAATCGCGGCCCTGGGCGGCGATATCAGCAAGTTCGTCCACCCGGCGGTGGCCGAAGCCCTGACCCTGCGCTTCAAGAAGTAACGACCGTTCAAACGGCGCCCGCGTGCACTACGGGCGCCAATGCGGCACAATTGCGCGCATTGATTCATAGCGCCCGGGCTCCCCGCCCCGGCTGGAGTTAGCATGTCCCTGATCATCACCGACGATTGCATCAACTGCGACGTCTGCGAACCCGAGTGTCCGAACGCCGCCATTTCTCAAGGCGAAGAGATCTACGTGATCGACCCGAACCTGTGCACCCAGTGCGTCGGCCACTACGACGAGCCACAGTGTCAGCAGGTCTGCCCGGTGGATTGCATTCCACTGGACGAAGCCCATCCGGAGACTGAAGAACAGTTGATGGAGAAGTACCGCAAGATCACCGGCAAGGCCTGAGTTTCTGACCGTGATCGCAGCAGCAGGCTGCGATCACGTCATTCACGCTGTTCGAATCCCTCTCCAGTGCAGCCCAGGCAACGCACGAACGCCGCTTTCGCCGGCGCCACCACCAGCGCCTCTCCCGCATCGCCAATCCCGCCACCCAGCGCGGTGAACGGCAACGACACAACGAACGCCCCGGCACCGATCACCGTCGCCACCACCAGTAACGGACGGGCAATCAGCAGATCGCCGAGCATGGCGTAGGCCGGTGGATTCTGGATGGCGTAACGAGGATCGCCGCTGCCGCCTTCCGCGGCCTGAATGGTCAGGCTGAAGCACAGCAGCAGGGCGACGATGAGGGTTTGCAAGGACTTCATGGCACGATCCTTCGGGCTGAACAGTGAGACAACTCACTATAGACCGTAGGCGTTTTTCGGACGTCCAGCTCAGCTTTGGCAGCGCGGGCACCAGACGCTGGCGCGCTGGCCGAGCTTCATTTCCCGCAAGCCTGTGCCGCAGACCTTGCAGTGCTCGCCACCGCGACCGTAGACAAACAGCTCCTGCTGGAAATACCCCGGCTGCCCGTCGCCACCGATGAAATCACGCAACGTGGTGCCGCCGCGCTCGATGGCAGCAGCGAGGATGCGCTTGATCTCGATCGCCAGCTTCAAATACCGCGCCCGGGAAATGCCTTTGGCTTCACGGCGCGGATCGATACCGGCGGCGAACAGTGCTTCGGTCGCGTAGATATTGCCGACCCCCACCACCACCGCGTTATCCATGATGAACGGTTTGACCGCCATCGAGCGCCCGCGCGACAGCTGATACAACCGCTCGCCATCGAACAGATCGGTCAACGGCTCAGGGCCCAGACGGATCAGCAACTCGTGATTGAGCGGGTCATTGCTCCACAGCATCGCGCCGAAACGTCGTGGATCGGTGTAGCGCAAGGCCAGTCCGGAATCCAGTTCGATATCGACATGCTCATGCTTGGCCGCCGGCATCCCGACCTCAACCAGCCGCAAGTTGCCGGACATGCCCAAGTGGCTGATCAGCGTACCGGCCTCGGCGTTGATCAGCAGATACTTGGCGCGTCGCTCGACCAGCACGATGCGCTGCCCGGACAGCCGCACATCGAGGTCTTCGGGAATCGGCCAGCGCAGCCGCCGGTCCCGCACGATCACCCGGCTGACGCGCTGGCCTTCCAGGTGCGGGGCGATGCCGCGACGGGTGGTTTCGACTTCCGGCAGTTCAGGCATGGATTCCTCGAATCATCAGCTTCTCTAATCAGTGCGCGCCAAGTTCGCGGATCGTCTGCTTCAACGTTTCGAAGTCGTAATCCGAGAGGCCGATGTACTCAAGCACCAGCGGCCCGACAGCCTGCCATTCGAAGTCTTCGGTCTGGTTGCCCAGCACCCGGTACGACGCACAGATGTGCTCGGCCATCTTCAGGATCGCCAGCAGGTTCTTCATCTGACTGTTGCGCGAGGTCTCGTCGCTGAAGATCGCCAGGGCATTGTGGTGGTTGGCGATGGCCGCGCTGACATGTTCCGGCAGGCGCCAGGACTTGGCGGTGTAATAACCGACCACCGAGTGATTGGTGTTGTAGACATCGTTCTCGGTATCCACGACCCGGCGCTCGGCACTCGCGTTGGCGTAGGCCTTTTCGAGCGTCGTCATGTAATCCGGGAACCGCTGAAGCATCAGCGGCACGCCGCAGTCGTGGAACAGACCCAAGGCGTAAGCCTCGTCGCTCGCCTCGGTGCCGACGCGCTTGGCCAGGGTCAGGCAGGTCATGGCCACGTCCTGGGCGGTGTCCCAGAAACGGTTCAGGGTGACGATGGTGTCGTCGTTCATCTCGCCCTTGATCGACATGGCATTGATCAGATTGATGATCGAACGGCTGCCCAGCAGGTTCACCGCGCGCTTGATCGAGGTGATCTTGTTGCTCAGGCCGTAATACGGCGAGTTGACGATTTTCAGCAGCGAGCCGGAAAGGCCGGGATCCTGGGAGATCAGCTTGGCGATCGTCTCCAGGTCCGGGTCGGGCATGTATTGCTCCATTTGCAGATCCACCATGATCTGCGGCTGCGCGGGCACGCTGATGCCTTGCAGGGACTGTTGAATCTGTTCGGTGGTCAGCTCTTGGGACATAAGTACACACTCTGGGACAGGCGGCGATTCTAACCTCTAAAAACCGCCGCACGACACACCAGTGGGCAATTCGCAGGAACTTTCACTTTTGCCCGGCCTTCGGAATCTGTAGTGCCCGGAACAGTTCTCGATCTGTCCCGGGCTGTAATCCCAACAGACTCAGGAGCTTAACGATGGCAAATTCTCTCGGCAGCAAGCGCGTCGCTTTTCTGGTAACCGATGGTTTCGAGCAAGTTGAACTGACCGGTCCCAAAAACGCACTCGAGCAGGCTGGAGCGCAGGTTGACATCCTCTCTGCCGAAACCGGCAGCGTCAAAGGCTGGAACCACGATAAACCTGCGGACGATTTCAAGGTCGACCAGACTTTCCAGGGCGCAAGCATCGATCAGTACGACGCCGTGGTGCTCCCGGGCGGCGTGCAGAACTCTGACACCATCCGCATCGACCAGGACGCGCAACATCTGGTCAAGACCGGTGCCTCCGCCGGCAAACCGATCGCGGTGATCTGTCACGGCAGCTGGCTGTTGATTTCGGCCGGGCTGGTCAATGGCAAGACCATGACCAGCTACAAGACCGTCAAGGACGATCTGGTCAACGCGGGGGTGAACTGGGTCGATCAGGAAGTCGTAAAAGACGGCAACCTGATCAGCAGCCGCCAACCGGACGATATTCCGGCATTCAGCAAAGCGCTGATTGACGCGCTGTCGGCATAGAGCACAGGCGAGTGGACACGGGGGTGGGCCTGCTTGTAACGAGGCCCGCCGCGTTTCATCGCACGCCAAACCCGGCATAAGGCGCAACACGGTATACTCCCGCTCTTTTTTCCGGAGCGACGTCATGTCCCTGCCTAGCTTGCGCCTCAAAGCCAACGCCGACCGTCGCCTGCGCGCCGGTCACTTGTGGATCTACAGCAACGAAATCGACGTGGCCGCGACCCCGTTGCACGGCTTCAAGGCCGGCGACCAGGCGATCCTCGAAGCCGCCGGCGGCAAGCCGCTGGGCATCGTTGCCATGAGCCCGAACAACCTGATCTGCGCCCGCCTGCTGTCGCGCGACATCAAGCTGGCGCTGGACAAGTCGCTGCTGGTGCATCGCCTCAACGTGGCCCTGTCGCTGCGCGAGCGCCTGTTCGACAAACCGTTCTATCGTCTGGTCTACGGCGATTCCGACCTGCTGCCGGGTCTGGTGGTCGACCGTTTCGGCGACATCCTCGTGGTGCAACTCGCTTCGGCGACCATGGAAGCCCATAAAGATGACGTGATCGCGGCGCTGACCCAAGTGCTCAAGCCAAGCGGCATCCTGTTCAAGAACGACTCCGCTGCCCGCGATGCCGAAGGCCTCGAGCGTTACACCGAAACCGTCTTCGGCGTGGTGCCGGAGTGGGTAGCACTGGAAGAGAACGGCGTGAAATTCGAAGCACCCGTCGTTCAAGGTCAGAAAACCGGCTGGTTCTACGATCACCGCATGAACCGCGCCCGCCTGGCCCCTTACGCCAAGGGCAAGCGCGTGCTGGACCTGTACAGCTACATCGGTGGCTGGGGCGTGCAAGCCGCCGCATTCGGCGCCAGCGAAGTGTTCTGCGTCGACGCATCGGGCTTCGCCCTCGACGGCGTTGAGCGCAACGCCGCACTGAACGGTTTCGCCGACAAGATGACCTGCATCGAAGGCGACGTCTTCGAAGCCCTGAAGGAACTCAAGGCCGGCGAAGAGCGCTTTGACGTGATCGTTGCCGACCCGCCTGCGTTCATCAAACGCAAGAAAGACCTGAAAAACGGTGAAGGCGCCTACCGTCGCCTGAACGAGCAAGCCATGCGCCTGCTCAACAAGGACGGCATCCTGTTCAGCGCTTCGTGCTCGATGCACCTGCCGGAAGACGATCTGCAGAACATCCTGCTGACCAGCGCCCGTCACCTGGACCGCAACATCCAGCTGCTGGAGCGCGGCGCTCAGGGCCCGGATCATCCGGTACACCCGGCCATCCCGGAAACCCGCTACATCAAGAGCATCACCTGCCGCCTGCTGCCGAACAGCTGACAGATCCACGGCATTGACGCTATCGAGAGGGGAGCCCACGGGCTCCCCTTCTTTTTGTCTTTGATTTTGCTTTCCTACATTTATATTCCTACCAACGTGCAGGATATTTCCGCAAATACTTTATTTGCTGAAATTTAACTTACACAATCAGTTCCAGCCAAAGATCACTCCGACAAAATTACTGGATTATTCCTACTTAATATTTGCTTGCGATTAATCCATTACAAACTATTATTAAGTCGTCACCACGGAGGTGACACCAACTAATCCAAGTAACAATGAACAAGGAGTTCAATCATGAAAGCAATCACTCTGGAATCCCGCACCCTCGCAAACCTGGCTTTTCTGGTCGCACCTAAAGCCCGTTAAATAAGGTGGGCGCTGGGTATAGCCGGCTACCCAGCGCCTCTGACAAAGCAACTATCCAGAGCAGCGTGTCCCAACATGCATATAAACCCTTATTTATTCATACTGCCGCGAACTCCCGGCCAGATAGTCTGGAATTACAGAGACCATACTCAACATGAACTTGATCTTGAGTATTCCTCACGACTGGCACAACTTATTCACAACCCCGACTTATATGACAGCAGCAACATAATAGATACACAGCTATTAAATGCCGAAATACTGACTTCTTCAAAAATCTCCGCCCCTGCCTGGGGCTGGGATGAACTGTCCATGATCTACCATATCGGGACTCGGGATATTCCTTGCGAACATACTCCCCAAAATATTCAGGAATGGTCCAGGCAATACCTCGAACACTGCAACACCGTGCTCGCCACTCCACCGCCACACGACATGCCTGTGGATATCGGTCCGAACGCACTCATCGCCCTGCCCGAGCCGCTGGCATTGAATGACGACAGCCTGTCGAATTCGCTGACCCGGCGAAAGACCTGCCGATCCTTCACCGGCGCCGCCGTGTCGCTGGACGATGTCGGCACCTTGCTTTATCTGTCACTTGGTTACCTGCGAGAACGCGACGCCGATCGCGACGACAGCATCGCCGATGGACTTGGCGCGCGACGCAGCAGCCCTTCCGGCGGCGGCCTCAATGCCTGCGCCGGGTTCGTGCTGGTACAGAACGTCGACGGACTGGCGCCCGGCGTGTATGCCTACCGCCCCACCGAACATGCCCTGAGCTTCATCAACCCTTTGCCCGATACCGCGCCCGGCAATCTGCTGGGAGGCCAGCACTTCATCAATAACCTGCCATTGGGGCTGTTCATCACCGCCCGTTTTGACCGGCTCTGGTGGAAATACCCGCATTCGCGTGCCTATCGAATGGCATTCGTCGAAGCCGGGCACCTTTCGCAGGCGTTTCAACTGGTGGCCACGGCCCTGGGCATGAACACCTGGCTCACGGGCGCGTTTTCCGATGAGCAGGTCGAAACGTTGCTGCAACTCGAGAACAGTGCGGAGCAACCCTTGTTTTTCGTCGGTTGCGGGGAAAGCGACGGTCAGGCGATGTGTCAGGAAATGCGCGACCTGCTGCGTGAGGCACAACCATGAACGCCCTCGCCCCGGCACCGGTTTTCCAGTTCACCCTGAGTGACTGGAACACCCGCGCCTCGGTCCGCACCAGCCCTCACGATTACCGCTTGCCGGACAACGTGCAGGAACAACTGGAGACCCGGCACTGGTTTCCGCCGACATTCCTGCCCTACCTGGCCCACCCGGCCATCAAGGCAGCGGGCCGTTCGATGCTGCATCGGCTTACGGCCCGACATCTGGTGCATTTTCTCGACTACACCACATTGCTCGAACACCGGATCGTCAATCGCGCCGTCGAAACCATCGTCCACGAAGAACTGCCGGTCGCGGTGCCGGCGCCGATGAAAACCGCCGCACTGCAGCTCTATACCGACGAGGGCTATCACGCTCTGTTTTCCAGTCAGGTGGCGGAGCAGATCGCCAGCCTCTACGCCATCACCGGGCGCCCGGTCATGCCCGGACGGATCACCCGGATGAACCTGCTGATCGCACGCACCGGGCAGGAGCACCAGCCGCTGGCGCGCTTTCTTCTGGGTTTCGTCTCGGAAACCATCATTGCCCGTGAACTGCTGGATGTCTGCCGCGACAGCCTGGTGTCCGGCGTCAACGATATGTTGCGCGATCACCTTACCGACGAAGCGCGCCACAGCCGCTATTTCACCGAAGTGTTCCACTACCTCTGGTTGCACCTGGACCCGCGACAGCGAACGTTCACCGCAACGACCTTGCTCGACATTCTGGAAATCTTCTTCGAAGTGGATGAGCACTGGCTGCAGGAAAGCCTCTGTGGCGAGGGCATTGCCGACACCACGGTGATGGACATTCTCGGCACGATGACTACAGCGCAGGCCATTCGACAGCGAGCACGCTCCGGCAGCCTCGCCACGATAAGCGCATTGAAGAAAGCCGGATTTTTCGCCGAACCTCAAAACCAGACACTTTTTGCCAGGGCGGGACTGATCGATGGATGACGGACAATCTGTGGTGACCGGACGTCAGCGGCGCGGAGCTGTCAGTCTTTTGCTGGCGATGGTGTTGCTCGGCGTCTTTCCGCTGGATGTCCTGCTGCCTTCGTTCCCGGCACTGGCCGAACACTTTCACCGCACCCCGGCAGACATCGCCCTGTCGATCAGCCTGTTCGCCGTCGGTATCGCCTTCGCCCAGTTGCTGATCGGGCCGCTGTCGGATGTGATCGGACGCAAAGGCCTGCTGCTCGCCGGCATGAGCGTTTCTATGCTCGGCGCCCTCGGGTGCGTGATGACCTCGGACTATTCGCTGTTTCTGACGTTCCGGGTGGTGCAGGCGCTGGGGTGCGGTTGCTTCGTGCTGTCCCAGGCGCTGGTGCAGGATCTGTTCGAAGGCGAAGAACGCGATCGCCTGCGGATCCTGATGGTCACCGCCGGCGGGATATTCATCTCGGTATCGCCGCTGGCAGGCACCTTTCTTCAGGCGACACTGGGTTGGCGCGGCAGCTTCTGGGTGTTCATCGGCTTATCCGCCGCAGTGCTGCTCAAGGCCTGGCTGCTTCTGGAAAACACCCGACCGACCGCCAGTGACACACGTACGAACTTCCTCATGGCCTATCGACGGGTTCTGGGAGATTTCGACTTCGTCGGCTACTGGCTGATTTCAGCGTTTGCATTCGCCTGCCACTTTTCATTCATCGTGATCTCGCCGCTGATCTTCATGGATCGGCTGCAACTTTCCGCTTACGAATTTTCGTTGATCCTGCTGATCTACGGTGCGGCTTACGTCACCGGGGGTATCCTCGCCAGCCTGTTGAGCAGACGCCTCAACAGCGACCAGCAGATGGTCGTCGGCCTGAGCCTGATCCTGTCCGCGGGCCTGAGCATGCTTTACCTGTCATCAAGCTTTGCACTGGCTCCGGCGACCGTGCTGATCCCGATGCTGATCTGTACCGCCGGCACTACCATTGCACGGCCGGCGGCCACTTCCCGGGCCATGAGCCTGTTTCCGGAAAACGCCGGCACCTCGGCCTCGGCCGGCAGCACGATCATTTTCATCTGCGGCGGCATGATCAGTGCCTTGATCAGCCTGAGCCCGGCCAACCTGCAATCCACGCTCGGCTACAGCTTCGTGATACTCAGCGGGGTAGCACTGGCATTGAACGTCCGGATCAGTCGGCGCAACGATCTCGTGGGGCGACCGGACAGCGATTAACCTTGCCGGTCGTCATCCCGAACGCTTCGTCAGCACTGGAACAACGCTTTGCGCCATTCCCTCCTGACGCCAGCGGTGTAGAATCGCGAGATTCATCGCCATTCATCCCCGGCGGGTTTATGAGCTCAGGCTGAGACCAGCGGCGATCCCGCAACGTCATCGGCAACATCAGGACACACGGCCATTTCTGAGTGTTCCAGACGTCAATAGAAGCTCACTCCCTTTTGATACCTGATTAGCCGCCCGGAGTGCTCCATGCCAGATTACCGCTCGAAAACATCCACCCACGGCCGCAACATGGCCGGCGCCCGCGCACTGTGGCGCGCCACCGGGATGAAAGATGACGACTTCAAGAAGCCGATCATCGCCATTGCCAACTCCTTCACCCAGTTCGTACCGGGCCACGTTCACCTGAAGGACCTGGGCCAGCTGGTTGCTCGCGAGATCGAACGCGCTGGCGGCGTCGCGAAAGAATTCAACACCATCGCCGTGGACGACGGCATCGCCATGGGTCACGACGGCATGCTCTATTCGCTGCCGAGCCGCGAGATCATCGCCGACTCCGTCGAGTACATGGTCAACGCCCACTGCGCCGACGCCATCGTCTGCATCTCGAACTGCGACAAGATCACCCCGGGCATGCTGATGGCTGCGCTGCGCCTGAACATACCGGTGATCTTCGTCTCCGGCGGTCCGATGGAAGCCGGCAAGACCAAACTGGCCAGCCACGGTCTCGACCTTGTCGACGCCATGGTGATCGCCGCCGACTCCAGCGCTTCTGACGAGAAGGTTGCCGAGTACGAGCGCAGCGCCTGCCCGACCTGCGGTTCGTGCTCCGGCATGTTCACCGCCAACTCGATGAACTGCCTGACCGAAGCCCTGGGCCTTGCATTGCCGGGCAACGGTTCGACCCTGGCCACCCACAGCGATCGCGAACAGCTGTTCCTGCAGGCCGGCCGCACCATCGTCGAACTGTGCAAACGCTACTACGGCGAGAACGACGAATCGGTTCTGCCGCGCAACATTGCCAACTTCAAGGCGTTCGAGAACGCGATGATGCTCGACATCGCCATGGGCGGTTCGACCAACACCATCCTGCACTTGCTGGCCGCCGCCCAGGAAGCCGAGATCGACTTCGACCTGCGTGACATCGATCGTCTGTCGCGCAAGGTGCCGCAACTGTGCAAGGTCGCACCGAACATCCAGAAGTACCACATGGAAGACGTGCATCGCGCTGGCGGCATTTTCAGCATCCTCGGTTCGCTGGCCCGTGGCGGCCTGCTGCACACCGACTTGCCGACCGTGCACAGCCGCAGCATGGAAGAAGCCATCGCCAAGTGGGACATCACCCAGACCGACGATGAAGCCGTGCACCACTTCTTCAAGGCAGGCCCGGCCGGCATTCCGACGCAAACCGCGTTCAGCCAGTCGACCCGTTGGGAAACCCTGGACGACGACCGTGAAAACGGCTGCATCCGCAGCTTCGAACACGCCTATTCGAAAGAAGGCGGCCTGGCCGTGCTGTACGGCAACATCGCCCTGGATGGCTGCGTGGTGAAAACCGCCGGCGTCGATGAGTCGATCCACGTCTTCGAAGGCAACGCGAAGATTTTTGAAAGCCAGGACAGCGCCGTGCGCGGCATCCTCGCCGACGAAGTGAAGGAAGGCGACATCGTCATCATTCGCTACGAAGGCCCGAAAGGCGGCCCAGGCATGCAGGAAATGCTCTACCCGACCTCGTACCTGAAATCCAAAGGCCTGGGCAAAGCCTGCGCCCTGCTGACCGACGGCCGTTTCTCCGGCGGTACTTCCGGCCTGTCCATCGGCCACGCTTCGCCAGAAGCTGCGGCCGGCGGCGCGATCGGTCTGGTGCAGGACGGTGACAAGGTGCTGATCGACATTCCAAACCGCTCGATCAACCTGTTGATCAGCGACGAAGAACTGGCGGCACGCCGGGTCGAGCAGGACAAGAAAGGCTGGAAACCGGTCGAGAAGCGTCCACGCAAAGTGACCACGGCCCTCAAGGCCTACGCCCTGCTGGCGACCAGCGCCGACAAAGGCGCGGTGCGCAACAAGGCGATGCTCGACGGACTGTGATGCTTAACCGTCGTGCATAAAAATGCCCCGCCAAGTGCGGGGCATTTTTTTGCCTTCAGTTTGATCGTTCCCACGCTCTGCGTGGGAATGCAGCCCATGACGCTCCGCGTCACTGGACGCGGAGCGTCCCCGTAGGCATTCCCATGCGGACGGTTCGACGCCTCGACGTGGGAACGATCATCGTAGAAAGGTTTACTGGATTTCTTCCGGCTTCACGATCACCCAGTTCTTGTCCGCCGTCACCGGCAAACCTTCTTTCGCCTGGGCCGCTGCGTGCTTGGCCATCATGCCGTTGAGCTGGGTCATGTACTTGTCCTTGCGGTTGATCCACAGGTGAATACCGCCCTTGGCCACGTCCACATCGTGGAACAGCATGTAGCCGTCGCTGGTCGGCGTGTCGCCACCCACCAGGACCGGTTTTTTCCACTCGTCGATGTAGGTCAGGATCGCCGCGTGCTTGCCGGCCATCCAGGTCGCCGGGGTCCACAGGTACGGAGTCAGTTCGAGGCCGAGGTTGGCCTTCTCGTCATACTTGCCGGCGGTGATCTGCTTGCGCGCGGTGGTCAGTTCGCCGGTCTCGCGGTTCTTCAGCAACGTGGTCACGCCGATCACGTTCTGCGGTTTGACGTTGTAGCCATACTTCGGATCGGCCGCGACCATGCGCACCAGTTCTTCGGAGGCGGCGGTCATCACGTAGACCTCGATGCCGTTTTCCATCAACTTGTTGTACAGCTCTTTCTGGCCGGTGAAGATCTTCGGCGGGTTCACATCCAGATTCTTGACCACATCACCTTCGTAATAGGTCGTCGGCACCGGTTTGCCTGAGGCCATCAACTCATCGACGTAGCCCTTGAGTTCCTTGAGGGTGAAACCGGAAAACACCTGCGCGACCCATGGATAGCAAACCATGTCGTCGACTTCGCAGAGACGGTAGTAGTAGCTGAACAGGCTTTCCTTGTGGTCGGCGGTGTCCTTGAACGGCATCAGTTTCAGGGAAGGGTCGAGCTTGTCGCGGGTGATCAGGCCCTTGTTTTCCATGAACGGCAACAACGACTCTTCGAGGTCGTAGCGGTAACTGGTGTTGTCCATGTCGAACACCGCGTAGTTACCCTTGTTGGCATTGGCGGCGATCATCGCGTCCAGTGCCTTGGCCTGATCCGCCGGCCAGTGTTTCAGGTCGGTGGCGAATGCCTGAGTGACCAGGCCCATTCCCACAGTCAGTGCGACAGCCAGAAATTTCGGTGCAAACTTCATTGGCGCTTCTCCCTGGGTCAAAGAAATCGACGCTAACAAATAAATGTGACAGTCCCCGTCTGTCAGCGACCATCCGCGTCCGTTTCGCGCCAGTTGCATCCCCGTGAGCGACACCCGCTTATTCCAAAACCGACGGACGACCTTTGATTTCGGTATTAAATCATTGGAAATCAAACTGTTAGGCTTGCCGGTTCGCAACAGCCCCGGAAGGTTGTTGGCACAGTCTTTTCTGGAGTTCTCATGAATCTGCCCCTGATTCTCAACTTGCTGGTGTTCCTTGCCCTGCTCTTCGGCCTGGCGCAAACCCGTCACACCACGTGGAGCCTGGCGAAAAAAGTCCTGCTCGCGCTGGTGCTGGGCGTGGCATTCGGCGTCGCGCTGCACACGATCTACGGTGCCGGCAACCCGGTGCTGAAAGCCTCGATCGGCTGGTTCGACCTGGTCGGCAACGGTTACGTGCAACTGCTGCAAATGATCGTGATCCCGCTGGTGTTTGCCTCGATCCTCAGCGCCGTGGCCCGTCTGCACAACGCTTCGTCGCTGGGCAAGATCAGCTTCCTGACCATCGGCACGCTGCTGTTCACCACCGCGATTGCCGCGCTGATCGGCATCGGCCTGACCAACCTGTTCGGCCTGACCGCCGAAGGCCTGGTCGCCGGGACGCAGGAAATGGCCCGCCTGCAAACCATTCAGACCGACTATGCCGGCAAGGTCGCCGACCTGAATGTGCCGCAATTGCTGCTGTCGTTTATCCCGCAGAACCCGTTCGCCGACCTGGCGCGGGCCAAGCCGACCTCGATCATCAGCGTGGTGATTTTCGCTGCGTTCCTGGGGGTTGCCGCGCTGCAACTGCTCAAGGATGACGTCGAGAAAGGTCAGAAAGTGATCAACGCCATCGACACCCTGCAAGCCTGGGTAATGCGCCTGGTGCGTCTGGTCATGAAGCTGACCCCGTACGGCGTGCTGGCACTGATGACCAAAGTGGTTGCCGGTTCCAACCTGCAGGACATCATCAAGCTCGGCAGTTTCGTGGTGGTGTCGTACCTCGGTCTGGGCCTGATGTTTGTGGTGCACGGCCTGCTGGTGTCGGCGGCCGGGATCAACCCGCTGCGTTTCTTCCGCAAGATCTGGCCGGTGCTGACCTTCGCCTTCACCAGCCGCTCCAGCGCGGCGAGCATTCCACTGAGCATCGAAGCGCAGACCCGTCGTCTGGGCATTCCGCAATCGGTGGCAAGTTTCGCCGCTTCGTTCGGCGCGACCATCGGCCAGAACGGTTGCGCCGGTCTGTACCCGGCGATGCTGGCGGTGATGGTTGCGCCAACCGTCGGCATCAACCCGCTGGATCCGCTGTGGATCGCGACGCTGGTGGCGATTGTTACCTTAAGTTCGGCCGGTGTGGCGGGCGTGGGGGGCGGTGCGACCTTCGCCGCGCTGATCGTGCTGCCGGCCATGGGCTTGCCGGTTTCGCTGGTGGCGTTGCTGATTTCGGTCGAGCCGCTGATCGACATGGGTCGCACGGCGCTGAACGTGAGTGGTTCGATCACCGCCGGTGCGATTACCAGCCAGGTGATGCAGCAGACCGACAAGGCCCTGCTGGATGCCGATGAGCATGCGGAACTGGCTCAGGCTTGATTGACGTTGTGGCGAGGGAGCGTGCTCCCTCGCTGATCGTTCCCACGCTCCGCGTGGGAATGCAGCCCGTGACGCTCTGCGTCACTGGACGCGGAGCGTCCCTAGAGGCATTCCCACGCAGGAGCGTGGGAACGATCGAGATTCAGGCTTTTTCCCAGACTTCGAAGTTGTAAGCCGGTTTGTCGCCTTCAGCCGGATTCGGCACGTTCGACACCAATTTCCACTGGTTCAGATCGAACTCCGGAAACCACGCATCGCCTTCCGGGCTCAGTGCCACACGGGTCAGATACAGACGATCCGCCTGCGCCAGTCCCTGCGCATACAGTTGCGCCCCGCCAATCAGCATCAACTCATCGACGCCCTGCTCTTTCGCCCAAGCTTCGGCGCGAACCACGGCCGCTTCCAGCGATGGATAGACTTCGGCGCCTTCCAGCACCAGATCCTGCTGACGGCTGACTACGATGTTCAAACGGCCCGGCAATGGACGACCGAGGGAGTCCCAGGTCTTGCGACCCATGATGATCGGCTTGCCGAGCGTCGTGGCCTTGAAGTATTTGAAGTCCCCCGGCAAGTGCCAGGGCATGCTGTTGTCGACGCCGATCACGCGGTTTTCACCGAGGGCTGCGATCAGGCTGAGGGGGAGAGATTTAGTCATGCCGGCGAGGATACCAGAGCCGCGCTTACCCCGATAAGCGCCACAGCGGTTATGCTCACGGCTCAATCAAGCAACGGGATGCCGCGTGACTGAACTGACTCCACTGCAAAACCTCTGGCTCACCGAAACCGTGCGCCTGCGCGAAGAACACGCAGGCCCGCTGGACGATCCGGAAGCCAATCGCCTGGCCCGCGCGGCCGGCGGCGATCTGCCCGGACGCATTCAACGCCGCGCCCTGTGGCTGGCCGAGCGCGATGGCCTGACCTCGGCGCTCAAGCACTGGCTGCAAGGCGCGCGCCTGGCGCTGGTGTTGTTGGCGATCTTCGCGGTACTGAGCGGCGCCGGCCTGGCCTTCGCCGCACTGGGCCAGACCCCGGTCAATGTGTTCTGGGCGCTGGGCAGCCTGCTCGGGCTGAACCTGATCCTGCTGTTGAGCTGGGCGCTGGGGCTGATCTTCGCTGGCGAACATGGCGCCACTCTCGGCCGCTTGTGGCTGTGGCTCAGTGAAAAACTCGCCCGCGACGCCAAGGCTGCGCAACTGGCGCCGGCCCTGCTGCTGATGCTGCAGCGCCGGAAACTCAATCGCTGGGCGCTCGGCACGCTGGTCAATGGCCTGTGGTTGCTGGCAATGCTCAGCGCGCTGGTTTTGCTGCTGACGCTGATGGCGACCCGGCGCTACGGCTTCGTCTGGGAAACCACGATTCTCAGCGCCGACACGTTCATCAACATGACTCAGGCCCTCGGCGCCTTGCCGGCGCTGCTGGGCTTTAACGTGCCCACGGTCGAAATGATCCGCGCCAGCGGTGACACCGCGCTGAACATCGAAAGCGCCCGTCAGGCCTGGGCGACCTGGCTGGTCGGCGTGCTGGTGGTGTACGGCGTGCTGCCGCGTCTGCTGTTGGCGCTGTTCTGCTTCTGGCGTTGGAACAGCGGCAAGGCTGCGCTGCGTCTGGACCTGAACCTGCCCGGATACGCCCAGTTGCGCGAACGCCTGATGCCGACCAGCGAACGTCTCGGCATCACCGATCCCGAGCCTGCGCAATTGCATCGCGTCGAAAGCACCGTCGGCGAACACGCCAGCGATGGCGCGTTACTCGTGGCCATCGAACTCGATGATCAACACCCATGGCCGCCGACGCTGCCGAAAAACGTCAGCAACGCCGGCATCCTCGACAGCCGTGAATCGCGCAACAAACTGCTCGAACAACTCAGCCGCTTCCCGCCGGCGCGCCTGGCGATCGCCTGCGACCCAAGGCGTTCGCCGGATCGCGGCAGCCTGGCGCTGATTGCCGAGTTGGCGCGCAATGCCGCCGCCACCCGCGTCTGGCTGATGCAGGCGCCGCAAGGACAAGCACTGGACGCCGAACGCCTCGGCGACTGGCATGTGGCTCTGCAACAACTCGAACTGCCGTTTGCCGATTGCGCCCCGTTGAACTGGCTGGAGCACGGACATGACTGATGCCTGGAAAGCGCCGCTGAAACTGGCGGTAGTCGGCCACACCAACGTCGGCAAGACTTCACTGTTGCGCACCCTGACCCGCGATGTCGGCTTCGGCGAAGTCTCCCATCGCCCAAGCACCACGCGGCATGTCGAAGGCGCGCGGCTGTCGGTGGATGGCGAGCCGTTGCTCGACCTCTACGACACGCCGGGCCTGGAAGACGCCATCGCCCTGCTGGATTTTCTCGAGCGCCTGGAACGCCCCGGTGAACGCCTCGACGGCCCGGCGCGATTGGCGCGGTTTCTCGACGGCAGCGAAGCGCGCCAGCGTTTCGAACAGGAAGCCAAAGTGCTGCGGCAACTGCTCGCCTCCGATGCCGGCCTGTACGTGATCGACGCCCGCGAACCGGTGCTGGCCAAATACCGCGACGAACTGGAAGTACTGGCCAGTTGCGGCAAGCCGTTGCTGCCGGTGCTGAATTTCGTCAGCAGCGCCAACCACCGCGAGCCGGACTGGCGCGAAGCACTGGCGCGTCTCGGCCTGCATGCGCTGGTGCGTTTCGACAGCGTCGCCCCGCCCGAGGATGGCGAGCGGCGGCTATATGAAAGCCTCGCCCTGTTGCTGGAAAACGCCCGCCCACAACTTGAACGCCTGATCGCCGATCAACAGGCCCAGCGCCTCGCCCGCGAGCAAAGCGCCGCACGCCTGATTGCCGAATTGCTGATCGACTGCGCCGCGTGCCGACGCAGTGTGGCGAGCAACGCCGAACAGGAACAACAAGCCATCAGCGAATTGCGCAAAGCCGTGCGTCAGCGCGAACAACGCTGCGTCGAAGCGCTGCTCAAGCTCTACGCCTTCCGCCCACAGGACGCCGCCGCGAGTGATCTGCCGTTGCTCGACGGGCGCTGGGGCGATGACCTGTTCAACCCGGAAACCCTCAAGCAGCTCGGCGTGCGGGTCGGCGGTGGAATCGCCGCCGGTGCCGCAGCCGGTGCGGGTGTGGATCTGCTGGTCGGCGGCATTACGCTCGGCGCTGCCGCTCTGGCCGGTGCCATTGCCGGTGGCGCCCTGCAAACCGCCCGCAGCTATGGCAATCGCCTGCTCGGCAAGATCAAAGGCCAGCGAGAACTGACGGTCGACGATAACGTGCTGCGCCTGTTGGCCCTGCGTCAGCGGCAATTGCTGCAAGCGCTGAACGCCCGAGGCCATGCGGCGCTGGACAGCATTCAGGTGGCAACGCCGCAGGACAAGACCTGGCGCGAAGGCAAGTTGCCGGAGGCGCTGAACAAGGCGCGGGCGCATCCGCAGTGGTCTTCGCTGAACCCGCATCCGAAGCTGAATCAGACGGAGCGGCAGGAAGAGATTGAGTCTTTGGCCACAGAGCTGTAGTGCCTGATCCGCCGTCTTCGCGAGCAAGCTCGCTCCCACAGGTACTTTGAGCGTTCACAGGATCTGTGTTTACCAAAGATCTTTGTGAGAGCGAGCAAGCTCGCGAATGCAGCAGCCCGGTCCAAAGACTTACACAGCAAGCAACCGCGCTGCCTTGCCCTTCAGCACGCCCAGATCCATCACCGGCACGGCCATTTCCTTCGCCAGCTCATCCCACCGGCGCATCCGCAGGCTGACGGCACACAACGGATCCTGCTCGAACGCATCGGCTTCAGCCTCGGTCATCACCCCGCCCTGATAGTCCAGGGTGCGGCGACTGGCTTCGCTCAAGCGCTCGTAATAGCCCGACTCCCTGAGCGTCAGATAGCGCTTGGCCTGGACGTGATACTCGACCAGCCGCGCCAGGCGCTCGCTGAATCCGGCCTCGCGCAAATAATCCGCGCCGAGGCGTTCGTGGCTGACCACGCCGTAACCACCCATGTTCTCCGCACCTTCGGCACACAAATGGCCGATGTCGTGGAAGAACGCGGCGAGCACCACTTCGTCGTCGAAGCCTTCGGCGATGGCCAGTTGCGCCGCCTGGGACATGTGTTCGATCTGCGATACCGGTTCGCCGATGTAGTCGCTGGCGCCGAAGCGCTCATAGAGGCCGAACACCCGGTCGATGACTTGCTCGTGACTCAACATCAGTTCTCTCCCAAAAGCTGTGCGACATTGCGCTCGGCCATGGCCGGGCCGACGCTCATACCGACGCCGCTGTGCATCAGCGCCACACTCAGCCCCGGCGCCGGGCGCAGGAACGAAAACGGCCCCGGCCCCCGGGAACCATAGACACCCTGCCAGCGCTCGACCACTTGCACCTTGCAACCGAGAGTCTGCTCGGCCAGTTCGAGCATCCAGTTGTCCACCTGCTCGGCGTTGAACGGCGACGGATCGCTGCCGTAATGGTGCGAATCGCCGATGATCAGCTCGCCATAGGGCGTCGGGCTGATCAAAAGGTGGATGCCGTTTTCCTGCAAGTGCGGTTGTTCGCGCAGGATTTGCGCCTGCACCGCCGACGCTTCCGGCAAGTCAGCGAAGGCGCCGTAGTGCACGCAGCTGAGGCCGGTGAGCAAGGCATGTTGCAAGTTCAGGTCGATTTGCGGCCGGACGCGAAGCATTTGCAGGCGGCAGATTTGCGGGTCGAGGGCGGCAATCGGTTCGGCCAGCAAGGTCTGATAATCATGGCCGGAGCAGACGATGATCTGCTCGGCGGTGAAGGTGCCGGCCGTACTGTGCAGGCGTCCCGGTTCGACGTCGCGCACCAGCGTCGAGAAGTGAAACCCGACGTTGAGTTCGCGGCGCAGGTATTGGATCAGCGCCGGAATTGCTTCCCGGGAATACAGTTGTTGATCGTCCATCCCGTGCAGCGCGGCGCGGTGATGGCTGAACTGGCCGCCATACAGATCGCGCAGCGCGGCACCGCGTAGCAGCTCGACGCGGTAGTCGTGCTCGACGGCGCGCCCGGCGCAGAAGGCTTCGAGCAAGTGTTCTTCGGCCTCGGTGCGGGCGAACAGGTACGAGCCGTTGCGCTTGAGTTGGAGGCCGGCGAGCTGCGCCCACTGGCCCCAGATTTCGCGGCTGGCCTTGGCCAGCTCCAGCATCGGGCCCGGTGGCTGGCCGGTGACCAGCGCCTGGCCGAAGTTGCGTACCGAGGCGCCGAGAGGCGTGGCAGTGCGCTCGAAAACCGTGACCCTGAGACCGCGCCGGGCGGCGGCGTAAGCGTGGGACAGGCCCAGGATGCCGGCGCCGACGATCAGCAAGTCTTTGTGGTGTGTCATGCAGCCCCCAATGATCGTTCTCGCGTCCAGGCGCTTCTCGTTCCCACGCTCTGCATGGGAATGCAGCCAAGGACGCTCCGCGTCCTCTGTGACGCAGAGCGTCACGGTATTCATTCCCACGCGGAGCGTGGGAACGAGCGGGCAAGAAGATTTACTTGGCGGCGATTTTCTCGGACTTGCCGTCATAGCGCTTGCGCCATTCGGTCAGGATCTCGTCGCGGTTCTTCGAGGCCCAGGCGAAGTCGTTCTTGATCAGGCGCTGCTCGTAGTCGGCCGGCAGTTCGGTCTGCGGCTTGGCGATGCCCGGCTGGGCGAGGACGGCGAAGTTTTCCTTGTACAGGTCCATCGCCGGGGCGCTGGCGGAGAAGTCGGCCAGTTTCTTCGCGGCCTCTTCATGCGGCGTGCCTTTGATCACGGCAGTCGCTTCGATCTCCCAGCCCAGGCCCTCTTTCGGCAGGATGATGTCCAGCGGCGCGCCCTGACGCTTCAGCTGAACGGCCGGGTACTCAAAGGAAATCCCGATCGGGAATTCGCCCGCTGCCGCCAGTTTGCAAGGCTTGGAACCGGAGTGAACGTACTGGCCGATGTTCTGGTGCAGACCGTCCATGTAAGCCCAGCCCTGTTTCTCGCCGAAGGTTTGCAGCCAGGCGCTGACGTCCAGAAAACCGGTGCCGGACGAGGCCGGGTTCGGCATCACGATCTTGCCTTTGTACTCAGGCTTGGTCAGGTCTTGCCAGCTCACCGGTTTGGTCAGGCCCTGCTTTTCGGCTTCGACGGTGTTGAAGCAAATGGTCGCGGCCCAGACGTCCATGCCGACCCAGGCTGGCGGGTTGGCGGCGTCGCGGTAGTTTGCGCCGATCTTGCCCAGGTCCTTCGGCGCATAGCTTTGCAGCATGCCCTGTTGATCGAGGATTGCCAGGCTCGACGCCGCCAGGCCCCACACCGCGTCGGCCTGCGGGCGATCCTTTTCGGCCAGCAGTTTGGCGGTGATGATCCCGGTGGAATCACGCACCCACTTGATCTCGACGTCCGGGTTGGCTTTTTCGAAGGCCTCTTTGTAGGACTTCAACTGCTCGGCTTCGAGGGCGGTGTACACCGTCAACTCGGTTTTTGCCGCGAAGGCATTCAGGCTGAAAGTAGCGAGCACAGCAGCGGCCAGGGCCATAGGCTTGAACATGATCGTTTTCCTGTAGGTGAGTTGAGCGATAGGGGACAAGTCGTGGATCAGTGGCCGGGCGCCGTTTGCCGCCAGGCCTGGGAACGGCGCAGCAAGCCGCGCGAAGCCCACGCCAGCAGCAAGGACACGCCCGCCGAGGTGAACAGAATCAGGGTCGACATCGCCGCCGCGCCGCCGACGTTGCCGGCGTCATCCATGTTCAGTACCGCCACCGCCGCGAGGATGGTGTCGGGGCTGTAGAGGAAAATCGCGGCGGACACGGTGGTCATGGCCGAGACGAACAGGTAGCGCACGATGTCCAGCAGCGCCGGCAGGCAGATCGGCACGGTGACCCGCAGGTAATGTCGGTACAGCGGCGCCTTGAGCGACAGCGCGGCGGCTTCGAACTCGGCGTCGAGCTGACGCAGCGCGGTGGTGGCGGTCATCTGCGCAGTGGTCAAATAATGAGCAATGGTGCAGACGATCAGCAGGGTCATGGTCCCGTAGAGCACGTGCAGCGGGTTGCCGGTCAGGTTGAAAAAGAAGACGTAACCCAGACCGAGCACCAGCCCCGGTACCGCCATCGGTACGAAACTGAGCATGCGCAGTGTCAGATTCAGCCCGCGCTGGCTGCGGGTCTTTTCCATCAGGTAGGCGCCGGTGAAGATCAGCACACTGCCGATCAACGCCGTGCCCAGCGCCATCTTCAAACTGTTGCCGTAGGCCAGCCAGCCACCGCCGGCGGTCTCGTTGAACTGATAGTGGTTGAGCGACAGCGACAGGTTGTACGGCCAGAACTTCACCAGCGACGAGAACACCGCCATGCCGAACACCAGCAGCAACGAGGCGCTGATCAGCAGGACAACGGCGAGATAAAAGGCATCACGCTTCTTCGACGGCGCCGGTTTGAACACCTGGGCGCGGCCGCTTATGGAGTCGCCGTGACGACGACGCAACCAGGCATCGACGCCGAAGCTGAACAGCGCCGGCAGCAGCAGAACCATGCCGATCAACGCACCGCGACCGAATTGCTGCTGGCCGACCACGGCTTTGTAGGCTTCCAGCGCCAGCACCTGATAGTCGCCACCGACCACCACCGGTACACCGAAATCGGTGATGGTCAGGGTGAACACCAGACAGAACGCGGCGAACACGGCCTGACGGGTCGCCGGCCAGGTGATGCTGCGAAAGGCTTTCGCGGGACTGGCGCCCATGCTCGACGCAGCGTCGAACAGTCGTGCATCCGCCAGTGACAGGGCTGACAGCAAAATCATCAAGGCATGTGGGAAGGTGTAGATCACCTCACCCAGAACAATCCCCCAGAAACCGTAGATGTTGTCCGAGAGCAGTCCGCGCAGCATGCCCTGATTGCCGAACAGATAGACCAGCGCGATCCCCGGCAACATCGACGGCGCCATCAATGGCAGCAACGAAATCCCACGCCAGATGCCCTTTGCCGGAATCAATGTGCGCTGCAAGGCGTAAGCAAACAGGTAGGCCAGCGGTACGACGATGGCCGCGACGCTGAGGGAAACTTTCAGGCTGTTGCCGAGCAGCCAGTGGAAATTGTCGCTGGTCACCAGTTCCTTCGCGGCGAGCCAGCCACCGCCCTGCCCGGCTTCGCTGCTGAAGCCGCGCCAGAAGATCGCCAGCAATGGCAACAGCACCGCCACACCGAGCAGCACCAGCAGCAGGAGTTTGCCGCCGAGGACGAAGATCCGGTCGCCGACCTCGGCCCCGGACACCTGCCGCGCCTGCTTTTGCGGTAGTGGCAGTGCGAGGTTGCTGTTCATCAGGCAAACACCTGCAGGCTGCGGGGCGGCAAAGCAACCATGATCTGCTGGGCGCCGAGGCGCGGCATGGCTTCCGGCGCCAGTTCGGCGAGCAAGGCATGACCGGGCAATTGATCGAGCTCGAAGCTCATGCGGCAGCGATTGCCGAGGAAGGTGATCTCGCGGACCCTGGCCGGGAACAGGTTTTCCTCATGCACCAGCGGATTGACGTTGATCGCTTCCGGGCGGCAGAACAGTCGGCCCGACGGACTGTGGACGCTGCCGTCGGCCAGGCGCAGGTCCATCCCGCCAACCTTGGCGTGGCCGTCGCTGCTGCGCTGGAACGGCAGCCAGTTGCCCTGGCCGACAAACTCGGCCACGAACGGTGTGGCCGGGCGGTTGTAGATTTCCTGCGGGGTGGCGTACTGCTCGACCTTGCCGTTGTTCATCACCGCAATCCGGTCGGCCATCAGCATGGCCTCGTCCTGATTGTGCGTGACCATCAGGGTGGTGATGCCGAGGTTGCGTTGCAGTTGGCGCAGCTCGGTGCACAGATGCTCGCGCACCCGGGCATCGAGGGCCGACATCGGTTCGTCGAGCAACAGCAGCGACGGCGCGGGGGCCAGGGCTCGGGCCAGGGCTACACGTTGTTGCTGGCCGCCGGACAACTGGCCCGGGTACTTTTTCTCACTGCCGCTGAGGCCGACCAGTTCCAGCATCTGACCGACACGACGGCGCACTTCATCGCGACCACTGCCGGCGAGGCCGTAGGCAATGTTCGCTTCGACGGTCAGATTGGGAAACAGCGCGTAGGACTGAAACAGAATGCCGTAGTCCCGAGCCTGTGGCGCGAGGTGGGAAACGTCGCGCTCACCGAGGTACAACTCGCCGCTGTCCTGCTTCTCCAGACCGGCGATGCAACGCAACAGCGTGGTCTTGCCACAGCCCGACGGGCCGAGCAGGCACACCAGCTCACCGGCCGCGACATCGAGGGAGACATTATCCAGCGCGGTGAAGGCGCCGAAGCGCTTCTGCACGCCACGCACTTTCATCGGTGCGCCGGGGTTGGTCAGGGCAGTTGCGATTGCAGGGTTCATGGACAGGCCTCATCAAGCGGATGAGGCAGATCCTAGAGTTGTAATGCGTCGGTCATATGGCAACGAGGCAAAAACGACCGATAGTGGTATTCAGGGATTTTGGTTCCCCGCGGATCGTTCCCACGCTCTGCGTGGGAATGCAGCCCGGGACGCTCCGCGTCCCAAGAGCGGACGCAGAGCGTCCAATGAGGCATTCCCACGCAGAGCGTGGGAACGATCATTACGATCAGGCCGGGGACATTTCCTGCGCCAGTCCAAGAAACGCTGCCGGCAACCGGGCGCTCTTGCGCTCCTTGAGGCAGTAGAGGTATTCGGGAATCTGCGGTGCATTCTCCAGAGTCAGCACCCGCAATTGCGGATCATGCGGCACTTCCTGACGGGCGATGATGCTGATGCCGATATTGCGCAGCACCGCTTCGCGGATCGACTCGCGGCTGCCGATCTCCAGCAACGGCCCGAAACTGACGCCGGCGCCGGCCAGCAACTCTTCGGTCAGGCGACGGGTGGTCGAGCCGGATTCACGCATCAGCAAGGTATGCCCGGCCAGCGCACTCAGCGCTACATGGTCGTGCGCTGCCAGCGGATGATTGCGATGCACCGCCAGCACCAGCGGATCGCTGCCGAGCACTCTACGGATCAACCGCGCATCGTCGAGCAGCTGCGACGACGCCGCGACATCCACCCGATAGTCCTCCAGCGCTTCGAGCACCTGCTGCGAGTTGCCGATTTCCACCGACACTTCCACCTGCGGCAGTCGCTCACGGAAGGTCTTCACCAGATCGAGGATGTAATACGGCGCGGTGGCAGCGATACGCAGCGTGCCCTGCACCTGACCACTGTTGCGCAGGAAGAACTCGATATCGGCCTCCTGCTGCAACAGCGCCTTGACCATCGGCAACAGCCGCGCGCCTTCGTCGCTGACACTCAGGCGCCGGCCGCCACGGTAGAACAGTTCCACCGAATACTGGCTTTCCAGATTGCGGATCTGGGTGGTCACGGTCGGTTGGCTGAGGCCGAGCTTTTTTGCCGCCAGCGTGATGCTGCCCAGACGGGCCACCATGTAAAACGCTTTCAGCTCGGCACTCAGCACAACCGTCCCTCTTCCTCTACTTGCGCAACAGGCGCAAACCGTTGAACACCACCAGCAGGCTCACGCCCATGTCGGCAAACACCGCCATCCACATGGTGGCGAGCCCGGCGAAGGTTACCCCAAGAAAGATCGCTTTGATCACCAGTGCCAGCGCGATGTTCTGTTTCAGGATAGCGGCGGTATGGCGCGACAGGCTGATGAAGGCCGGAATCTTGCGCAGATCGTCGTCCATCAGGGCGACATCGGCGGTTTCGATCGCTGTATCGGTACCGGCCGCCGCCATCGCAAACCCGATCTCGGCCCGAGCCAGCGCCGGCGCATCGTTGATGCCGTCGCCGACCATGCCGACTCGACGGCCCTGCGCGTACAGATCTTCGATGGCTTGCAGTTTGTCGGTCGGCAACAAGTCGCCCTTGGCCTGATCGATCCCGACCTGCGCCGCAATCGCCTGGGCGGTGTGGACGTTGTCGCCGGTCAGCATCAGGGTTTTCACGCCCAGATCATGCAACTGGCGGATCGCCTCGCGGCTGGTTTCCTTGACCGTGTCGGCTACGGCGAACAGCGCCAGCGGGCCGGAACGGTCGAGCAGCAACACCACGGACTTGCCCTGTTTCTCCAGCGCGAACAGCTTTTCTTCCAGTTGCGGCGAGCACAGACCCAGCTCTTCGACCAGTCGGTGGTTGCCCAGGTGGTAGGCCTGACCGTTGACCTCACCTTTCACACCGCGCCCGGCCAGCGCTTCGAAGTTATCCACAGCCAGGGTCGCGAAGCCTTTATCCACAGCCGCGTTGGCGATGGCCAGCGAGACCGGGTGATCGGAACGCCCGGCCAACGCGGCGGCAATCGCCGGAGCCGTGGCGTCGGCGGTCGGGTCGAGGGACAGGTAATCGGTCTGCACCGGCTTGCCGTGAGTGAGGGTGCCGGTCTTGTCGAGGGCCAGATAGTCGAGTTTGAAACCGCCCTCCAGGTACACGCCACCCTTGACCAGAATGCCTTTGCGCGCCGCCGCCGCGAGGCCGCTGACGATGGTCACCGGGGTGGAAATCACCAGCGCACACGGGCACGCGACGACCAGCAGCACCAGCGCACGGTAGATCCAGTCGAACCACGCGGCGCCCATGAACAGCGGCGGGATGATCGCCACGGCCAGGGCCAGGACGAAGACCACCGGGGTGTAGATTTTCGAGAACTGATCGACGAAGCGCTGGGTCGGTGCCCGCGCGCCTTGCGCCTGTTCTACGGCGTGGATGATCCGCGCCAGAGTGGAATTGTTCGCCGCTGCGGTCACCGCGTATTCCAGCGAACCAGCCTGGTTGATGGTGCCGGCAAACACTTTGTCGCCGACGGTTTTCTCAACCGGCAGGCTTTCGCCGGTGATCGGCGCCTGATCGATGGTCGAACTGCCGCTGACAACTTCACCGTCCAGCGCAATACGCTCGCCGGGTTTTACCCGCACGCGGGCGCCGATATCGACGCTTTTCACCTCCAGATCGACCCAGTTGCCGTCCGCCTGCAACACCGTCGCCCGCTCCGGCGTCATCTGCATCAGGCCGCTGATGGCGTTGCGCGCGCGATCCAGCGAGCGCGCTTCGATCAGCTCGGCCACAGTGAACAGGAACATCACCATCGCCGCTTCCGGCCACTGGCCGATCAACACCGCACCGGTTACGGCGATGCTCATCAGCGCGTTGATGTTGAGGTTGCGGTTCTTCAGGGCGATCCAGCCCTTTTTGTAGGTGGTGAGGCCACCGCTGAGGATCGAGATCAGCGCGATGATCGCTACCACCCAGGTCGGCGCAGCGCTGGTGAAGTGAATCACTTCGGCAGCCAGCGCACCGACGCCGGACAGCGCCAGCGGCCACCAGTGTTTTTTCACCGGAGCTGGCGCTGGTGCTTCAACGCCCGCCTCCAGCGGCTCGGCCTGCATGCCGAGGGATTTGATCGCGTCGATGATCGGCGCGGTGTCCGGCAGATTGTGGGTCACGCCGAGCACGCGGTTGATCAGGTTGAATTCCAGCTGCTGGATCCCGGTGAGTTTGCCGAGCCTGTTCTGGATCAGCGTCTGTTCGGTCGGGCAGTCCATTGCCTCGATGCGGAAACTGCTCAGCCGGGCGTCAGCGCTTTTCGCTTCGCTCAGTTGAATCAGCGACGGCGCCGCCGCTTTCGATGCACAGCAGGCATCAGCGCCGTGGTCGTGTTTATGCACAGGCTGCAATTTGTGGCGGTGGTCGTGTCCCGCGTGGGATTGGTGGGTGTGCTGGGAATCGCTCATTGGTCGCGTCCATGAAGGTGCCTGTTGCCAAGTAAAGACCCTGTAGCCACTATAGGGTCAAGCACCCTTTTGGAGATGGCCGTCATGAAAATCGGAGAACTGGCGAAACAGACCGATTGCGCCGTGGAAACCATCCGCTACTACGAGCGCGAAAACCTGCTGCCGGAACCGGCCCGCAGCGACGGCAACTACCGGGTCTACACACAGGCCCACGCCGAGCGCCTGACCTTCATCCGCAACTGCCGCACCCTCGACATGACCCTCGAAGAAATCCGCAGCCTGCTCGCCTTGCGCGACAGCCCGCAGGATCAGTGCGAAAGCGTGAATGCGCTGATCGACGAGCATATCCAGCACGTCAGGGCGCGGATCGACGGGCTACTGGCATTGCAGACGCAACTGCTCGACCTGCGACAGCGGTGTGGCGAAGGGCCGGAGGCGGATCAGTGCGGGATCCTGCAGCGGCTGGAGGTGAGTGGCGGGGTTGTGGCGGCGGAGGTTGAGCATTCGCATGTGGGCCGTAGTCACGGTCACTGAGCACACCACATAACACTGTGGGAGCGAGCTTGCTCGCGAAGGCGGAGTGTCAGTTGGTAAAAATATCGACTGACCCGACGCTTTCGCGAGCAAGCTCGCTCCCACAGTTTTTTACATTGCCTGTCAGACCGCCATCGGCGCGGTCATCGGCGCATGGTGCTCGTAGCCTTCCAGCGAGAAGTCGCTCGGCTCCACCATTTCCAGCCACTCCGGCTGATAAACACCGGTCTTCGCAAATTCCGGCACACGATCCGAAATCTTCAGCTTCGGCATGGCGAACGGCTCGCGCTTGAGCTGTTCGTTGAGCATGTCCAGGTGGTTTTCGTAGACGTGGGCGTCACCGATGAAATAAGTGAACCAGCGCGGCGTGTAGCCGGTCAGGCGACCGATCAGGCTCAGCAGCGCCGCGCCTTCGGTGAGGTTGAACGGCGTGCCCAGGCCCAGGTCGTTGGAGCGGATGTAGAGGGTCAGAGAGATCTCTTTGGTCTCGACATTCGGGTGGAACTGGTACAGCAGATGGCACGGCGGCAAGGCCATTTCATCGAGCTGGGCACAGTTCCAGCCGTGGAACAGGATGCGCCGGCTGCCCGGGTCCTTGATGATCGTGTCGACGCACTGGCGCACCTGATCGATGGCTTTGTACAAGACCACGTAGGCCTGGCCGTCTTCTTCGCCCTGGGCAATCTGCTTGTAGCCGTTGCTCAGGGTCTGTTCGATGGCGGCGGTGTTGCTCAGCGGAATCTGCTTGTAGGCCGGCCATTTGCGCCATTGCACGCCGTAGATTTCGCCGAGGTCGTCTTCACCCTGGCGGAACGGGTTGGCCAGCCACTGGGCGTTTTCGTTGGCGTTCTGATCCCAGACCTTGCAGCCCAGCGCACGGAATTCGGCGGCGTTGTTCACGCCACGCAGAAAGCCGCACATCTCGCCGATGGCCGATTTGAAGGCCATCTTGCGGGTGGTGATCGCCGGGAAACCTTCCTGCAGATCGAAGCGCAGCATGGCGCCCGGAAAGCTGATGGTGTTCACGCCGGTACGGTTGGCCTGTTTGGTGCCGTTGTTGATGACGTGCGACACCAGATCGAGATATTGCTTCATGAGTTACCTGTGTCCTTGAGCCCCGGCAAACATCGCCGGGGTTCGAATGTTTAAGCTGTCGGTGCAACCGGCGCCGCCGGGGCGCGGTGGTAGGCCAGCCAGATCAGGAACAGCCCGCCGATGATCATCGGTACGCAGAGTACCTGCCCCATGGTCAGCCAGTTCCAGGCCAGATAGCCCAGTTGCGCGTCCGGCACGCGAACGAATTCGACGATGAAACGGAAGATGCCGTAGAACAGCGCGAACATGCCGGAGACCGCCATGGTCGGCCGGGGCTTGCGCGAGAACAGCCAGAGGATCAGGAACAGCGCCACGCCTTCGAGCGCGAACTGATACAGCTGCGACGGGTGACGCGGCAGTTGCGCCGGGTCGCTGAACGGCGGAAACACCATGGCCCACGGCACGTCGGTGGCCTTGCCCCACAGCTCGGCGTTGATGAAGTTGCCGATGCGCCCGGCGCCCAGGCCGATCGGCACCATCGGCGCCACGAAGTCCATCAGCTGGAAGAACGACTTGCCGTTACGCTTGCCGAACCACAGCGCGGCCAGCATCACGCCGATGAAACCGCCGTGGAACGACATGCCGCCCTTCCACACCTCGAAAATCAGCGTCGGGTTGGCGATGTAGGCGCTCAGGTCGTAGAACAGCACATAGCCCAGACGTCCGCCGACAATCACCCCCATCGACAGCCAGAACACCAGATCGGAGAGTTTCTCCTTGGTCCAGGTCGGGTCGAAACGGTTGAGCCGGCGCGATGCCAGCAACCACGCGCCGCCGATGCCGACCAGGTACATCAGGCCGTACCAGTGGATTTTCAGCGGACCGATGGCCAGGGCCACCGGATCGATCTGCGGGTAAGGCAGCATTGCGACTCCTCGTTAGCATTCAAATCTTCAAAAATTCCCGGGCGACGCTGTCACCTCAGGATTAAGCCAGGATTGCGACCTGCCAAAACAGACGGTTCAGAACAAAAAGCTCAAGCCCACGCAAAACAGCAAAGCCGCGAACAGCCGTTTCAGCAACTTCGGCGACAACCTGTGCGCCAGCCGCGCGCCGAGACGGGCGAATACCATGCTGGTCAGGGCAATGCCGAGCAGCGCCGGCAGATACACAAAACCGAGACTATGAGCCGGCAGTAACGGATCATGCCAGCCCAGAATCATGAAACTTATTGCACTGGCCACGGCAAT
Source organism: Pseudomonas sp. 1 (assembly GCF_056626735.1). NCBI lineage: Bacteria > Pseudomonadati > Pseudomonadota > Gammaproteobacteria > Pseudomonadales > Pseudomonadaceae > Pseudomonas > Pseudomonas sp. 1. Next base: position 13,950 of record NZ_JBWXMQ010000005.1, on the reverse strand, counting down.
CGGCAGGCCGCAGGCCGACGAGGTCGCCACCGCCTGCTGCATCGGCACGCTGCGCCAGGTCAGGAACGGCACGGTCAGCGAGCCGCCGCCGATCCCGAAAATCGCCGATGCCCAGCCGATCACACTGCCGGCCACGGTCAGACCGAGTTTGCCCGGCACCGTTCGGCTGGCCTTGGGTTTGACATCCAGTGCCAACTGCGCCGCGATCACCAGGGCAAACACACCGATGATCTTTTGCAGGTTGGGCCCGGAGATCGCTTCGGCGGTCAGCGCACCGAAACCGGCGCCGAGCAGGATGCCGACGGTCATCCAGCGGAAGATCGGCCAGCGCACCGCGCCGCGTCGATGATGCTCGCGCACGGCATTGACCGAGGTGAAGATGATCGTCGCCAGGGACGTGCCGACCGCCAGATGGGTCAGGATCGACGGATCGAAGCCCTGCAAGGTGAAACTGAACACCAGCACCGGCACGATGATGATCCCGCCGCCCACTCCGAACAGCCCGGCCAATACGCCCGCACAGGCGCCGAGCGCCAGATAGAGCAGAAATTCCATGACTGCCTCCCAAGGCGCGTCCCCAAAACCGGAGCGGCATGGTAACGGATGGATACCCTTCGGCTCCACTGGCGATGGATGCACGGACAATGTCTGCGTAGAGTGGGCAAAAAACACACAAGGACCACCTTATGTGCCTGATCGTTTTCGCCTGGCGGCCGGGGCATGCCCAGCCGCTGATCGTTGCGGCCAACCGCGACGAGTTCTACGCGCGGCCCAGCCTGCCGCTGGCGCAGTGGCCCGAGTCGCCGCATGTTCATGCCGGCCGGGATCTGGAGGCTGGGGGCACCTGGCTCGGCCTGGGCGCCAACGGTCGTTTTGCGGCGCTGACCAACATTCGCGATCCGCATCAACCGCCGGCCCGACGCTCTCGGGGCGAGCTGGTGGCGGGATTTCTGACCGGAAACCTGTCGATCGATGACTATTTGTCCGACGTTGTCGCCCGCTCCCCGGAATATGCCGGCTTCAACCTGCTGCTGGGCAATGCCAACGAGCTGTGGCATTTCAATGCGCGGTCATCGGAACCGGTGATGTTGCAGCCCGGCGTTTATGGTTTGTCCAACGCCGGGCTGGATACGCCATGGCCGAAACTGCTCAAGGCCAAGGCAGCGTTGAGTGGCGTGCTGGATGATCCGCAGCCCAAGCGGTTGTTGGCGTTGTTGGGGGATGCGCAAACGGCGCCGTTTGCCGAGCTGCCGGATACCGGCGTGGGGCTGGCGACCGAGTCGTTGCTGTCGAGTGTGTTTATTGCCAGCCAGAGCTACGGGACACGGGCGAGTACGGCGTTGATTGTGCAGGCTGACGGGACGCGGCGGATGGTGGAGCGCAGTTTCGGGCCGTATGGCGGGCACTTGGGGGAAGTGGAAATTCTGATTTAGGCGTTGCTATACGGGCGCCATCGCTGGCAAGCCAGCTCCCACAGGATGCTCGGTGGACACATATTTTGTGAACACTAGAGGAAACTGTGGGAGCTGGCTTGCCAGCGATGAGGCCCTCAGAATTTCAGAGCGGGTTGGCTGCCGCCGGATTGACCATCTTCGCCAACCCGAGTTTCTTCAACGCCAGTTGCAGCGAGCTGTGGATCACCTGCGGGTTGTCGATGGTCATCAACTCCGCCAGCAGTTCCTTGGCCTTGCTCAGGTTGATCTGGCGCAACATCCATTTCACCTTCGGCAGATTGGTGGCGTTCATCGACAGGCTGTCGAAGCCCATCGCCATCAACAGCACCGCCGCCGCCGGGTCACCGGCCATCTCGCCGCAGATGCTCACCGGCTTGCCTTCGGCATGGGCGTCGCGCACCACGGTTTGCAGGGCTTGCAGCACCGCCGGGTGCAGGTAGTCGTAGAGATCGGCGACCCGCGGGTTGTTGCGATCCACGGCCAGCAAGTACTGGGTCAGGTCGTTGGAGCCGACCGACAGGAAGTCCACCATCCGCGCCAGCTCTTTGGTCTGGTAAACCGCCGCAGGAATTTCGATCATCACACCCACTGGCGGCATCGGCACGTCGGTGCCTTCGTCGCGCACTTCGCCCCAGGCACGGTGAATCAGGTGCAGCGCTTCTTCGAGCTCGTGGATGCCGGAGATCATCGGCAACAGGATCCGCAGGTTGTTCAGGCCTTCGCTGGCCTTGAGCATCGCGCGGGTCTGCACCAGGAAGATTTCCGGATGGTCGAGGGTGACGCGGATCCCGCGCCAGCCGAGGAACGGGTTGTCTTCCTTGATCGGGAAGTACGACAGCGACTTGTCGCCGCCGATGTCCAGGCTGCGCATGGTCACCGGTTGCGGGTGGAACGCGGCAAGCTGCTCGCGGTAGATCGCCAGTTGTTCCTTCTCGCTCGGAAAGCGCTGGTTGATCATGAACGGCACTTCGGTGCGGTACAGACCGACGCCTTCGGCGCCACGCTTCTGCGCCCGCGCCACGTCTGCCAGCAGGCCGGTGTTGACCCACAGCGGCATGCGGTGGCCGTCGAGGGTCACGCACGGCAGGTCGCGCAGGGAGTCGAGACCCAGCGCCAGTTGCTTCTCTTCTTCCACCACCTCGGCGAACTGCTTGCGCAGCACATCGCCGGGGTTGGTGTAGACCTCGCCGCGATTACCGTCGACGATCAGTTCGATGCCGTCGACCTTGGCATACGGCAGGTCGACCAGGCCCATTACCGTCGGGATGCCCATGGCCCGGGCCAGGATCGCGACGTGGGAGTTGCCCGAACCGAGTACCGACACCAGACCGACCAGCGTGCCTTCCGGCACCTCGCCGAGCATTGCCGGCGTCAGTTCTTCGCTGACCAGAATGGTCTTTTCCGGATAGACCAGGTTCTGCTGACGCTCTTCCTGCAGGTAGGCGAGCAGGCGACGGCCCAGGTCCTTGACGTCCGACGCCCGCTCACGCAGGTATTCGTCGTCCATCAATTCGAAACGGTTGACGTGATCGGTCACGACCTGGCGCAGCGCACCCTGGGCCCACTGGCCGGTCTTGATCACGGTGGTGATTTCGCTGCCCAGCGAGGCATCGTCGAGCATCATCAGGTAGACGTCGAACAGCGCGCGCTCTTCCGGACGCAGCTGGGTCGCCAGTTTGGCCGACAACGCACGCATGTCGGCCCGCACGCCTTCGATGGCGGTCTTGAACAGCGCGAGTTCCGCGTCGATGTCGGTGATGGTCTTGTCCGGCACCACGTCCAGATCCGCCGGCGGCAGCATGACCACCGCGGTACCGACCGCCGCACCCGGCGAACCCGGCACGCCGACGAACTTGGCTTCCTGGATGCCCTTGCCCTGACGGCCAAGGCCACGGATCGAGCCGGTAGCCTCGGCGTGAGCGATGACACCAGCGAGTTGCGCGCTCATGGTCACGAGGAAGGCTTCTTCACCTTCATCGAACTGGCGGCGTTCTTTCTGCTGGATGACCAACACGCCGACGACGCGGCGGTGGTGAATGATCGGCGCCCCGAGGAACGAGGCGTAGCGCTCCTCGCCGGTCTCGGCGAAGTAGCGGTAGCGCGGGTGATCCGCGGCGTTTTCGAGGTTCAGGGGTTCTTCACGCGTGCCGACCAGGCCGACCAGACCTTCGTTGGGTGCCATGCTGACCTTGCCGATCGAGCGCTTGTTCAAGCCCTCGGTGGCCATCAGCACGAAGCGGTTGGTCTCTGGATCAAGCAGGTAGACCGAGCAGACCTGGCTGCCCATGGCCTCTTTGACGCGCAACACAATAATCCCCAACGCCGCCTTGAGATCCTTGGCGGAGTTAACTTCCTGGACGATCTTGCGCAGCGTATTGAGCATGGCTCGGGGTCGAACTCCGTCGTCAGTCGCGCGCTAAAAGGCGCGGGGCAAGCTCTTTGAGAGCGCGGCGATACACTTCGCGCTTGAATGTCACCACCTGGCCCAACGGATACCAATAACTGACCCAGCGCCAGCCATCGAACTCCGGTTTACCGGTCAAATCCATCCGCACCCGCTGCTCGTTGGAGACCAGGCGCAGGAGAAACCATTTCTGTTTCTGGCCGATGCACAGCGGTTGGCTGTGGGTTCGCACCAGACGTTGCGGCAAACGATAGCGCAACCAGCCCCGGGTACAGGCGAGAATTTCAACATCTTCGCGTTCCAGGCCAACTTCTTCGTTCAGCTCGCGGTACAAGGCGTCTTCCGGCGTCTCCTCGGGATTGATTCCCCCTTGCGGAAACTGCCAGGCATCTTGATTGATACGGCGAGCCCATAGCACCTGGCCGGCGTCATTCGTCAGAATGATCCCGACATTAGGGCGGAAACCATCGGGGTCGATCACGGCAACAACCTCGCAAACGCATGTCGCCGCATTGTTCCACAAAGGTTGTGAAGGCGGCAACGAAGGTTCCGAGCTTATGTGCACTCTTGTGAAAAGACCGTATTCTTGTGGCCTTTTTACTGACTTTTCAGCGGGTAACTGCAATGCGCCTGGCTTTATTCGATTTGGACAACACCCTTTTGGGCGGCGACAGCGACCACGCCTGGGGCGATTATCTGTGCGAACGCGGCTTCCTTGACCCGATCGCCTACAAGACGCGCAATGACGAGTTCTACCAGGATTACCTGGCCGGCAAACTGGATAACGCCGCCTACCTGAACTTCTGCCTGGAGATTCTTGGCCGCACCGAGATGGCCGTGCTTGAGCAGTGGCACAACGATTACATGCGCGACTGCATCGAACCGATCATGTTGCCAAAGGCCGTTGAGTTGCTGAACCAGCACCGCGACGCCGGCGATAAGCTGGTGATCATCACCGCCACCAACCGCTTCGTCACCGCACCGATTGCTGCGCGCCTGGGCGTCGAAACCCTGATCGCCACCGAATGCGAGATGCAGGACGGCCGCTATACCGGACGCAGCACCGACGTGCCGTGCTTCCGTGAAGGCAAGGTGACGCGCCTGAACCGCTGGCTGGAAGAAACCGGGCATTCGCTGGAAGGCAGCTATTTCTACAGCGACTCGATGAATGACCTGCCGCTGCTGGAGCAGGTGGTGAATCCGGTCGCAGTCGACCCGGATCCGAACCTGCGGGCCGAAGCCGAGAAACGCGGCTGGCCGGTAATCAGTCTGCGCGACTGACTACGCCTTCGTCGGAACGCCGCCCGGACCAAGCCCGCCCCAACATTGGATCTGTGTCGCACACAATCCCCTGTGGGAGCGGGCTTGCTCGCGATTGGGGTCGACTCGATCCCGGGCCTTAAACCGGCTTGGCGCCCATCAACCCGGCAATCGCGATAAAGCAGACCAGCCCGAACAACGCCAGCCCCAGACTGAACCGGCCCACGCCGCCCGGCGCCTTGCGCAACCGGTTCAAGCGCACCAGCAGCCAGAACCACGCCAGTGCGGCCACGGTGTACAGCACGCTGGAAGCCAGAACCCACGTCTGCCCCAGCGGCCAGCCCACCAGATGCACCATCCACCAGCCGGTGAACGGCATGCTCACCAGCGCCAGTACGATCAACAACCAGACAAACAGCCATGGCCGCTGCAACGTGCGGCTGCCCGCCGTCGCATCACCGTTGCGCCGTGCGCGCCAGACGCCTGTTCCGAGGCCCAGCGCACCGAGCAGCAACACCGCGGTCGCCAGCATGTGCGCCGCTTTCAGGGCGGTTAACGTTTCCATGATCCGATTTCCTTATGGCCTGCCCATCAGCGTAGCCGTTCAGCCAAGAAACAGCTTATAGGCCGGGTTGTCGCTTTCGTCCCAGTACGGGTAGCCGATTTCCTCAAGGGCTGCGGGCACCAGATGACGTTCGTCGTGGGGCACTTGCAGGCCCGCCACCACACGGCCGTCCGCCGCACCGTGGTTGCGGTAGTGGAACATCGAGATGTTCCAGCGACCGCCGAGTTTGTTGAGGAAGTTGAACAGCGCACCCGGACGCTCCGGGAACTCGAAGCGCAGCACCACTTCATCGACCACGTGCGCCGCACGTCCGCCGACCATGTGACGGATGTGCAGCTTGGCCAGCTCGTTGTCGGTCAGGTCGAGCACCGGGAAACCCTGCTCGGTCAGGCTCGCCAGCAACGCACTGCGCGGGTCGCTGTCCGGGTGCGTCTGCACGCCGACGAAGATGTGCGCTTCGCTGCCATTGTTATAGCGGTAGTTGAATTCGGTGATCTGGCGCTTGCCGATGGCCTCGCAGAATGCCTTGAAGCTGCCGGCCTTCTCCGGGATGGTCACGGCGATGATCGCTTCACGACCTTCACCCAGCTCGGCGCGCTCGGCGACGTGGCGCAGACGGTCGAAGTTGACGTTGGCCCCGGAATCGATGGCCACGAAGGTCTGGCCGCTGACGCCGCGCTGCTCGACGTACTTCTTGATACCGGCCACGCCGAGGGCGCCGGCCGGTTCGGTGATCGAACGGGTATCGTCGTAGATGTCCTTGATCGCCGCGCAGATTTCGTCGGTGCTGACGGTGATCACTTCGTCGACGTAATCCTTGCAGATGTCGAAGGTGTGCTGGCCGATCTGCGCCACCGCCACGCCGTCAGCGAAGATGCCCACGGCCGGCAGCACCACGCGCTCGCCCGCCGCCATCGCCGCTTGCAGGCAGTTGGAGTCGTCGGGTTCGACGCCGATGACCTTGATGTCCGGACGAAGGTATTTCACGTACGCCGCGATGCCGGCGATCAGACCGCCGCCGCCCACCGGGACGAAGATCGCGTCCAGTGGCTGCGGGTGCTGGCGCAGAATCTCCATCGCCACGGTGCCCTGCCCGGCAATGGTGTGCGGATCGTCGTACGGGTGGATGTAGACGTAGCCTTTTTCATCGACCAGTTTCAGCGAGTAGGCCAGCGCTTCCGGGAACGAATCCCCGTGCAGCACCACTTTGCCGCCACGGGAGCGCACGCCTTCGACCTTGATTTCCGGGGTGGTCTTGGGCATCACGATGGTCGCCTTCACGCCCAGCACTTTCGCCGCCAGGGCCAGGCCCTGCGCGTGGTTGCCCGCCGACGCGGTGACCACGCCACGGGCGCGCTCTTCGTCGCTCAACTGGGTCAGCTTGTTGTAGGCGCCGCGAATCTTGAACGAGAACACCGGCTGCAAGTCTTCGCGCTTGAGCCAGATGTCGTTGCCCAGCCGCTCGGAGAGCTGGCGGGCGTTCTGCAGCGGGGTTTCTACGGCAACGTCATAAACGCGCGAGGTGAGGATCTTCTTGACGTACTGTTCGAGCATCGGAAAGCATCACTGAGCGGGTTGGGCAGGGCCAACGAGTCTAACCCGGCTTTTGGGCGCACGACCACACGAATCCAGAGGTTTTAGCCCGGCTTGAGGCTATAATGCCGGCCTTTCCGTTCTTACCTTGCCCGCTTCCGGAGCCCGCATGACCCAGGATCAACTCAAACAGGCCGTGGCCCAGGCCGCCGTCGACTTCATCCTTCCGAAACTCGACGACAAGAGCATCGTCGGCGTCGGCACCGGCTCCACCGCCAACTGCTTCATCGATGCCCTGGCCCAGCACAAGGGCGCATTCGATGGCGCGGTCGCGAGCTCCGAAGCCACCGCCGCGCGCCTCAAGGGCCACGGGATTCCGGTGTACGAGCTGAACACCGTGAGCAATCTGGAGTTCTACGTCGACGGCGCCGATGAAAGCGACGAACACCTGAACCTGATCAAGGGCGGCGGCGCAGCACTGACCCGCGAGAAGATCGTCGCGGCCGTGGCCAAGACCTTCATCTGCATCGCCGACGCCAGCAAACTGGTGCCGGTGCTGGGCGCGTTCCCGCTGCCGGTGGAAGTGATCCCGATGGCCCGCAGCCACGTGGCCCGCCAGCTGGTGAAGCTGGGCGGCGACCCGGTCTACCGCGAAGGCGTGCTGACCGACAACGGCAACATCATCCTGGACGTGCACAACCTGCAGATCACCAATCCGGTGGAGCTGGAAGCGCAGATCAACGCGATTGTCGGCGTGGTCACCAACGGCCTGTTCGCGGCACGCCCGGCGGATCTGTTGTTGCTGGGCACTTCCGAAGGTGTGAAAACACTGAAAGCTGAATAAGCCGAAACTACCCACATCTTTGTGGGCAGATGAAAAAACCTGTGGGAGCTAGCTTGCTAGCGATAGCGGTGTGACAGTCGACATGTTTGGCGACTGACCCTCCCTCATCGCGAGCAAGCTCGCTCCCACAGTGTTTTGGGGTTTTGGTTAGTTCTGCGCAGGCCTCTTGAAGACGTAGAACAGATTCGGCTCGCTCACCAGATACAACGTCCCATCGTCATCCATTGCGATACCTTCCGCCTGCGGCACGGTTTTCTTCAGGCCCTGTCGACCACCGCTCAACGACATCGTGCTCAACGGGCGCCCGTCCACATCCAGTTCCAGAATCAACCGCGATTCATCGGACAGAGCCAGCAAATGGCCGCTGCGCTCGTCGTATTGCAGGCTCGACAGATCTCGCACGAACATCCCGGCATCGCGTTTGGGATTGTTGATTACGTGTACCGCGTAGGATTTTTCCGGGTTGAAGTGCGGAAAACCGTGCACTTCATAGATCAGCATCGGGTCCCGTTCCTTGGCCACGAACAGGCGCTTGCCCACCGAGTCGTAAGCCAGGCCTTCAAACCCCTTGTTGCCGCTCATGTGCACACCAAGGGTCATCTGCTCGGCGTCCGCCGCATCGAGGAACGTAGTGTCGTGCTCCAGATGGATCTTGATCAGCCGTTGCTGGCGCTCATCGGTGATTACGTAGGTATCGGCGCTGATGAACTCCACCGCCTCCGGATCGCCGAAGCCGATCAAGGCAACACGGCGCAGGATCGTGCCATCCAGTGACAGCTCGATCAGCTCGGCATTCTTGTTGGTCACGGTGAACAGGCTCTTGCGCACCGGATCGTAGGTCAGCGCCGAGACGTCGTCGTTCAGTCCGTCAATGACCTTCGCTTCGATCGCTACCCGATATTGATCCAGCCCGATGGCCTCGCTGTTCATCGGCTGCCAGAGCGTATTCAGGTTGAACCAGGCACGCTCGAACAGGCGCATGTATTGGCCGATCGCAATCAGCGCGATCAGGGCAATCACCGACAGGATGATGAACAGAGGCTTGGGACGGGCAAGTCGACGCATTCGGGGCAGGCTCGGAATCAAAACAGGCGGATGAAATATCACGCCTGTCTGAACTGAAGCTTAATGGCCACTTGCCTCAAGCCACAACTCCACAGATCTGCAATTGCTGCGGGAGCAATTACTTCTGCTTTTCGAAGCGGTAGAACAGGTTCGGCTCGCTGACCATGTACAGCGTGCCTGCCTCGTCCATGGTCACGCCTTCGGCGCGGGGAATGGTGTTCTTCAAGCCGTTGAAACCGCCGAGCAGGGTCATGAAGCTGACTTGTTCGCCCTTCTCGTCCAGCTCCAGCAACAGGTGCGAATCGGCGGACAGCACCAGGGTGTGACCGGTGCGCGGGTCAATCGCTAATGCTGAAAGGTTGCGCAGGTCCAGCTCATCGCTGTCGAGTTTCTGCTTGTCGCCTTTGAGCGTCTGGCTGCCGTCGCTTTTCCAGGTGAACAGCGCAGGCGGACGCTCCTCGCCCAGCAGCAGTTGCTGATTGCGGGCGTCCCAGGTAATGGCTTCGAAAGCTTTGTTCTGGTCTTTCGACGGGCCGAGGTCGTATTTGGGGAAATCGTCGCGCTTCAGCTCACGGGTGTCAGCATCGACCTTGACGATGGAGAGCATGTGCGCGCGCTCGTCGACAATCGCCATCAAGCCGTTTTCCATCACCGTCAGGCCTTCCGGATTGCTCCAGCCCACCAGCGGCATCTTGCGCAGCACGTCGCCCTGCAGAGTCAGCTCGACCAGAAACGGGTTCTTGCCCATCACCGAAAACAGGGTTTTGGTCTGCGGGTTATAGGACAGGTCCGAAGCTTCGTCCTTCTCCATGCCAGGCAGCAGTTTGGCGTCGATGACCGCCCGGTAGTCCGGAAGCCAGACGCTTTCCTGCTTCTCGGTCGAACTCTCGAAGCGCTCCAGCACCCACAACAGGCCACGGTCATCCCAATGCATGGCAAACGCCAGCCCGTACGTAGCGGCGGCTACCAACAACAGCCAGGAATACCAGCGCAGGGCGAAGCGTGAACGGCGAGCGGGTTTGAGCTGAGTTTGAGATGACATCAAAGGACGCGTTCCGAAAATTCAGGCTACGGGTAATAGCACAAAGAGGCCGGCTCAGACGCCAGAATGACCGGAATTATCCGGACTAAATGTGAAAAAAACGGCAAATGGCCGGAACGCCTTATATGTTTGCGAGCTGAAACGCACAAAAATGTGGGAGCAAGCTCGCTCCCACAGTTTTTTTCAGAGTTGCCGTCAGCGAACGCTGCTGGTGAAGCGACTGGCGCCCGGCAGTTCCAGCACGATTTCATCGCCAACGTTCAGCGGACCGACGCCCACCGGTGTGCCGGTGAGAATCACGTCACCGGCCTGCAGCGAGAAGCAGCCGGCCATGTGCTGGATCATCGGCACGATCGGGTTGAGCATCGCGCTGCTGTTGCCGTCCTGGCGCACTTCGCCGTTGATGGTCAGGCGAATGCCGATGTCGGTCAGGTCGGAAAAGGTGCTGCCGACCACGAACGGTGCAATCACCGCCGCGCCGTCGAACGACTTGGCGATTTCCCACGGCAGCCCTTTCGACTTGAGCTCGGCCTGCTTGTCGCGCAGGGTCAGGTCCAGCGCCGGGGCGAAACCGGAGATCGCGTCCAGCACTTCTTCACGGCTCGGCTTGGTCGACAGTGGCTTGCCGATCAACACAGCGATTTCCGCTTCGTAATGCACCGAGCCACGCTCGGTCGGAATGCTGAAACCGCCTTCCAGCGGTACCACGCAACTGCCGGGTTTGATGAACAGCAACGGCTCGGTAGGCACCGGGTTGTCCAGTTCCTTGGCGTGTTCGGCGTAGTTACGGCCGATGCACACCACTTTTCCCAGCGGAAAATGAATCCGCGTACCGTCGACATACTGGTGCTGATAGCTCATTACCGACTCCTGCCTTCATTGATTCATCAGGGATTGCCAATCAAACCGCGAAGATCTTGCCCGGGTTCATGATGCCGTTCGGGTCGAACACCGCCTTGACCGCTTTCATGTATTCGATTTCCACCGGCGAGCGGCTGTAGGTCAAGTAGTCGCGTTTGGTCATGCCCACGCCATGTTCGGCTGAAATCGAACCGTTGTACTTCTCGACGGTTTCGAACACCCACTTGTTGACGGTGGCGCACTTGGCGAAAAACTCGTCCTTGCTCAGGTTGTCCGGCTTGAGGATGTTCAGGTGCAGGTTGCCGTCACCGATGTGGCCGAACCAGACAATTTCGAAATCGGGATAGTGTTCGCCGACGATCGCGTCGATTTCCTGCAGAAATGCCGGGACTTTCGAGACGGTCACCGAGATGTCGTTCTTGTACGGCGTCCAGTGGGAAATGGTTTCGGAGATGTATTCGCGCAACTTCCACAGGTTCTGCAACTGGGTTTCGCTCTGGCTCATCACGCCGTCCAGCACCCAGCCCTGCTCCACGCAATGCTCGAAGGTTTCCAGCGCGGTATTGGCCACTTCTTCGGTGGTCGCTTCGAATTCCAGCAAGGCATAGAACGGGCAGTCGGTTTCGAACGGCGCCGGGACGTCGCCACGGCCCATGACCTTGGCCAGGGCCTTGTCGGAGAAAAATTCGAACGCGGTCAGGTCCAGCCGGCCCTGGAATGCGTGCAGCACCGGCATGATCGAATCGAAATCAGCCGTGCCGAGGACCATCGCGGTCAGGTTTTTCGGTGAACGGTCCAGGCGCATGGTCGCCTCGACCACAAAACCCAGGGTGCCTTCGGCGCCGATGAACAGCTGCCGCAGGTCATAACCGGTGGCGTTCTTGATCAGGTCCTTGTTCAGTTCCAGCACATCGCCCTTGCCGGTCACCACTTTCATGCCTGCGACCCAATTGCGGGTCATGCCATAGCGAATGACCTTGATCCCGCCGGCATTGGTGCCGATATTGCCGCCAATCTGGCTGGAACCTGCCGAGGCGAAGTCGACCGGGTAGTACAAGTCATGTTCTTCGGCGGCATTCTGCAATTGCTCGGTGACCACGCCCGGCTGACAGACGGCGGTGCGGTCGGTGAGGTTGATATCGAGAATCTGGTTCATGTAGTCGAACGACACGACCACTTCGCCATTGGCGGCCACGGCGGCGGCGGAAAGCCCGGTGCGCCCGCCCGACGGCACCAGCGCCACGTTATGTTCGTTGGCCCAGCGCACGACGGCCTGCACCTGCTCGATGGTCTTGGGGAACACGATGGCGCTGGGCGCCGGGGCGAAATGCTTGGTCCAGTCCTTGCCATAAGCGTTCAGGGAGTCGGCATCGGTCAGGACCTTGCCAGGCTCGACCAGGGTCTTCAGTTCATCAATCAGGGCAGGATTGGTCATCGACGGAACTCTCGAACAATTCATGGTCATCCTGAGAACGCTTCACGTCGCAGGAATGAGTGATTAGCGGGGTGGCTATGCTAGCATACCGACCCCGCAGGCCAGTGCCCCAGGCCGGTTCTGCGGTGACGGCTTTCTTGTCGTCCAGGTCAATGTCTGTTGACCATTTCCTGCCATTTTTCTCCGGGATACAGGTTTACGCAGATGAGCAAGACTTCTCTCGATAAGAGCAAGATCAAGTTCCTTCTTCTCGAAGGCGTCCACCAATCGGCTGTCGACGTCCTCAAGGCGGCGGGCTACACCAGCATCGAATACCTGACAGGCTCCCTGCCGGAAGCCCAGCTCAAGGAAAAGATCGCTGACGCTCACTTCATCGGCATTCGCTCGCGCACCCAGCTGACCGAAGAGATCTTCGATCACGCCAAGAAGCTGGTCGCTGTCGGCTGTTTCTGCATCGGCACCAACCAGGTTGACCTGGAAGCGGCCCGCGAGCGCGGCATCGCCGTGTTCAACGCGCCGTACTCCAACACCCGCTCCGTGGCCGAGCTGGTGCTGGCCGAAGCGATTCTGCTGCTGCGCGGCATCCCTGAGAAAAACGCTTCCTGCCACCGTGGCGGCTGGATCAAGTCCGCAGCCAACTCCTTCGAGATCCGTGGCAAGAAACTGGGCATCGTCGGTTACGGCTCGATCGGTACTCAGCTGTCGGTCCTGGCGGAAGGTCTGGGCATGCAGGTGTTCTTCTACGACACCGTGACCAAGCTGCCACTGGGCAACGCGACCCAGGTCGGCAACCTGCACGAGCTGCTGGGCATGTCCGACATCGTCACCCTGCACGTTCCGGAAACCGCTGCGACCCAGTGGATGATCGGCGAGAAGGAAATCCGCGCCATCAAGAAGGGCGGCATCCTGATCAACGCTGCACGCGGCACTGTGGTCGAGCTGGATCACCTGGCCGCCGCGATCAAGGACAAGCACCTGATCGGCGCCGCCATTGACGTGTTCCCGGTCGAGCCGCGCTCCAACGACGAAGAGTTCGAAAGCCCGTTGCGCGGCCTGGACAACGTGATTCTGACCCCGCACATCGGTGGTTCCACCGCTGAAGCGCAGGCCAACATCGGTCTGGAAGTAGCAGAAAAACTGGTCAAGTACAGCGACAACGGTACCTCGGTATCGTCCGTGAACTTCCCGGAAGTGGCCCTGCCGGCTCACCCTGGCAAGCACCGTCTGCTGCACATCCACGAGAACATCCCGGGTGTGATGAGCGAGATCAACAAGGTCTTCGCCGAAAACGGCATCAACATTTCGGGTCAGTTCCTGCAGACCAACGAGAAGGTCGGCTACGTGGTGATCGACGTCGACGCCGAGTACTCGGAGCTGGCGCAAGAGAAGCTGCAACACGTCAACGGCACCATCCGTAGCCGCGTGTTGTTCTGATCCGGCGCTGAGCGACAAAAAAGGGAGCCTTCGGGCTCCCTTTTTCATGCACG